>JAWSVD010000057.1:0-3347 GCA_033852095.1 Granulosicoccaceae bacterium | reverse complement strand
GCCAAATCCAGCGCGCTCGCAGTAGGTAGTCGTTTTTGAACGGGCTGCTAGCCCCTGCGCCGCAAGCAAGGCAACCGTAGCACCTGGCCGGGCCAATGCCGCGATCGACAACTCCAGCGATTGCATCACTGCGGTTCCCAAGCCCCGGGATTGGGAATCGGGATGCACCATCACATCCTGCACATAGAAGAACAGCGCGCCGTCTCCCACCACGCGGCCCATCGCCACCAGCTGATCGGTGTCGTAGAGCGCGGCAAAGGCGAGTGAATTCTCCAGCGCAAGTGCGGCTTGCTCTCCATCAATTTCACCCCACCCCATCAAGGACCGCAGCGCGCAATAGGCTTCCACCGATGGCGCCGTGTTTTGCACGCGGAGATCAGGGCGCAGCATAGTGCGCCACACAACGCTGCACCTTGTCAGCCGCTTGCCGCAACCGTTGCTCGGGCAACTGCCCCGCCCGCACCGCTGCCGCTATGCCCTCACTGAAAGCAGGCAGATAATCGCCTGAGCCCACCAGCAACAGTTCCGCACCTGCGTTCAGGCTCTGCACCGCCACCTCCACCAAGGGCCTGCCCGCCGCAGTGGCCGCTGCACCCAAGCCGTCGCTGACCACCAAACCACTAAAGCCAAAACGCCCCCGCAACAGCTCCACCACCGGCCGCGAGCAAGTCGCCGGTGCGCTGGCATCGATAGCCGGTACTGGCGCAGGCCCGAGCATCATGCCGCCGGCACCTGCCGCTATGCTCGCCGCAAAGGCCGGATAGCCCCACTGCAACAGCTCAGCATCCGCCACCACGGTGGAGGCCTCGTCCACTGCGGGATCCAGCGGCACACACGGGTGCCCCGGGAAGTGTTTGACCACTGCCATCACTGCTGCCGCCTCCAGCGCACGCACGTAGCGCTCGCTGATTCGCGCCACTACCGACACGTCGGCCGAGACAGTGCGGCCCTGCAACCAGGGGTTGGCACCGCTCAGGGTGTCGACAATGGGCGCAAGGAAGGTGTTTACCCCCAGCGCCTTGGCCTGTTGCGCATGCGCAGTGAACGCCGCGTCGAGTTCCGCATTCGTCGCCGCAAGGATGTCTTCCAGTGCAGGCAGCGGCGGTATCATGTGCGCCAGCCGTTGGATGCCGCCGATCTCCTCGTCGACCGCCAGCAACACCGGCCCAGCGAGACCTCGGGCTTGCATTATGGTCGCCGTGATCGCCGCCGCACTCTCTGATGCCACCCGCTCCGCAGACATGGCGCGGGCCACATACTCCTCACGACTTTCGGCCAACAGCACGGTGCGACCGCCCTCGGCCAAACAGCGATGTAGATGTTCGTCTATTGCATTGTCAGCTGTCGCCACTAACAACAAGCCATTGATCATCGTCACCAGCTCTGACGCCATGTGACCCCCTGTCGTTTTGTGTGAACCCACACAGAGCATACTGCAATCAAAGCCGTGCGACCGCCTACAACAGCGTGCAGCCCGTTGCTGCCGCATTGATGGGATATTCAGAAAACCTATCGCGCTGTAGTCTCAACAACAGCTGCTGTAGAAAGCGTTGATGCACTCAGCGCTTGCTACAGAGGACCAGGGAGGCGCCGCCCTCCATTGCTTTAGGTGATGGAGGGTGCAGCAAAGGAATGAACCGCTTCAGCCACATGATCATGTGGCCCTGCCCAGCTCTCGCTAATTCCCCGCAGAGACCAACACCAGCCCACGCTGCTCCCCCGTGTCCGAATCGGGCGTCATGATGGCCGTCAAGACAACCGCTAGGGGCAAGCGATAATTGCCGTAACCCGGCGTGACATCCTGCAAAACAGCCATATCAGTTAGCGGGTCGAAAGCCAATATAGACGTGTGATGCCCGATGTTTTCACCGGTCAAGGGCATGCGGCTGTAATTCACTATGGCCCTGAAGCGCGGGTCCGCCAGCCTTGCCAACACCGCGCGCAGCTCTGGCAACGACCGAGGCCGGATTACCTGCACCGTGTACTCGCCCTGCTCCGCCATCAGCGCCGCCAGCTGATCCAAGGTCATGCCACGGACATACACCTGCTCGGCGTCGATGACCTGACTGCTGTCCAACAGTTCGCGCTGATCACGCTGCAGACCAAAACTTTGCAACACAGCCTGCACCGCAGCCGCGCCACAAATAGCGCCATCGTTCTGCGTGACAGGCTTGGCCAACAGCGCTCGCTCGTAGGATTTTAGCGGGTGATCAACCGGCACAGCCGTGATCGCCAAGCTCTTATAAGGGACAAGGTAGTGTTCCACCACGGCCGGGCGAAGCAGGTGATAGCTCAGCGCGCCGGCAAGGAAAACCACGGGCAATAACATTTTTTTTTAATCATGTGCAATTAGAGCACGAAATGAATCTGCTCTAGGAGTTTGCGCGTTAGAGGCCTGCGCAGTGAGAGCGTGCCGCGCAGGTCTTTATGCACCCCGAAACTCGCTCTACCCTTGACCTCGACCGGCGCGGGCGCAAAACTAGGACATCACTGGATTGGATGCTCTGGCCCCATGATCGATATCGACAAGCTCACTATTGGACAATGCTTTCAAGCGGCAGCCCTGCGCTACCCTGACAACAGCTTTCTCGCCGTGCCAGCCGACAACAGCCGCAGCTATCATCCAGAAGGCATGGAACTGAGTTATTGTGAGGCGGCGGCCACCGTAGAGGCGATGATATCAGCGCTGTCACTCGCCGGTTACGGCCACGGACACCGGGTGGCCGTGCTGCTGGGCAACCGACCCGAGATACTGCTGCTGAAGCTGGCACTGAATACGCTGGGCGTGTCGTGGGTGCCGCTCAACCCTGATTACCGCGCCAGTGAGGCCGCTTATGTACTGGCCGACTGCGCCGCTGAGCTGGCCATCACGGTGGCACCACTGGAAGAACAACTGCGCGAAGGCATCGCGGCATCGGGGCTGGACATCCCTGTCACCTTGCTCTCTGAATGCCGTTTATCACCACCCACAGCACACACTCCCCCGCCTCTGAGCAGCCCGGTCAGCCCCAACAGTGAGGCCAGCTTGATCTACACCTCCGGCACCACGGGCAAACCCAAAGGCTGCATCATGGGCCACGAGTACGAGCTGATGCAGGGTGCGTGGTATTGCAACCGCGGCGGGGAGTTCGTGATCCACGAAGGCGCCGAGCGGGTCTACAACCCGCTGCCACTGTTCCACGTCAACGCCGGCATCATGCACTTTTTTGGCACCGTCGTCAGTGGCAACTGCCAGGTCATCCCCGAGCGTTTCAGCCGGCGGCGCTGGTGGCCAGAGATTCGCGCCACGCGGGCCACAGGCATGCACTATCTGGGAGTGGTTATCCCCGCTCTGATGAACGAAGCCC
>JAWSVD010000448.1:2002-2253 GCA_033852095.1 Granulosicoccaceae bacterium | reverse complement strand
CTCTGGGATAACCACACCTGTTTCATCAGTGGCCAGGCCCTGCGCGAGCCGCCCGCCCTGCACCAGCTGCTCCCCATTAGCAAGAGTCGTAAGCGTGGGGTACCAGCGCGGGTAGGCCATGCTTTGCGGCATCAGGTCCATGGCGTTGCTCAGCGGGTTGAACAAATTGACATGAGCGATGGATTCGTTGACAAGCCCCTCTGGGAGGTAATTCTGATCGCCGCCAGCGATCAAAACGTTACCGCTACCTG
>JAWSVD010000448.1:242-1940 GCA_033852095.1 Granulosicoccaceae bacterium | reverse complement strand
GGGTGCGGTGCCATAAGTCAACACTGTGCCCAGCGGCAACAACACCGCGTGTATCGCACCGAGCGGCCAATCAGCGACCTCGCTAAAGGCCCCTTTGAGATGTGCTTCGGGCCCGCCATTAAAACTGTCGAGGCGTTCATAGAGGTCCTGCCGCCCGCGAACGACCTCACCACTGAAATCGCTGGCCTGCAGCATCCAGCCAGGCCGGGTGTCTGCTGCAAAGACAGACCCGCTAAGCANNCGCGCTGAGTAAAAACCACGGCCATTGAGACAGCCGCAAACCGACACTTGGTGATTTAGCAGAATTTTTAGTCACACACATGCTTGTACGTTGACAGCTGCACCTTAGCAGTGAGCTGTTTAGCCCTCGTTGATTAGCTGAAACACACGCGTCAGCAGCCATCGACACCGACCGTGTTAGCACAAGCGTACAACGAAATTCGACACGAAATAATTACCTCTCGGTGAACATCAGTAAATCAGCCCCTCGAGAAGTTTAGGGCCTAGATAACATGGAAAATACAAGGTTTTTGTTACTCACAAAAAAAGCCTGAGATGGGAATCTCGATCTTAAACAGTCTTTGCTCGCAAGCCCCACATGCTGCAAATACCAAACACAGGCCCCAGCGCCAGCAACGCCATGAGCATCGGCCAGCCGACATACTCCGCCACACGCGGCGCCAGCTGTACCGTGGCAATGGTCAGGGAAAAACCAATAGCGAGCTGGAAGGCCATCAGGGTGCCGGCGCTCTCGGGCGGGGCGTAGTCTGCCACCAGCGCAGAGAACTGCGCCGAGTCGGCGATCACGGCCATGCCCCAGACGATGGCGATCAGGCTGAGCAGCCACACCGGGCCACCAAAGCCGAAGGCGAATGCCAGCGCGCTCAGGCCACTGACCGCAAGCGAGGCAATCGCTAACTCCGCTTTGCCGTGGCGATCTGCCTGCCACCCCACCCAGACACAGCTGATGACGCCGGAGGCCACAGCAAAGAAGGTGATCAGCTTGGCCTGGGACAGCGCCTCAGCTGCCGGTAGCTGCAGGGCGAAACTCTGCTGCAGCGCCAGCCCCAACCAGGCCCAGTAGATGTANNAACTCCCACATGTGCCCCAGATACCCACCGTAGGCGCGGCGAATGCGCTTGTCTGTCCACGCCAGCCACAGGGCACGCGGCTGAAACGCGGGTGAGACAGCGTGGAAAGGCCCCGTGCGGGTGCTCAATACCAGTAAGGCGGAGAGCACGGCCAAGCCCGTGGCCACCATCACGGTGACCCGCCAATCCGCGCCACCATACCAGGCGAGCAGGTGCGGTGCGGCCGTGCCCATCGTCAACCCGCCGACAAACACCCCGACCAATAGGCCACGGTCGCGCTCCCCCCAGCCCGTGGCTATCTTCATCCCCACGGGGTAGACCCCGGCCAGGAAAAAGCCGGTGACCGCCCGCAGTGCAATCGCCTCTGCTCCACCAATGGGCACCCACAGCAGGCACAGGTTGGCGGCGCCGGCAATCAGGATCGACACCGCAAACACCTGCCGCGGGTCGAGCCGATCGGCAATACCACTGATCGCCACTGTCAGTGCACCCAGCACAAAGCCGCCCTGCACCGCGGAGCTGAGGCCCGCCTTAGCCGCTGCACTCAGCGCCACTTCCGCGCCCATCTCAACCAGCACCGCCGCCGAGACAAACCACAAACTCATGG
>JAWSVD010000448.1:0-236 GCA_033852095.1 Granulosicoccaceae bacterium | reverse complement strand
GCCGGTCATTGCCTCTGCGGGGAGATTCGCCATGCTGTGCTTCTGTGAACGGGAGAGCGCACAGACTACCCCTGCCCTCCGGCGACAACAATACGCAGTTTCACCTCCCGGGTACCGTGCACATATCTGCGTGAGCTCCGCCCGTGGGGCGGCGGCCCCGTTCGACCGAATGGCTGAGGGCCGCCCCGGCCTGCAAGTAGCGCGACATCAATTGCACCTTGGCGCGGCTTTCAGCC
>JAWSVD010000447.1:6194-7044 GCA_033852095.1 Granulosicoccaceae bacterium | reverse complement strand
GTCTTGGAGAATATTTGCAGCAAGATGCGGGTCTCGCCGCCGCCGAGCACCCCTTCGCCGTCGATCATGATGCCGTGTTTCGCCATGCGGTCGAGTGGTTCCTCATGGTCCTTGACCCGTGTTTTGCTGTTTTCATAATAAGCCTGTGGTGGCCCTTTCATGTAGCTGATGCCGCGGGAGGCGATTTCATCTGTCGCCGCGTAGATGTCATCCGTGCCGACTGCGATGTGCTGGATTCCCTCGCCCTTGTAGCGTTTAAGGTATTCAACGATCTGCCCCGTTTCGCCGCGGTCCTCGTTGATGGGGATGCGGATGCGCCCACAGGGTGATGTCAATGCACGGCTCAGCAGGCCGGTGAATTTTCCTTCGATGTCGAAAAATCGAATTTCTTTGAAGCCAAAAAGCTCGCTGTAAAAGCGAAACCACACGTCCATGTTGCCCTTGTGCACGTTGTGCGTGAGGTGGTCCAGGTAGTGAAAGCCAACACCGATGGGGTGCGTTTTTGCCACCCAGTTGAACTCCTCGTTGTAGGGGTTCTGTTCGTAGTACTTGTCGACAAAATAAATCAACGAGCCGCCAATGCCTTCAATGGCGGGCACGTCCAAGGTTTTGTCGTCGCCTTCATAGGGTGTGGCGCCCTTCTTCACTGCATGCTCAAAAGCGTGCTGTGCATCCACCACGCGCCACGCCATCGATGGCGCGCAGGGGCCGTGCTCTTCCACAAAGCGCATCGCCGCGCTGCCGGGCTCATTGTTTAATACGTAGGTGATGTCGCCCTGCTGCCACAGCTCGATGTTTTTGCTTTTGTGCGTGGCCGTGTGCAGGTAGCCCATCTTGGCAAACAGCACCC
>JAWSVD010000447.1:570-6138 GCA_033852095.1 Granulosicoccaceae bacterium | reverse complement strand
GTTTTTCGCTATTTTACGCTACGCCATGCGCGAACACTGCGCGACACAACAGATGTTTGGCATGTATTCCGCGTACAGATTGCATTGATTAAACAAACAGTGCAATCTGAACGCATGACAATACTCGACAGCAAAGACATCGCCATTCTTGACCTGCTGCAAAAGAACGCGCAGGCCCCCTCAGCAGAAATAGCCGAGAAGCTGGACCTGTCCGGATCGCAGATAGGTCGACGGCGTCAGCGTCTGGAGGCCGAGGGCTACATCCTGAACACCCCCGCCAGGCTCGACGCGGCGCTGCTTGGCCTCAACGTGCAGGCCTTTATCCAAATACAGACCGACGCGCAGAATGCTGATACGCACAGGTCCATACAAACGCTGGTCAATCAGCAGGCTGAAATAGTTGCCGCCTGGACCCTCACCGGCGAAGCCGACTACATATTCCGTGTGTTTTGCGAGAATCTGGCAGCGCTAAACCGTTTAATTCAGGCGGTACTGCTGCCCCACCCCGCCATTGGGCGGGTGCAGAGCCAGATTGTGATGGAGCAAATGAAAGACGACACGGCGCTGCCACTGCGTGGACGCTTGTAAGCACTCAGTGAAGCAGCAAGCTCGCGGCCCAACATATTTCAAATTCATTGAGCTGGTCGGCATTGTGCAACTGCGGTCTATGCCAGTTCAAATGGGTAGGACGGGCTTAAGACAGCGCAATGGAAAGCGTGTTTTAATGCTGTATTACAAATTCTTGGGCCCAGAGGCGAGCGCGTTATGCGAGAGACAACACGGTTGCTCGGCCAGCTGCACACGCATGCCCAAGACGATAAATTCGCTGAGTTGCTAAAAACCTATTTGGTGCAACACTTTGCCGCCGACAACGTGGTGATCTTGGCTTACTCCGCAACAAAGTCTCCTGAAATCCTGTTCAAGTGGATTCCCGACGATAACAATTGGCAGGTGTTCTCTACCCATTATTTGTCCAAGTCCTACCGACTGGACCCCTTCTATTGCAAAGCCATGGCCGGTTACACCGACAGGGCCTACACCTTGCGCGAGATCGCACCGGATCGTTTTCGGCAAACAGAATATTACCGGCGTTATTTCAACGGCACCGGCATGGTGGACGAAATGGGCTGCTTTTCACGCTTAGACGAAAAGACTTCTGTGGAGCTTTCACTGGGACGAGACGGGGATCAGAAGAAATTCAGCGCGGCAGAAATCAAACATTTCGACAATCTTGTGCCGGCCCTAGCGCCGCTGGTAAAGAGCTATTCCCTGGCCATGTCGGATATCGTGAATACCCCTGAAGAGCAACCACAACCCAATCCACTGGCTGACTACCGAAAGACAGCCGAGCTCTTTAATTTGACCGACAGAGAGCAAGAAATCGCCGCCTTTATTTTGCGCGGCCATTCCAGCCTGTCGATCAGTTTAAATTTGAACATATCCAATGCAACGGTGAAGGTGCACCGTCGCAATATCTATCGCAAAATGAACATCAGCTCACAGGCAGAGCTGTTCAATACGATCTACAGCCAGCAAAGTAACGCCATTGTTTAGATCCATTGCTTGCCTATAGCTGGCCTTTCCTCGGCCACTGCGTCAGCACCTAATCAAAACGGGCTGGACTTTCAGCCCACCTTCCCCTAGTGACGCATAGATCCGCACGCGCGTATCAATAGACATCTAATTTCAAATAACCCCAGGCAATCACATGCCTTGGGCTACACCGCGAGTCACAGTTCACATTTTAGTGCCGGTTTTCCTGTGAACTCGCTAATCCCTTGGGTGTATATCTCCTGTTGCCATAGCTGCATAAACTTGATGCCACTTCAAAACAAAGGGCCGAGAAGCACAATTGCTCATTCAGCAATTAGCGCAACACACATACATCACACGGGGCACGCGCCCAAAAGACGAGTGAAAATCTGAATCATCACAACCGTTATCGCCGTTCGCCAAGAACAGGCCACTGTAAAAAGTGAAGAAATTGCCCCAGAGCAAAGCCGAGCGATAATAACTGAAGGAGAATTACATGGAACACATGGGTTGGATTAGCTTAATCCCCACGACCGCCGTTGTTATTTTGGCAATCATGTCTAAACGCGCGCTGGAGCCGCTGATCGGCGGTGCCGTACTGGGCTATTTTATGCTCAGTGGCAGCGCCGGCTTAAACGCGACCATCGACAGTGCTTTGAAAGTACTGGGCGACGATGTCATCCGCTGGATCATCTTAACCGTTGGCTTGTTTGGCGCTCTGACATCTTTGCTGATTCGCTCCGGCGCCTCAGCAGGTTTTAGCACGGCGCTGGCTCGGTTCGTCAAAGATCGCAAATCAGCGCTTCTGGGCACTTGGGTGATGGGCATCATCATCTTCATTGACGATTACCTCAATGCCTTGACCATTGGCTCCTCCATGAAGGGCCTGACCGACAAGTACAAAGTCTCCCGTCAAATGCTGGCCTACGTGGTTGACGCCACCGCCGCCCCCATCTGCGTGCTCATTCCCCTGTCCACTTGGGCTATCTACGTCAGCGGCTTGTTGGAATCGAACAACGTAGCGGAAGCTGGCCAGGGTTTGGCTGTCTACATCGACGCCATCCCCTACATGATCTACCCCATCGTCACCATGGTGATCGTGCTGATGGTAGCGCTGAACTTCATCCCTGCGATCGGCCCGATGAAACGCGCCGAAGAAAAAGCAGCGCGCGGTGAATCCACCGTCACCTTGAAAGGCGAAGCACTCAGCGTAGAAACGGCTGAAGGCGGCAACCCCAAGCTGATCAATTTTTTGCTGCCCATCGCCAGCCTGTTGTTCTTCACTTGGTTCTTCGGCATCGACGTGCTCAAAGGTGTTGTCTGTGCGTTGATCGTCACTTACCTGCTCTACGCGTCTCAGCGCTTGGTCAGTATCTCCGAAATGTTTGATAGCTCCATGGAAGGCCTCAAAGGTATGGTGCCTGCCATCGCGATCATCGTCGCTTCCTTCATGCTCAAAGACGTCAACGAAAGCCTGGGCCTGGCCAACTTCGTGATCGAGTCCGTCACGCCCTATATGACTGCCGCTTTGCTGCCAGCTATTACCTTCGCCACCTTGTCTCTGATCGCCTTCGCAACGGGCAGTTTCTGGGGCATGTACGCAGTCGCCTTCCCGATCATCTTGCCCCTTGGTCAATCAGTCGGTGTGGACACACCGTTGCTCATCGGCTCCATTATCTCCGCCGGCGCCTTCGGTAGCCACGCGTGTTTCTACGGAGATTCCACAGTTCTGTCTGCTACAGCCACAGGTTGCGATGCCATGGATCACGCACTGACGCAGCTTCCCTATGTGCTGATTGCTGCGGCTATATCCATGGTTGCGCTGTTCCTTATCGCCGCCTAGACAGACCTTCTGCACAGAAACTTGTGCAGCGCAGTGCTCCGAAACACTTTCGGAGCCTGCACCACCTCTACACACCGAAACACATTGGGAGCAACACAGTGGAAACCATTCACAGCTACTACACCGACACCGCGCCAGTCGATGCGAACAGCTACTCGGCCTTGTCTGAGTCGGCAGAATACGATGTTTGCATCATCGGCGGAGGTTACGCCGGCCTCTCCACTGCATTGAGCTTGGTAGAGCGCGGTGTGAAAAATATCGCCGTGCTCGAGGCGAATCACGTGGGCCACGGCTGTTCCGGTCGCAACGGCGGCTTTGCGTTTGGCGGCTATTCCCGCGACGAGTACAGCTTAGTGAAAAAGCTTGGTGAGGCTAGGGCCAAGCACTTGTACAAGTACACCACCGACGGTATCGAACTGATTCGCCAGCGCATCCTAAAATACAACATCGATTGCGACGCCCAGTGGGATGGCGTGTTGTTGTGCAACTGGTTTAAGGATCAAAATATCCTGAAGAAACACCAAGCCTTTATGAGCGACAAAATGGGCGTTGAGCTCGATTACGTGTCGCCCGATGCCTTGCGGGAAACGGTCAATTCACCGCTGTACCACGGTGCACTGCACGAAAAGAACGCCTTTCACTTCCACCCCTTGAAATACACGCAAGGCTTGGCGCGGGCGATCGCCGAGCAAGGCGGCACTGTCCATGAAGACACCCCCGTCACCCACTTAGACACGGACAATGCTGTCAAAGTGGTGCATACAGCGAACGGGGCGATAAAGGCCAAAGACATTGTGGTCTGCTGTGGCGGTTACATGGACGGCATGTACAAACCACTGGCGCGCTCCATGCTGCCCATCGCCACCTTTGTCATGGCGACAGAGCCATTGGGGGATCGGCTCATGGACGCCTTCTCCACCAAGTGCGCGATATACGACACACGTTACGCCTTTGATTATTACCGACCGCTGCCGGACTCTCGCATTCTCTGGGGCGGCCGTATCACGGCCAACCCAAACAAAGAGATGGCCTTTGATCTGGTCAATGATTTGGTCAAAGTATTCCCCCAGCTCGAGGGCGTGAAGGTGGATTTTGGCTGGAAGGGCTACATGAGCTGGGCCGCACACAAAATGCCTCAGATCGGCCAAGAAAAACCTGGGGTTTGGTACGGCCAAGCTTACGGCGGACACGGCGTAGCGGCCACCAACATCACCGGCGAATTGATCGGTGCAGCCATCGCGGACAAAGACGACAGATACCGCGATTTGGCGGATTCTTTCGGCCTCTCCTACGCCTTTGGCAAAATTGGCCTCATGGCTTCCGAAGCCACCTACGCCTGGTATCAATTGCGGGATTCGATGCGTTGAGTACAACGCCTACGCTGCCACGCCCTATGACAGAGCGTGCTTAGCCTCCTTAATGGTCTATCTATCAGCGACACATAAAGTGATTCCTATGCCTACAACATCATTGAACAGCGCAATCGACTCTTTGTTCGAGCAACAGCTGGATTTTCTGAAAGATTTGGTCAGCGTGCCGTCGACCCGGGAAAAAGAGGCCCCTGCGCAGCAGCTCATGGCCACAAAAATGCGTGAGCTGGGCGCGGGAGTTGATTGCTTCAAGGTGGAGCTGGACAAAATTGCCCACCTGCCGGGTTTTTCACCCGTGACGGTCAGCTATGAGAACGCGATCAATGTGGTGGGCACCTTTGGCAACCTCAACGGCTCTGGTCGCTCGCTGATCATGAACGGTCACATTGATGTCGTGCCCGAGGGCCCGCTGGAGCGCTGGACAAAACCACCCTATCAGCCCTATGTGGACTCAGGTCGCCTGTACGGTCGTGGCAGCGCCGACATGAAGGGCGGCTTGAGTGCCAAGGTGTATGCACTTGAAGCGTTGAAGCAACTTGGTTTACAACCCAACGCGCCCGTCTACCTGCAATCAGTTGTCGAGGAAGAGTGCACCGGCAACGGCGCGCTGGCTTGCCTAGCAGCGGGTTATAAAGCTGACGCGGCCCTCATTGGCGAGCCCTTCAATGATCTCGTGAGAGCACAGATCGGCGTGATCTGGTTTCAGGTGGAGTTGTTCGGTGAGCCGGCGCACGCGCTTAAAGCGGGCGACGTGGGTAATGCGATCGAGTGCACCGGGCCGCTGATTGCTTCTCTGCGCCAATACGAAGAGCGGCGAAACCA
>JAWSVD010000447.1:0-446 GCA_033852095.1 Granulosicoccaceae bacterium | reverse complement strand
ACTCAAGGCTTGCGCGCCAAAAATCAACTACCACGGTTTTCTCGCGGAAGGCTATTACCTGGAAGAAGGCAGTGACGCAGAGAGCACCCTGCGTGATTCCCATCTCGCCATTGCCAATCGCCCACTGAACGCCACCCCGCTCACGGCAACCACCGACGCGCGATTTTTTGGCCTTTACCAAAAAACGCCTACGCTGGTGTATGGCCCGCGCGGTGAGAATATCCACGGCTTTGACGAGTACGTGGAGCTCGACTCCCTGCTGGAAGTCACCAAGGTGTACGCGAATTTCGTGGCAAATTGGTGTGGCGTCTGCCCGCTACAGCCGTAGCCTGCGGCATCCACCGCACGGTTTCGCACCGAGATACGCGGATGCGCTGCGCTTATTCGCCCTACGGTTTCGATGCAGCACTGGGCCCTGTAGGGCCGTATATGGTCTCCTCCCGTTC
>JAWSVD010000446.1:0-6148 GCA_033852095.1 Granulosicoccaceae bacterium | reverse complement strand
GGTTTCGAGGACTACAAGCCCGTCTCAGTGCTGGCGCCGCTGGACAGCTACCGCTACCTGCAGCGACTGGACATGCGTATATCACGCTACTTGCAGGATAGCCTCGGCCTCGCAGGGCGCGAGCTCAAATACGCCGCCTACCTGCTGGTCACCTACGCCATTGAGGTCAAAGCTGACCTTGTCTACAGCGCCTATCAGGATCAGCTACGAGCCGCCAACAGCCCGGTCAGCGTGCGTGCGATCCTAGCAGAGGAAGAACAACACCTCGCCGAGATGCACCGCCAACTGGCGGCAACGCTGCCGAACTGGCAAGAACACGGCGCATGGGCTTGCGCAGAGGAAAACCGCCTCTGTGACACTTGGCTGGACAAGGTAGAAGAAACGATCGAGAAAATGGCTGCCTAAGAGCAGAGCAACATCGTGGCCCCACCCACGGGAGAGCCGCTTGGCCATTTGAATACTGGGCTAGGAATTCTCAGCTCGCGCAACGCCGACACAGGGTCAGTGTAGAGATCCACAGTAAACAGCGTTGATTCACCCGTGGAGTCACTGTTGAGTGAAACATAGACCCTCCACCTTTATCACCCTGGATTCGATGTAAGAGGCCAAGCTTCGCCCAATCACCTCCAGCTCAACTAGCCACCTCATGTCTTGACCAGTTTTGGCCAAGTTCCCCCTTTCAGACCCAGACAGTCCTGAACAATTTCAATTCGCGCATAAAATATGCAACTGAGAACGCCATACCTAAACGCAGAATGAATCGATTAATTGATTTAAACAGGTCAATTTAAAACGACAAATCGCAATACATCCACAGGAAATTGGAGACATAAACAGGGCCATGCGCTATTCAATCAGACTAAACAAGTCATTTTCTGTCGGCGCTCAGCGGAGCAAGCACAAACGTGTTCTACGTCCTTATGTAGGTCTTGCAAATGATTAAGACATCTGTAAGACCACCTTCTGGTGCCTTCTCGGCCATGGTTTTATTATTAATCACCCTGTGCCACTCAGCGCTTAGCCACGCCGACATAGTCAGCGACAACTACGACCGTAATACAGCTGATTACTCCGGTTCACTGCCATCCTCTGGCGAACTAAGCGGTGGATCCACCAAAAACCTGCTCGACCTCAGCAATTGGCCGAATGCCGTGATCGAGATTTCTTTGCCAAGCTACACCAATTGTTACGGTAGCAACGCCCACACGGTTCTTAGAATTGATTCATACAATAATTCAATTTATGAAATCCAATACCGTCACTATCAAACAAGTACATATTTAACAGACGGGCTAATCGGCGACGGCAGCAGCGAAATCACGACTAGAAGTGCTGCCTTCGCAAGGCACGGATTTTTCATTTCATTCAATTCACTCTATTACCTCAGCCATGGATCTGCTTGTGCATCGTGGAGCCAAGTGCAAAGCGGCGGTGAATACTGGGTCTTCGACCGCGAGCACGACCCCGAGGTGAATCAAGGCATACCGGACTATGTCGCCACAGAGGACAGCCTCTTCAGTGCGGCTATGCCAAGCGACGCCTTCAGCGATGAAGACGGAGACAGCCTGACCCTCAGCGTGTCCTCGCTGCCCGCTTGGCTGAATTTCACTGGCGGCAGCACACTCTCTGGTACGGCAAACAACGCCCAGGTAGGCACCTACTCGCTCACCATCACCGCGACCGATGCCACCGGCCGCTCCGTCTCGGACAGTTTCAGCTTGACTGTGCTCAATGACAACGATGCCCCCTTCATCGATCAGGGCATGGTCGAACAAACCGTCACCGAGGATCTGCCCTTCAGCTTCAGTGTGCCCGGCGATGTTTTTGGCGACGAGGACACAGGCGATTCCCTGAGCCTAACGGCAGGCTCTCTGCCCAGCTGGCTCAGCTTCGATCCAGCGACACATGTTTTTTCAGGCACGGCCAACAACCAACAGGTCGGCAGCCATGTGGTCTCGCTGACAGCCGCTGACACCTCCGCAGCCCAGGTGAGCACCTCCTTCTCACTCACGGTCGACAACAGCAACGACGCACCCGCAGTCGATCAAGGCATCGCCGATCAGATCGCCGTCGAGGACCAGGGCTTCAGCCTGAGTGTGCCCACGGATGCGTTCTCAGACCAGGACATTGGCGACACCATCACCTACAGTTTACTCAGCGCACCGGGCTGGCTGAGCATCAGCAGCAACACACTCAGCGGCACCCCCTTGCAGGCCGACGTGGGAAACGTCCAGATTTCGCTTCAAGCGATCGACTCCGGTTCTCTCAGCGCTATCACCTCCTTCAGCATCGATGTCAGTGACGTGATCGACAGCGCCCCGGTGATCACCTCAGCGGGCAGCCACAGTTTCGACGAGGGACAGACCGACACCGGCTACCAGCTCAGCAGCAGTGATCTCGACAGCGACGATACCGTTTCCTACGCGATCGCAAGCGGCGCCGATGCTGCATTGTTCGCGGTGGACGCCATTAGCGGCCTACTCACGGCTGTGCAACCGCTCGACCGAGAGAACCCTGCGGACGCGGACAGCGACAACATCTATCAACTTGTTCTCAGTGCTACCGACTCAGCCACCCTAGTCGGCACAATCACATTAAACCTGCTGCTTCTCGACACCAACGACACAGCACCAGTATTCATCAGCCAGAGCAGTGTCATGTTGGCAGAAGACAATTATGCCTCGGGATATCTCGCTGCAGCCACCGACCCAGACCAAGATGACAGTCCGGCTCAAAGCTTGAGTTACCTAATTATCGGGGGTGCCGACGCAGCTCTGTTTGAGCTCAGCAGCAGCACCGGTGAGTTGTTGTTTCGCGTGCCACCGGATTTCGAAAACCCCGACGACGCCAACGGCGACCACGTCTACGAACTGCTGCTGCAGGCCACTGACACGGCCAGCCACAGCACGGCGCTGAATCTGCAAGTGTCTATCACCGACAGCAATGACAACGGCCCCAGCTTCAGCTCCGCGGGAACTGTGGTGGTTGCAGAGGGCAGCAGCGGAGCCATTTACACTGCCGTCGCCTCAGACCCGGACACCAATGACCCCATCATTTTTTCCCTAGTCGCGGGAAACGATTCCGGCCTGTTCAGCATCGACTCTGCAAGTGGGCTGTTGTCAGTCAGCGCGCTGGATTTCGAATCCCCCGGCATTGGTGCGGTGAACAATGTCTACAGCTTAACTGCCCGGGGCACGGACAGCGCTGCCCACACTCAGGATCACAATGTATCCGTCACCGTCACGGACATCAACGACACAGCACCCACAATTACCTCCGCTACCCAAGTGACGATACTGGAGAACACAAGCGCGGCCTATCAGGCCACTGCAAATGACCCCGACACCAACGACAGCCTCAGTTGGCGCCTGATCGATGGCGGAGATGCCGCGCTATTCTCAATTGATTCGCAAAGAGGCTTGTTGAGTTTCAGTACGCCACCCGATGCGGAGTCCCCCGCCGACGGTGATGCTGACAATGACCATGTACTCACCATTGAGGCAGTTGACGCGGCAGGCAATGCGGCGACTAGCTCGCTGACAATAACGGTCGCCGACGTCAACGAGGCCCCAGTGATTGCTGTTCAGAGCGTCGATCTGAATGAATTCTCCCCCATCGCGACCGTGTTCGGTGAGTTGAGTGGTTCTGATCCGGAAAACGATGCACTGCACTGGAGCCTGCTGAGCGCGTCTTCACCCTTTTTGCTCGACAGTGATGGCAGGCTGAGTGTCAACGGTCCCATTGATTTTGAGATACTGCAAAACTACGCACTCGATATTCAGCTGAGCGATGGAATCCTCAGCACGCAAGTAATCATTAACGTCCTTGTGCAAGACCAAAATGAGATATTACAGCTCGTAGAACAGCTTCCTGCCACCCTCTCGGCCCTGATCACTGAAGGCGTCAGCGGCACAATCACCGGCAGAGAGATCTACTACAACGACAGTATTGCCGCGGCCACGCCGGTGCCAAGCACACTCGCGCAACTGCAAGCCATCATTGACAGAGCCAACCGTACCGCTGACATCGTGCTCAAGATCAACACCGGCGGCAGCGAAACCGACGAGACACTGATCGATCAACTTCGCCTTATCGGTGTGCAGAGCTTAGAGGTAGACAATACCAAACGCTACCAACAAGCCATCGCTGCAACGCAGCCACCACCCACCCACGCGGGTGCAATACAGGCGCTGATAGATGAGAGCAACACGGTCAGCGATGTTCTGGGCAGCGCCGTCGATCTATTCACCGGCAACACAACCGATAGCGCTGAGCTACTGCAGCAGATATCTGCAGTCGCACAGATGCCCCACATCGCCGCCGAGCATGCGGCGGCGCTGGCGGCCGCACTGGTGCGTCAGCGCCCCGCTCCCCGCACTGAACAAGAGCTCATTGTTATTGCTCAGTCCCTGATAGACCGGGTGCACACTCACCCGGTGGTTTATCTCAGCATCGAACAACAGGGAGTACAGATTCAGTCGATTGACCGCGACAAGGGCCCAGTGACGCTGACGGTACAGATAGCAAACCCGGCCCCCGAACACATCAGCTACTTTGACTGGAGCACCACCTCATCCAATATCCTGCAGCACGCGACAGAAGCCAACCCCGTTTCACACAGCTTGATTTTTGACCCCAGCACCCTTGCAGCAGGCAGGAACATCTCCGCTCGAGCGATTGTTCGCCGCAATGAGCAGCAGGCGATGGCGGAAATGACCGTGCGGGTGATCTCAGCAACGGGAAGCACACTGGAAACTGGCGACGCCGACGGCGATGGCATCGTCGACAGCGTCGATGGCAATCTAAATGCATCTATAAACCCCTCGGCAGCAAACAAATTGCAGACCGTTTCAGGCAACAACACCGCGTATCTGATCGGGGCGGACAGCGGCGTGGTGATGCGGCTGGGTGCCATCGCCCGCAACGCCCGCGACAATCAAGCCATCATTGCCTTGAGCGACATAGAATCACACACCGCTTTAGAATTGGACGCCGCAGACTCTGTCAACATTGCGCCCCATTCGAGCATTTTCGACTTCGAGGTTCGCGGTCTTCCTTATGCAGGCGCTACCACCACTGTGGTGCTACCGCTGCAAGCAGCACTGCCAGAACACGCCGTCTACCAGAAGTTTCACGTCGCCACCGGATGGCAACCCTATGTTGTGGACGGGCTGAACAAAATTCATTCTGCACCCGCGCTGTCCGGTGACAGGGGCAAATGCCCTGCTGCGCAACATTCAAGCTGGCAGGCAGGGCTTAGCGCGGGCCATCAATGCATCAGGCTCAGCCTGGAGGACGGTGGCCCCAACGACGCCGACCGAATGTCAACTGACGGCCGCGCCGCCGTGGACTTTGGCATAAACGGCAACATCCGAGACCCCGGAGCCGTGTTCGAAGTAGAACAAGAAGACCCGCTCGGCGTCGAGACGGTGATCAAGGGATCCGGTAGCATCGATCCTAGCAACCTTTTGATATTGCTGTCATTTTGGCTTTTCATGGCACACCGGAAGCGCTCGACAATAGCCCATCGGCAGCGCTAGAACGCCGAGTAGCAAGGGCCCGTTTTGATGCAGCGGCGTGTGTGAACAACTGCTGCGCAACAACGGCCGCCTATTTTAGTCCTGCGCTCGCTGCATCGCCTCCTGCAACGCATCCCAGCACAGCAGCGCGCAGCGCCGCCGCGCGGGATAGGCCAGCACCGCCCCCAGCGCCGCCACCGACGCGGGGAGTTCAGCACCCGCCCCGGCCAACAAGCTCGTTTTGACACGGTCGCAGAGCTGCCTGACAGCCGGCACGTCCAATCCCTCCACCGCACAGCTCATCATCGACGCCGAGGCGATGCAAATAGAGCACCCCCGACCCTCAAACCTGACCTCCTGCAGGGCGTCGCCGCAGTAGAAGACAGCCACCTCGACCTCGTCGCCGCAGCTGGGGTTGCGACCGCGGCAGGTGTGCGTCGCCCCCTGCAAATTGCCCCGGTGCTGCGGCTTTTTGTAGTGAGTGATCAGTATCTCTTTGTACAAAGCAGACATGGCGTTCCTTGGATTCTCGACTGGCGCAGGGCTTTTCTAGCGAAATATTTGAATGGCGTGTGCCACCGCGTCACGTAACGCCAGCGCATCATCGGCCGTGGAGTAGACGCCAAAGC
>JAWSVD010000445.1:0-1685 GCA_033852095.1 Granulosicoccaceae bacterium | reverse complement strand
GGAAACTGACTCATGATAAAAATGCCTTGCCCATCACGGGCGTCGAGGGTTCTGCCATGTCGCGGGATTCGATGGGCCCCGCCTCAAAGGCGCTGCGGCCGGCTTCGATGGCCTGGGAGAAGGCCCGCGCCATGCGCGCTGGGTCTCCGGCACGCGCCACGGCTGTATTGAGCAGCACCGCGTCGTAGCCCATTTCCATGGCCGCCGCCGCGTGCGAGGGCAAGCCGATGCCCGCGTCCACAACCAGCGGCACGCCCGGGAAGTGCGCGCGCAGGGTGCGCAGGCCGTAGGGGTTATTCAGCCCGCGGCCACTGCCGATCGGCGCGCCCCAGGGCATCAGCACTTCACAGCCCACGGCCATCAGTCGCTCCGCCACCACCAGATCATCGGTGGTGTAGGGAAAGACCTCGAAGCCGTCTTCGCAGAGGATGCGCGCCGCCTCCACCAGGCCGAACACGTCCGGCTGCAGGGTGTCCTCCTCGCCGATCACCTCTAACTTGATCCACGGGGTATCGAAAACCTCACGCGCCATGTGCGCGGTGGTCACCGCCTCTTTGACACTGTGACAGCCCGCCGTATTGGGCAGCACCCGCGTGCCCATGCCCTCGATCAGATTCCAAAAATCCTGACCGGCGCGCTCCTGACTGCTCTCGCGGCGCAAGGAGACGGTGACGATCTGCGCACCGCTGCTCTGCACCGCCTCGGCCAGCACCGCCGGTGAGGGGTATTGCGCCGTGCCTAATAACAAGCGGCTGTCGAGCGCTTGGCCGTAGAAGTTCAGCACCCTCACCCCCCCTGCATCGGCGCGACGATCTCTATCGCGTCACCGGCTTGCAATGTCGTCGCGGCACGATCGCCCTTGTGCACAATCTCGCCGTTGAGCGCCGTGGCAATGCGTGCCTCGCCGTATTCCAACTCCAGCAGCAGCGCGCTCAAGTCTGTCGCGCTCACGTCGGCGGGCTTGCCGTTGATACTCAATTGCATGAAAAAACACCTGATTCAATTTTCGGGTTAATGACCATCTCCGCGGCGCGTTTGGCCAGCGCTGGGCCCAATAAAAAGCCGTGCCGGTACAGGCCGTTGGCACGGATCACGCGACCGTGTCGCTCGACCCGGGGCAGATTATCCTGAAACGCAGGCCTGACATCCACGCCTATTTCCACCACTTCTGCCTCGCCGAAGGCCGGGTGCAGCGCGTAGGCCGAACCCAGTAGCTCCAACAGCGAGCGCGCGCTAATGGCCTGACGATCGCTCTGTTCCAACATGGTAGCACCGACCATAAAGTGCCCGCCCTCGCGCGGCACCACGTAGAGCGGGATGCGCGGGTGCAGCAGGCGCACGGGGCGGTTCAGCTGCAGCTCATCACTGCGCAGGATCAGCATCTCGCCTTTCACCCCGCGCAGCTCAGGCCACTGCGCTTTAGCGTTAAAACCCCTGCAATCGATCACGACGTCGGCATCCAGCTCATCCACCTCCACTTCGCTGTCGAAGTGAATCGGCACGCCATTGTGCTGTAGATTCACCGCCAACTCTTGAATCGCCAGACGCGGGTTTAAATGCGCTTCATCGGGGAAATACAAAGCCTGCTGAAAACGATCGCCCAAGTCTGGCTCCAGCGTGCTCACACCCTGCGCGTTGAGCCACTGATAACCGTCGGTGCGCTGGGAGAAACGCTTCAGATCCAC
>JAWSVD010000056.1:0-11611 GCA_033852095.1 Granulosicoccaceae bacterium | reverse complement strand
CTGAGGAAGACGACCGCTGGGCGATCCTTGTGTCCACCGTCGTTCCAAATGCCGTTGATGGCGGGCGTGGCATTCACTGCGAAAGTACTTTCCACGGCTAGCTCGACTCTTGTTTGGCGCTGAAGTGCTGCACCAGCAAGCGCTGCATGGCCGCGTGTTCGATGTCGGTGGAGGCGCTGGCGTGCACGTCGTTCCAGTTTAAATTGTCTTCCAGGTAGGTGGTTGTCGCTGTGCCTGTGTCCTGCTCGCTGCAGCGCTGTGGCCGCAGCAGCTGAAAGCGTTCGTCCAGAGATTGGGGCTGCAGGGCAAAGGATTCTATCTCTGATTTGAGCGCGGTGCTGATGCGCAAGCCCGGGCTTTGTAGGCCGGAGGGGTCGCGAAGTTGGCGTGGTTTGAGAAAGAAATAACCGCTCGCGGCGATCTGTTGTTGCAGCTGCAAGCGCGATTGCCACCAGTGTTTGCCACTGAAGACAGGGTCCCAGAGGAAGGCCTTGGAGATGTTCGCCAGGTCGGCGAGCTCGCGGTTGAGCAAGCTCGCCGAGAAACGGTTCGCCAGCACGGTGACGGTGCTGCAAGCACTGAGCTGTGACAGGTATTGGGCGCCACAGCTTATGTCTGCACGCCATTCGTCCAGGCTTATTATTTCATGATCGGATTTGGCCGAGTTGCCGGTGCCTGATAGATCGAGCCGCAGGGTGGTGACATCCAGCGGCGCGAGGGCCAGCGCGAGCTCGCGGTAGACGCGGTCCGAGCGGCTTTGCTCATGGCCCTGCGAGCCAACGATGAGCAGCGCGTGTTTGGCCCGGTGGAGGTTATTTGCACGGGTGCTGGAGCAGAACAGCGCTGTGCCTTTGTTGTCGATCAGGTGCGTGTCGATTTTAATTCTCGTTGCGAACTTGTCTTGTGGCGCTTTGGCGCGGGCATCTTCGCTGGGGTCGATGTGGTGCGCTATTTGAGCGAGAGTTCCCATGATCATGCTGCGCATGGGGATGGTGCTCTGGTATTGTTGTTTTACCCAGTTGATGAACTTGATTGCCAGCAAGGAGTGGCCGCCCAGCTGGAAGAACCTGTCCTCTGGTCCTACCGAATCTATCCCCAACAGTGCCTGCCACTGTGCTGCTATGTCGGCCTGCACGGGCGTGGCGAGTGTCTGCTGCCGCGCGCTGCGATCGGCTTGAGCTGGGGCGGGCAGTTGCTTGCGGTCCAGCTTGCCGTTGTTGGTCTGCGGCATGTGCTGCAGTTGAACATAGCGCTGTGGCAGCATGTAGGCGGGTAGGCTCATGGCCAGGTAATCCTGCAGCTCATCTTCACTCGCCTCAGCGTTTGCGCCCGCCAACCAATAGGCGACCAGGCGCTTCGCACCGGGGGTGTCCTCGCGGATCATCACCGCGCTCTGGCGCACGGCGCGGTGCTTGGCCAGCACTGATTCTATCTCTCCGAGCTCGATGCGGTAGCCGTGCAGCTTGACCAGGTTGTCCAGCCGACCGATGTATTGCAAGCTGCCATCGTCCAGCCAGCGCGCCATGTCCCCGCTGCGGTACAGTCGGGCATTGGCTTCAGTGCTGAAGGGGTCAGGGATGAACTGACTGCTGTTCAAGTCTGGTCGGTTGGTGTAACCGCTGCTCACGCCCAGACCGCCTATGCAGAGCTCCCCCGCGATGCCCGGCGGGCACAGATCGCCCTGTTTATCGCGCACATAGACACGGGTATTGGCGATGGGCCTGCCGATGCCGATGGGCGCTTCGGCATCGCTGATCTGCTGACAGGTTGACCAGACGGTTGTCTCGGTGGGGCCGTACATATTCCACAGGGATTTCAGCTCGGGCAGCAATTTGGGCAGTATGTCTGCCGGCAGCGCCTCGCCGCCCACCAGTCCCTTCAGGCGGCCATCGCCGCGCCATCCCGACTCAATCAGCAATCGCCACGTTGTGGGGGTGCCCTGCAGTACGCTGATGCCATGCGAGTCAATGGCGTTGGCGAGCGCGCTGCCGTCCACCGCAGTCTCTCGACTTGCAATTACAAGCTCGGCACCACTGATCAGCGGCAGGAACAGCTCCAACACGGAGATATCAAAGGACAGGGTCGTCACGGCGAGCAGCCTGTCGTCTTCGCCAATGCCCGGTGTGGTCTGCATCGACAGCAGGAAATTCAGCAGATTGCCGTGGCTAAGCTGTACCCCTTTTGGGCTGCCGGTGGAACCGGAGGTGTATATCACGTAGGCGAGATTGTTCAGCTCGCAGGCTTGGGCGGGAAGCCTGGCGCAGCGTTCGATCAGCGGCCAATCACAGTCCAGGCAGATAACCGCCGCTTGCAGTGGAGGTAGATCCAGCAGCAAGTACGATTCGGTGATCAACAGGGGGGCGCGGGCGTCGTCGAGGATGTAGCTGATCCGATCGGCGGGGTAGGCCGGGTCCAGCGGCAAATACGCGGCCCCGGAGCGCAGTATGCCCAGCAGCGCGACCAGCGTCTCGCAGCTGCGGTTCATCAGCACGGCGACCAAGGTGTTGGGCGTGATGGCCTGTTGTTTCAAGTAGGCGGCGAGGTGATCGGCCCGGCGCGAGAGCTCGGCATAAGACAGCTGTGCACCGCTGCTGTCGCGCACCGCGATTTTGTCTGGTCGTTGTTGCGCTTGTTGGCGGATCAGCTCGCCGATGTTTTTGTCGAGCGGGTGCTGCACGGGCGCGGGGTTCATGGCGCGCAGCTGGCTGTTCTGTTGCTCAGCGGTCATCAGCTTGAGCTCTGAAAGCAGGGCGCTGGGCTTGTCCAGCGCGTCAGCTAACAACTTCAGATACTGCTCGCTGAATCGCTGTATAGAAACCGTGCTGAACAGTTCATCGCTGTAGGCGATGCGGGCACGGTAGTGCGGCTTCTGGCCTTGGCCAACAACGGCAACTTCCAGCAACAAGTCGTATTCACTGGCGTGTATGGGCTCATGCAGGTGCTCACAGTGCAGGCCGTCCAGGCTGAGCTCGATACCTAAGATATTTTGCATCAAAAACATATAGGGCGAGAAGGGCAGTTGATCATCGACCCGCTGCGGGTTGATCTTTTGTACGATCTGATCAAAGTGCACGTCGCTGTTAGCGACCGCGTCTCGGGTGGTGTCACGACAGCGCTGCACCAGTTGCGCAAAGCTTGTGTCATTGCTCAGTCGTGCGCGGATGGGCAGGGTGCCGACAAAGCTGCCCACCACGTTGTCGAGCTTTCTGTCATTGCGGCCGTGCACGATGGTGGCCACGGCTAAATCGTCGCTGTTGCTGTGCCTGGCCAGCAGGGCGATATAAACCGCCATCAAGATCGAGGGCGCGGAGCTGTTCAGGGCCTTGGAGACCAGGGCCAATTTATCTGCGAGATCCTGCTCGATGTTAAAACTGATTTGTCCGGCGCTGTACTGCCGCGCCACCGGTGGGCGCTTGTCCGGGTTGAGCTCGGCGGGCTCCAGGCCCTGCAGCTGCTTTTGCCAGTAGTGCAGCTGTGGCTCGTAGCTGCGGGAGCTGCGAGCCACAGCATCCGCGCGAGCGAAATCCACAAACTGCAGGGGGTTTTGCAGCAGGCTGCGGCCACCGTAGCACTCGGATATCTCCCGCAGCATCAGCGACATGGACCAGCCGTCCATCACTAGGTGGTGGGCGACCAAGAGCAGCAAGTGATCGCTGCCGCGGCGGATGATGTGGGCGCGGATCAAGGGTCCTTTGTCCAGCGAGAAGCGCTGATCCTGTACGCGCTCGTGCACACAGCTGGACCAGTCTTGGCTGCTGTCCACGGTCAGGTCTTCGATGGGCAGTACGAAGTTGTGCGGCCAGCACATGGTCGGCCCGTCCTCGCGTTGCGCCACGTGCATGTGCAGCACACTGTGGCGCGCTACCACATGGCGAAGGGTGGCAATCAGCCGAGCCTTGTCCAGTGCGCCTTGAATCTTCACTGCTTCGTGCACGTGGAAGAGACTGATGTTCAGGGCGTTTGATTCGTACTGCAGCCAGAGTCTCAGCTGACTGGCAGCCAGGGCGGTCTCGGGCAGCGGGAAGGGGGTGCGCTGTATGTTCAGCAGCTCCGGCTCCGCCGCGATGGCGTCGAGCCGGGCTGCCTGCTCGTGCAGTTTGCTGTTCGCGTAGAAATCCGCCGTGCTCATCGAGGGGTCGCCCTTGTTTTGCAGCACGCCCAGGGTGCGCACGGCCATTAGCGAGTCGCCGCCGAGCTCGAAAAAATCATCGAATCGTCCGACTTCTTCGACCGGTAGTTCGGCTTTCCACAGGCTCGCCAGCTCCTGTTCAGTCGCCGACATCGGGGTGGCGTACTCGCGCTGGCTGACAGCGACAGCGCTGCTGCTGTCTGGCAATGATCGGCGGTCTATCTGGCCGTCGATGGTGCGTGGGAATTGGCTCATGACAATGAATTTGTAGGGCACTTTGTGCGTGGGCAGCCGCTGTTCTAACCAGCGCGCCAACAGCAGCAAGTCTATGTGTTTGGGCTGGCAGACAACGTAGGCCAGCAGCGATGTATGTGAGCCCACGCGGTGTGCGAGCACCAGCGACTCGCGCACCTGCTCGTGCACATTCAAGCTGTGTTCGATGTCGCGGGGGTCTATGCGGTGGGGAGAAATCTCTATCTGACGATCTCGCCGGCCCATCAGGGCGATATCGCCGCTGGGCAGTCGGCGGGCGAGGTCCCCGGACCTGAACAGTCGTGCCGGGCCCTGCGCTGTGTTGGCTTCGATGAACAGCTGCCTGTCGAGATCCGGCCGCTTTAGGTAGCCCCGTGCGAGCTTGTCCCCACCCAGGTAGAGATCACCTGTTTCGCCCTTGGCCACTGGCTGCAGTTTGCGATTGAGAATGTGTACGCTGCTTCCGTGCAGGGTTTTTCCCACGGGCATGTTAAGTGCCAGCCAACCCTGCGGTGGAATAAACGCGACGGCGGTGCTCAGGGTTTCTGGCTTGCCATAGGCGTGTGTCCACAGGGTGTTGGGGGCGGCTAACTTCAACCAGCGCTGGTAGTGCAGCGCCGAGACGGGATCGCCGCTCACGGTGACTCTTCGCAGGCATGGTGCGGCGCGCTGACCAGCGGCGGACAGTTTGTCTACCCAGCGCTGCCAGTGCGCCGTGCTCAGGTACAGGCTTGTGATGTTGTGCCGGCGCAAGGCTGACGAGAGCCCATCGATGTCGTGCGGGGTGCTCTCATCCGAGATGACCAGGGTTCCACCGCTGATCAAGGTGGGCAGGAGCTCTTGCATCGCCATGTCAAAGGTCAGAGGGGTTCGCAGCAGTGTGGTGTCGGCACAGCTCAGTTCGAACAGGCCCGCGTTGGCACTGCAGAAATTGAGCAGCGCGGCGTGCTCGATCTGGATGTTAGCGGGGCTTCCAAAGGGGCACACGGCTTGGCGGATGTAGGCCAGTTGTTCCGTTGCCAAGGGCGCAATCCTTGAATCCGTCACTGCGGGCAGGGTGCGCGGCGATTGCTGATCGAGCACCAGGCAGCGTGCGCCGTCAATGATGCAGCTGTTGTTCAGCGAGATAACAGCGCAGAGCGCCGCGTCGTCCAATAATTGCTGCTGTTGTTTTATGGGGTGCAGTGGGCTCAGCGGTACACAGCTTGCGCCCGCCATCCAGCAGCCCAGTGTGGCAGCCACGGCGTGCAGTGAGGTGCTCAGATACAGGCCCACAGCCTGATTGTTTTGCACCGACAGTTTCTGCAAGGCAAATGCTATGCGCGCGGCGTAATCGTAGAGTTCGGTGTAACTGAGTGTCACCTCGCCGTGCACAACGGCACATGCCTGTGGCTGCTGGGCGGCTATTCGCTCAAATGCTTCGATAATGTTCGAGGGAGTCGTACAGACTTCCTCTGATACGCGAATAGTTTCAGGTGGCATATGTTCGAATTACCTTAATGGTCCGTCTGTGCAGGAAATTAAAATACGGTTGGTGACTGTTATATATTCTTGTTTTTATGTCAGCGCTGCACTGGCGGTTGACGGCTGATGCACGCATCAATTGGCCGCCGGGCGAATTGCAGTTCGTGCCTCTGGAGCGTGTTATTCCCTGTGATTCATAGGGTTTAGCGCTGGTTCTCGGCACTGGGTGACACCATAGTGTTTCATGCAGCGGCCGTCTGTGACTGCGGGCTCATCTTCAATAGGGTGTTGAACAAGCCGCGTCGAATGGGTTAATTATTAAATGATTTTTGAGGCGATAAGATTTCAATCACATTTTCATAAACGGGTGATTTCATATGCGCAATTAACTGCTGAGTTGCAGTCAATTTATTTAATAGAAAATACCTCAATTCCATGCGCAGCGGATGACGGTGTGGTAAATAATGCGCAAATAAAACAGCTGAGACAAGCGGCACAGGCAGCGATCTATTTCTGGGGATGTGTTCGGTTTTTATAGAAGGAGGAGGCTTTGTATCAATCGCTCTGCAGCGAGCGATTGCTGAGGTTAAAGGGAGGCGGAGCTAGAATTTTGCTTTTTGGCCGAGCACGGCGATGGTATCGCCCAGCGCCACCAGCCCCAAGTGCCGTCTGGCGAGCAGGATGCCGTTGCGTTTGGCGCGGTATTCGATCGCCGCTTCACCGCATCGCTCCATACTGTGGATACGCGCGAGAACATCACCGGCCTGCACCTGGTCACCGAGCGTGCAGCAGAGTTCGAGAATACCGCGGTGCTCGCTCAGCAGGTAGCAGTCGTTGTCCGACATCTCCAGTGTCCGGGTAGGCTCTGCGGGGAATTGTGGCTCAGCCTGGGTGATGCCGGCCCAGCAGAGGATATTGTCCACGCCGCGCTCGGCTATCGCGAGTGTCGCGGGGGTGCTGGTGCCGCCACCGCCCAGCTCGGTGGTGACGAAGATCTTGTCCTGACTCTCCACGGCGGTGTCGTAGAGTTGGGCGGCGTCCAGCTCGTGCATCAGCACCGTGTCGGCCGCACCAAATGCCTTGGCCCCTTCGATGCAGCGCGCTGTCTGCGCTGGGTCTTCGAGTCGGTGCGCCGCGGCGAAGGGCACAAAATCCAGTGTCTTGCCGCCCGAGTGCAGATCCAGCGCGACGTCACAGAGCGGGACCAGCACCCGCGAGAAGTAGTCGGCGATGCGCTCGGTTTGGCTGCCGTGGGGCAGGCCGGGGAAGCTGCGGTTCAGGTTGCCCTTGTCGATGGGCGAGGTGCGCGTGCCCGCTTGCACCGCCGGTGCGTTCATCATCGGCACGATGATCACCCGGCCCTGCACATCCGTTGCCCGGAGTTTGTTGGCCAGCTTCAGCAACGCTGTGATGCCTTCGTATTCATCGCCGTGGTTGCCGCCGGTGAGCAGTGCGGTGGGGCCGCTGCCGTTCTTTATCACCGTGATCGGGATCATCACGCAGCCCCAGGCCGAGGCGTCGTGCGAGTAGGGCAGCTGCAGAAAACCGTGTTGCACGCCGTCGCGCTCGAAGTCGACAGTGGCGCTGATGGTGCTGTCGCTGATTGGCTTGTGCATAGTCAGGGCTTCACAAAGAGGTGGCGTGGGTAGTCGCAGAGGGTCTCGACTCCGGTGTCGGTGATGAGGATGCTCTCGGTGGTCTCCACGCCCCAGTCGTCCATCCACAGGCCGGGCATGAAGTGAAACGTCATGCCCGGCTCTAACAGGGTGTCGTCGCTGTCGCGCAGGCTCATGGTGCGCTCACCCCAGTCGGGCGGGTAGCTCAGGCCGATGGGATAACCGCAGCGGGCGCCGCCGCGGTCGAAGCCGTGCTCGGCCAGTGTGCTGTTCAAGGTATTGGCCAGATCGGCGCAGCGGTTGCCGGGTTTGGCCACGGCAAGCCCGGCCTCCAGGCCTGCAATCAAGGCTGCCTCGGCGTGGCGGAAATCATCGCTCGGCGTGCCCAAGTAGATGCTGCGGGAGATAGGGCAGTGGTAGCGCTTGTGGCAGCCGGCCAGCTCAAGGAAGGTGCCTTGATCCGCTTCGAAGGGGCGTTCATCCCAAGTGAGGTGCGGTGCCGAGGCATCCGCCCCCGAGGGCAGCAGCGGCACAATGGCGGGGTAGTCGCCGCAGTGTTCTTCGTGGCCCAACATGGCGGTGCGGTACACCTCGGCCACCAGCTTGTGTTTGGGCATGCCGGGCTCGATCAGCTCGAAGGCGGTGCGGTGCATGTTTTCGCTGATGCGCGCGGCGATGCGCATGTAGGCGATCTCCTGTTCGGATTTCACCGCTCTGCACCAATTTACAAGCCCGGTAGCGTCTACCAGTGTGGCGTTCGGCAGGCTCTCTTGTAACTTCAGATAGGCGGTGGCGCTGAAGTAGTAGTTGTCCATCTCCACGCCTACGGCGCCGGTGTGCCAGCCGCGCTCGGGCAGGGTCTCGCCGCCTAGGTGTTGCATGGCGTGCAGCGGTGGGTTCATCACGTAGTGGTCGGGGTAGCTGACGATGTTCTCGGCAGCCAAGTACACCGTACGGCGCGCGCCGTTGGCGTCCATGGTGCGGCCATACCAGATGGGCTCGCCCGTGCTGCCCACGATCACCGCCTGCGGCGTGTAGAAGGACCAGCCGTCGTAGCCCGTCAGCCAGGCCATGTTAGAGGGGTCGTGCAGCAATAAGGTGTCGATACCCTGAGCTGCCATGGCGGTGCGCACTTTGGCGAGGCGTTGGGCGTATTCTTCGGGTGAGAAATTCAGTCTTGCGCTCATAAACTGTGCCTTAGAAAGATTGCGGGACTTGCGCTTGTTTTGCGTTTGCAGGCGGCTGGGCTATCGCGGCACAGATGCCTCCAGTGACTTTTCGAAAACCAAAAGTTCACCCTCCCATGCTTGTAAAACATGCGTCACATGGAAGTGCGTTTTGTCTGAGCGCATGCTGGTATCAACGCGTGTGCTGACCGAGCAATCGCTGCGCGCAAAGCTGCGATCCCACACAATGTGTGCCGTAGCAGAGGTTGGGTCATCGACCGCGAGCTGCCAGCGCTCTTCGAGTTTGCTGCTGGTGGTGATACCGCTCAGTAGGTCTTCGCTGCTGCCGTTGTCGCCGCGGATGTGCAGCGTGCGTTGGCCGTCTTCATAGCGGTTCGATTTGAATTCTTCAAGCGGCGAGTGACGCACCACGGGGCGCGGCTCGGGGCTGTAGGGCGCCTCGAAGTGCCATTCGTCATCGCTGTGATCAGAGGGCGCGCGCAGGGGCAGGATTAACTGCCCGCTGTGCACGGTGATATTGACCAGCTCCTGCTCAGGCCAGCAGTAGGGCCAGTAGCTGCTGGACAATGCAAGCCGCAAGCTGTGACTGGCCGGTAGATGATAGGCGCATTGATCAAGGCTGATCTCTATGTCCACCAGCTCTCCCGGTGGCAGGTCCTCGGGGTGTTCGAAACTGTTGCGGTGGCGCAGGTTGAGCATGCCCAGACTGATCAGATTAGAGCTGCCATCGGGGCGCAGGTCGCAGAGCCGCGCCACCAATTGCGCGCGGGCCTTGTCCGCGCGCACCCGCAGCTTGATCACAGGTGCGCCGAGCAGGGCCGCGGCCTCAGGCAGGTTCGCTGAATCAAAACAGAGGGAGGCGGCGTCGTCCGCTCGCTGGTCTTCGGGCAGCTCGCCGGGGCCGAAACCAAAGGGGAAGTATTCGCCACAGTTGGCGCCCGCTTTTAGTGCGCTCGGCACAGCTGCGCTCAGGGCTTGTGCATCGTCCGCTTCGCTTGGGTTCAGCGTGCCCTGGCCCAAGCTGAGAGGCCACGGGCTAATGTTTGGTGATGGCCACTGTTGCTCAGTGACCCAGCGGCCGGGGCGGTGGTCTAGGTTGGCGGCGGGTGCGACTGTGTCCATCAGATAAGCGCGGTAGGCCGGGTCGTCTGCGACACCGGTATCGCGGTCTTTGAGCCAGTGATCCCACCAGCGAATCGCTTCCTGCAGGTAGCCGATGGCCGGGGTGATCGGGCTGATGTGCGGGTATTTGTGGCCCCAGGGGCCGGCGATGGCTTTCACCGGGGCTGTGATGTTCTCCAGCAGGTGGGCCATGGCGTTGCGGTAGCCGTCGTGCAGGCCGCCGATGCTGAGCACGGCCGCCTTGATGGCGCTGTAATCCTCACACACGGAGCCGTGCTGCCAGTAGGCGTCGCGGTTGGGGTGGCTGAGCCAAGTCTCGGCGAGGAAGGGCGCTTGCTCCAAGCGCTCGAGCCAGATGTCCCGCCAGGCGTCGCCCACCAGCTGCGGGTCGGGCGGCATGGAGAACCAGGACAGCACGGTGGCGGCCCAGCCAATGTTCTCGCTGAGCTGGATGCCGCCCTTGTAGTGGATGTCGTCGGCGAAACGGTCCACGGTGGAGCCGACGGTGATGATGGCCTTGAGCGGGGCGGGGTTGCGCGCCGCCAGTTGCAGGCCGTTGAAGCCGCCCCAGGATATGCCCTGCATGCCAACCTTGCCGTCACACCAGGGCTGGGCGGCGATCCAGTGGATGATGTCCTCGCCGTCTTGCAGCTCCTGCTCGCTGTACTCGTCCTCGAACAGGCCTTCGCTGTCGCCGCAGCCGCGGGCGTCGACACGCAGGCAGACATAACCGCGCTCGGCAAAGTAGGGGTGCATGATCTGATCGCGCGCCACGGTGCCGTCGGTCTTGCGGTAGGGCAGGTACTCGAGAATCGCGGGGAAGCGCTGTCCCGCTGCGTCGGCCGGGCGCCATATTCTGGCGGACAGGCGGGTGCCGTCGGGCAGCCTGATGCCGAGATTGTTGTCCTCTTCAACGCGGAGCAGTCGATCCGTCATGCGTGTCTTCCTAAGATGTAGCGGTCGGCCCATCTTAGCGCGATGTCATCTGAAGTCGATGCGTGAAAATTCAGTAAAAGAGACCAAGCGGTCGTTATCTGGTGATTATGGCGTTTTGGGCGTGGCGTAATCTGAGCGGGGACTGCGTATCAGCCCCGCGCTCAGCTGCTGGCGTCGTTATCGTTTGAGGCAATAGGCCGTGATGGCCGCGGCGTAGCCCTGGATACCGAGGCCGGCGATGACCCCAGTCGCCACGCCCGAGACATAGGAGTGGTGCCTAAAGGCCTCGCGCTTGTGCACATTGCTTATGTGCACCTCATATATAGGGCAGTCGCAGCTGGACAGTGCATCGCGGATGGCGACCGAGGTGTGGGTGTAGGCCGCGGGGTTGATCACGATGGCCAGCGCATCTTCGCGGGCGAGCTGAATGGCGTCGACGATCGCGCCCTCGTGGTTGCTCTGGGCGAAGGTGATGCCCAGCTCGAAAGCGGCGGCGGTGTCGCGGCAGAGCTGTTCGATGTCTGCCAGCGTGTCATGGCCGTAGATCTCGGGCTGGCGGGTGCCGAGCAGGTTCAAGTTGGGGCCGTTGAGGACGTGAATGTGTTGCTGGGGCATAAGTTGCTCTTAACTCTGGAAGGGCGCAGGTGCTGCTATCAGCTGGCCTGGGCCGGAGTGATGGGGAGGGGAGGATTGTGCGGCTGGCATAATGCGGTCTGCGGTGGCGAGGCGCTAGCGCGAGCAGTCAGCGCACGCCGCGAGCTCACACTGCGAGCCCACATCGCGAGCAATGGGCTCGCGGCGCTGACAGTGGTCAAGCTTGCAAATAGCGCTAGTGCTCTGGCAGTGTGGGAATTGCGGATGCAGAGTGTCTCTGTTGTGTTTGCGCAAGGCGCAGGCCGAAGGGA
>JAWSVD010000006.1:0-5742 GCA_033852095.1 Granulosicoccaceae bacterium | reverse complement strand
CGATCGACACCACCGAAGCGTTTAGCTGGAATCAGATACTGGCGATGTCCTGCCTGACCTTGGCACCATCGCTCGTCGTGTTCTTTATGGCGCAAAAATATTTCATCGAAGGCATATCAGCCGGGGGAGTAAAAGGCTAATGGCTGGACTTCAGTTAAAATCACTTGAAAAGGTGTATGGGAATTTTTTCAAAGCCGTGCACGGCATTGATCTGGAAATACACGACGGGGAGTTCATGGTGCTCGTCGGGCCTTCGGGTTGCGCCAAATCGACCACGCTGCGCATGATTGCAGGCCTGGAAACCATCTCCGGCGGAGAGATCCGCATAGGCGACAAACGCGTCAATGACCTGGTGCCGGGCAAGCGGGGGATCTCCATGGTCTTCCAGAACTACGCGCTATACCCGCACATGACGGTGCGAAAGAACCTCTCTTTTGGTCTGCGCCTGAAGGGCAAATCCAAGACCGAGATCGCCACGGCAACCGATGAAGTAGCAAAAATCCTTGAGATCGAAGAGCTGCTCGATCGCCTGCCCAAGCAACTGTCCGGTGGACAGGCGCAGCGGGTAGCGCTCGGCCGGGCGTTGATCAAGCACCCGGAGGTTTTTCTCTTCGACGAGCCGCTGTCCAATCTCGATGCCAAACTGCGGGCCTCGATGCGGGTGCGCATCACTGACTTGCACAAGCGCCTGCGAAAAGAGGGGCGGCCCGCCACCGTCGTCTACGTCACCCATGACCAGGTCGAGGCCATGACCATGGGCGATCGGATCTGTGTGATGAAGGAGGGCCGCATCATGCAGGTCGCCGACCCAGTGACCCTGTATGACCGCCCGGCCAATGTTTTTGTCGCCGGCTTTATCGGTATGCCTGAGATGAACCTCGCCGAGGCGACCTTGAGCACAGACGGTACGCCCAAAATCATCCTGGACGGTCAGGACATTGCCATCGACGCTGCGCTGGCGGCACGGCTGAAGAAGACTTCCGGTGCCGTGACCGTGGGCATGCGGCCACAACACGTGCAGCTCGCTGCCGACGGTGCTGAAAATACCTGCTCCGGTGTGATCAGCAACCTGGAATTTATGGGGCACGAAGTCAATGTGCATGTCGAAGTCAGTGATCAAGACTTCGTGGCCGTGGTACCCACAGAACAGTTTGATCGCACATTGCAGCGCGGAGACAGGGTTGGCTTGCGCCCGGATCCCGCGCGGCTGCACATGTTTGATAAAGAGAGCGGCGACAACCTCGCGCTGTCTGAAATTTAGTGTTTGACCACCCATCCTTGGAGGAAGACTCATGAAAAAAATTAAACTAGCATTAGCGGTCGCAGCCGCATCAATGGCGCTGGGCAGTGCTGCAGAAGCGGCGGAACTTCGAATGAGCTGGTGGGGCGGTGGAAGCCGGCACGAAGCTACTCAGGAAGCGCTGAAAGTCTGCGGTGCCAAATACGGGCACCAGGTGAAAGCCGAATTCACGGGCTGGGGAGGGCACTTTGAAAAACTGGCCACCCAGATCGCCGGTGGCACCGAAGCGGACATCATGCAAGTCAATTGGCCTTGGTTGCCGTTGTTCTCGGCTGAAGGCACGGGCTTTGCTGATTTGGCTGAGCTGTCGGACACCATCGATTTGTCGAGCTGGAGTGACGAGCAGATTGACGCGGGTTCCATCAAAGGAAAGCTGAACGGCTTGCCGATCTCAACGACTGGTCGCTTGTTTGTTTTCAACACCACAACCTTTGCAAAGGCCGGTGTCGAGATTCCCACTACTTGGGAAGAACTCATCGCGGCAGGGCCGGTGTTTAAAGAGAAGCTGGGTGACAATTTCTACCCTTTTGAAGCAGCTAAGCTCGACGCCGCAATGCTCATCACCATCCATGGCACACAGAGCACGGGCAAGCCCCTGATCGATCCTGTGAGCAATAAAATCATGTGGAGCCAAGAGGAACTCGCTGAAACAATCGAGATGTACAAGACGCTGGTTGACAACCATGTCATCCCCGCTTGGCAAGATGTCGCTGCAGCAGGGAATATTCGTTTGCATGAGAACCCACGTTGGGCCAATGGAGAAATTGCGGGAACCTACCAGTGGGATTCGACCTATTTCAAAATATCCGGACCCTTGGAAGAAGGGCAGGAAATTGTCTATTCCGGATTGCTGTCTCAAGACGGTCAGAAGACAGCCGGTATTTACCGTAAAGCATCGATGGTGTTTTCAGTCTCTAAAAACTCGCCCCATCAAGAGGCGGCTGCTCAGATTGTCAACTGCATGTTGAACGAGAGTGAAGGTGTTGCTGCAATGGGATCGGCACGCGGTGTTCCAAGCTCAATTGCTGCCAAAATGCAACTGCTCGAAAGTGGCGCGATCAAGCCCGAGCAAATAGAAGCACAGAAGTTGGTGCTGGACGCTGAAGGCCCTGCGATCCATCCCTTCATGGAGCACCCCGATGTTCGCACGGCGATGGTCGATAACCTGGAGCTCTTTGCCTATGGCGAGATCGATGCGCTGCAGGCGGCTGACGACATGATGTACGGCATCAACGAAGCCTTGGATAAAATCCGCTAGCTTCGACGTACCACACGGAGTGCGCTGGGTTCTCCAGCGCACTTTTTAAACCGCTGAGAAAGTTCATGACAAAATTGGATGTTGTGGCTGTAAGTGCGCGCACAGCGACACTGCTGATAGCCAAATTTTCCCATCACTATTATCTTGCTGAGCCCCTGAGCTGGCAGTGTGTACCCGTACATGGCGGTGAGACCCTGTCGGGTCAGAGTACAACTGTTGCAGCATTTTTAACGGGCTTGGAAGCAGACACAGACTATCGCCTCAAGACTGCCTTGGGCGAACAATTATTTAGGACCAAGCCCTGTGGCGGGCTTGTCAATGTGCTGGAACACGGGGCTGATCCGGCACTCGCGGACAATGCAGCAGCATTTCAACGCGCCATCGCCGCGGTGCCACAGGGCGGAACCCTGTTTGTGCCAGCTGGCAGCTACGTTTGCTCGTCCTTAAAGTTAAAAAGCCACATGACGCTGTATCTGGCCGAGGGCGCGGTCATCGCCGCTTCCGCGGACAGAAGTCGGTGGCCCATCTTGCCCGCCTGGGGCCAAGACGGCCGTTGTATCGGCACCTGGGAAGGATTGCCCGAGCCCTGTTTTGCCGCGCTGCTCACGGCGATAGATTGTGAGCAGCTGAGCATCACGGGCCTGGGTTGTATCGACGGCGGCGGTGATCGACAGGATTGGTGGAGCTGGCCCAAGGAGACGCGCGGCGGTGCACGCCGGCCGCGCACGCTGATGTTGTCACACTGCCGGGATGTTCTGCTGAGTGGCGTCACCGTGTGCAATTCGCCCTCTTGGACGGTGCATCCGGTGAATTGCGAGCGCTTGCTCGCCGCGGCGATGCACATCCACAACCCGCCTAACAGCCCGAACACCGACGGCTTTAACCCCGAGAGCTGCGTTGATAGCAAGATCATTGGCTTGAAGATCAGCGTGGGCGACGATTGCATTGCGATCAAGGCCGGCAAGCGCGGGCTCGGCGATGACAAGCACCTGGCCGAGACCCGGGGCTTGGAGATCTCCAATTGTTTGATGCAGCGCGGGCACGGCGCGGTAGTTCTGGGGTCCGAGATGAGCGGCGGTATACACGATGTGTGCATCACGCGCTGTGCCTTTGAAGGCACGGATCGCGGCCTGCGGCTGAAGACGCGGCGGGGCAGAGGCGGGGCAGTGAGTGGCGTCAAACTCGAACATGTCCGCATGGACGGCGTGGCGACGCCGCTGGCGATCAACGCTTTCTATTTCTGTGACGAAGACGGCAAGAGTGAGCGGGTGCAGAGCCGTGAGGCGGCCGAGCTGGATGCGAGCACGCCTCGCATCAGTGATATCAACGTGAAGAACGTGACAGCGTTGAACGTGCAGCACGCCGCCGCGGCATTTTTGGGTTTGCCCGAGGCACCTATTACAGCTGTGACGCTGCAGGACTTTAGGGTCAGCTACGACCCGGATGCCACGCCCGGTGTGCCACTGATGGCCTGTGGAGTTGTTCCGGTGCGGCACGCGGGTGTGTTCAGTGAGTTCGCCGAGGTAGCTGGCGATGTTGTGGTGATGAATAACGAGGAGGCCAGAAGATGTTGAACGATTATTTTGACGCTTATGCAAGTGCGTACAAACCCTACAAACAGGGAGCATGGTGTTACGAAGATGGCCTGCTGTACCGCGGGCTGGAGATGCTGCACCGGGCAAGTGCTGAAGACCGCTGGTTAGAGCACTTGACTCGGCTGGTCGACAAGCAGGTATCCAGCGGCGGAGAGCTCGCGGGTTACAGCCCTGCAGAGTTCAATATCGATCACGTTAAATCCGGTCAAGCGCTGGTGTATCTGCACCAGCAGACGGGGCAGCAGCGCTATTTTGATGCCACAGTGCCGCTGATGAAGCAATTGGATAATCACCCGCGCACGCGCTCGGGTGTGTATTGGCATAAGCTGACATACCCCTGGCAAATTTGGCTGGACGGCCTCTACATGGCCTCGTCCTTTAGGCTGCCCTATGCACTCAGCTACGGTCGGGACGACATTGTGCAGGACATCTTGAAGCAGCTGGCCACCGGGCTGGAGGAAAACTTCGTGCCCGCAGCGGGGCTCTACGCGCACGCCTACGATGAGTCGCGTTTGCAGCCTTGGTGCGATCCGGAGACGGGGCAGTCACCGGCGTTTTGGTCGCGGGCACAGGGCTGGTTGGCGATGTGTCTGGTGGAAGTGGCCGAGCAGGTGGGCGCCGAGGCTTTCGCGCCATTTGCCAAGCAGACGACTGACTTCTTCGACGTCATCTTGTCCCACCGTCAGGGTGATGGGCTGTGGCTGCAAGTGACGGACATGCCAGAGCTGCCAGGTAACTACCAGGAGGGCTCGGCCTCAGCGATGTTCAGTTATGCGCTGATCAAGGCGGGCAAGCTCGGGCTCTGCTCCGCTGTGCCAGCTGGCTTGGTGGAGACGCTTGTGCAGCAAACTGTGCGGCAGCGTGCCGGCGGTGGCTTGGAAATGTTTGATATCTGTGAAGTGGCGGGTCTTGGAGGTTTTGGCGGGCGTTACCGCGACGGCAGCCCTGAGTACTATGTGGGTGAGAGCCGGGTGGCCAATGAAGTTAAAGGCGTGGGGCCCTTGATGATGTGCGTGGCACAGGCCGCGATGTGAATGCAGGGACCGTGCTTGGCCCCGCAAGCGGGTAGCGGACATTTCAATGAACAGGACTCTTTGCGGTGATTGAAACACGGCTGCGCCCGCAGCTCAGCGAGCACCAAGTTGCCTATTTCAAACGCGAGTCGGTGTTGCGTTATAGCGGGGAGATTGGTGCTGAAATGGCGGAGCCCTGGAACCCGATTGTGCAGTCGAGGCAGCGGGCGCAGCGTTTCGCCGCAGATTATGTGGTCGATCAGAACAGCCCGCTGGCATCGCCCAATCAATTCCACACAGTTCAAGCGGCCGTCAATCAAGCCGTGCTCGATGTGGGTCGAGGGATTAAATGCTCGCGCATTTACATTGATATCGCGCCGGGTGATTACGAGGGCTTGCTCTATGTGCCGCGGCTGCAGGCGCAGGGGGCTGATATTGGGATCAGCATTCGCGGCACGCACAGCGACCCGTCGATGACGCGCCTGCACGCCAATATCGACGCCCAGATGCGCGCCGAAGAGTACAGGCGCTGTTTCGCGGCGCAGTTCGCTGACGCCCCGGCCAATGTGCTGGCGC
>JAWSVD010000001.1:0-22615 GCA_033852095.1 Granulosicoccaceae bacterium | reverse complement strand
GTGGCGCCGCCTAGGCTACGAAGTAGCGTCGAGGGCGAGGGATCCTGGCCGGACGCAAACTATTGTTTACTTTTGGGAGGGCGCGCCTAGCTGCAAAAGTACGTCGCCCGCTCAGGCGAGTCTGGGCATCGAAGCCGCTGAATTACCAAATCGACACTGCTTACCCAAGGAATAGAATCATCACAAGCCTCGAGCTCGTTTGCTTGAACTCAGTGCATGACCCGAGATTGAAATTGCTGCGCACACCCGGATACCGCTCCGCAACGACCGGTCTACACACCCAGCATCGCCGCGGATGCGCTTCGCTTATACCGCTCTACGGAATACACATTGCAGGCACCCTTGTAGGGCAGATAAGCCACAAGAGCATCGGCGGCCTCTCTATGTACCACTCTGTGCAGCCTGCTCTGCGCAGCGCACGGAAGCCTGACAGCGGGCCGTGATCGTGCGCAACCCGTTGGCCGCCTCACGGGGGATCAAACTGAGGTTGCCGTCCATCAGATGGTACCGCTCGGAATTGTTGATATCTGCGCAGACGTGGTTCCACACGCGGGTCTTGAGACGACTCGGGTAGCCTTCGTGCAACCAGCGCATCTCTTCCAGCTTGCTGTCCCTGATCAAGGTCTGGTCTTTGAAATGCGCCAGACGCGCCTCTTCTGTCAACAGCATATAACGCGTCGCAATGCGCGGACCCATGGAGCGTTCTTTGGCTTGACCGATAAAATGCGCCGCCTGCGAGCAGTCTCCGCGGTGAATGGCGTCTCGGCCGGAACCCACCAAAACCAGAAACTCCAACACCGGGTCAAGGCTTGCATTTTGAGACTCTACCAAGCCCCTTAAATGCGCGAAACTGTCCATCGATGCACCCTGACGCTGAGCAAGTGAAAGCGAGTTAGCGTACCCGTAGCTTGCACGGTCCACCAGACAACTCTCTTCCAACGCATGCGCACTTCCCAGTGCCCGCATGGAGTAGCGCCGTGCCATACGGTGTTGCTGCTCGTCATTACAGATAACGGAAACCAGCGTGCACAAGTGCCACATATTTCTACGGTCGGGCCGCTGATCCAGCTGACTGGCCAACAGTGCAAAGGCCTCTGCCGCCTGTTCAAAGCGGCCGCTGCGCCAGTAGACCAAGACCAAATAACGCAGCCCGACAGCTTGGATTTCTGCCAGTAGGCCGCTGCGCAGATGCCGGTGCCTCAAGTTGAGATCCGCCAAATCATCCGGCTTGCAGGTATCCTCTATCAGACAATAGGCAATGGCGTAAATCGCCTCATACTGCGAAGGATTTACAAGACTGGGGTCTTTCAGGAAGTCACGACAGAAGGCCAGTATTTGCCCGCTCGATTCGTGGCTCAGCAACTGCAGCTGCGTCTGCACCATCACATTCAGCAAATCTTCGCCGAGCAGGCTGCGACTGAGCAAGCGCTCTGCTGCGTGCAGCACAGTGTTTTTGATGACGTCACTGTGCTTAAGCGACACCACCTTGATGTGCGAGCTATGTTCTTTAAGCAAAGAATTATTCATGCGTACACCGCCTTAAGCACCTGAGCGCATAACGCTGCCGAACGAAGCTGATAACAACGAGCACTCTTGAGTGAATTTGCCAATTTCATGATTCACGATATCCTGTGAAGATTGGTCAAATTTTTGAAACTTTCTATTAGCAACACGGTTTATTAATTTACTTTCTTAAGTAGGGTTCGAATATAACAACAAGTTTTAACATGCGTACAGACTGGTTCGCCGAATCTGTTTCCACTTGTCATAAGGAACTGCTAAATCGTGTCGCCATATGCACATAGTGGCACGTGATTAAAACGTATTCCTACTTCAGAAATAACACAACTACGGCCACCTTCGCCAGATAAATCTGCAATCAATCACCAGTGGTATTTGAGAACTAAATACAAATAATGCCAGATGCGAAATCGGCCTGAATGTAGAATAACTAAAACTAATTAATTAAATTAATTTAGCATTAATTCCGAGTTTTTTTGTGAAATCAAATTGATTTTTGACATAAACAAATTAATTTCCACTGGATCTTAGATTCACTTCAAGAACCAGGGCCCTTTAGGAACGATCTAACACAAGCAGCCCAAGATACACCGGTAAATTTGAGCTTCTCACCCGTCTTTATACGAGCTGTAGCAAGAGGATTTTGCTCACGCATTAATTGAACAATACAACTGGTATCACCTCAAGATCAGCACTTCAACAGCAGCCATAAACGACACGGAATTTCACCTGCTAGAACGCCGAAGACGTGAACTACCTCTCATGGGAAGGGAAACGTCCGGATATCACTTTTCCCTGCAAATCCAGCACGAAAAGAAATCAGCCAGAAAAACAGCTGATACACCTGCTTTCTTGAGATCACCCCAACCTAATAGACTGGATCCTCGCCACCAATAACAGGCCCTAGAGCAACGGAAGCCCTTCGAATGGATCCAGAGTGGAGAAATCAGGGGGCCAGAATATCGCAGCAAACATGAGACAAATGATGTCAACCGCACAGAAGCAGAATCTCCCACCTTTTTGCAACGAGATACACAATATACATTAGGAATTTTTATATATAGCGTCTTTAAGGATGCGATCCATTTCTCCTTCTGTGCGCGAGGTCTTGAACATTTGGCTGCAGTTCAGAATGAAACTGCGCTTGCATTAAAGACAGTCCAGTCGAATCGCCGCAGCGCGCTCTGGAGCCACGACAGTTCGCCCCACCCATAGAGTGGTTCGTGATTGCAAAATGAAATTCGTATATGCAAAACAAGATGACCACCACGCTTTTAGCTATAACACTGCAAGTGCTAATCATTGGCATTCACTCGTAGAGCACGCCGTGCCATCGAGTGGCCCTTTCACAGTAATTCAAGCGTGACACTGACTATACAATTCCTGGAAAATCCAGAGCCTGTCATGCTCAACCATACCGCCCCTGAGCGGATCAGAGCCTTAGCACCGCGCTGCAGCGATAGGCGCACACAGAGATGGGACATTTGTCGCAGCCATGCGCGGCTCGGAAAAGCGCCTGCAGAGACAGCCACAACTAGGGCGACAACGTTTAGCTAATCTTGATTGCGGCACCGCTGTTGACAGCGAGACGGCAAACCTGCGCCCAAAAATGACGACTGGGAATGCACACAGGGCGGTAAACGCAAAGAGGTCAGAGGAAAAATCGGACATCTGCCGCCAAGAGACTATGGGCCCGTGTACGTGCTCTTACGAACTGATAACACCCTATTTTTTAGGCTACAGTCTTTATCAACTTTCAGCACCAAGGGCGCTCCATGCCTACAACGCGGCCTGAGCTTGGCTATGGATTGGGACTACGCCCGAGCCACTACGACCACGTGCTCGAACACCTGCCCAAAGTCGATTGGTTTGAGGTCATTTCCGAGAACTACATGGTTCCGGGTGGCAAACCGCTGTATTACTTGGACAAGATCCGCTCGCACTACCCCATGGTGATGCACGGCGTCTCACTCTCGCTCGGCAGCACCGATGCGCTGAACATGGCATACCTCGGCGCACTCAAAGAGCTGATAGACCGGGTGCAGCCCATGTGGGTATCTGACCACCTGTGCTGGACGGGTGTTGATGCGCACAACGCACACGACTTGCTGCCCCTGCCCTATACCGCGAGCAGCGCGCGGCATGTGGCCGACCGAATCAGCCGTGTCCAAGACTATCTGGGCAGGCAGATACTGCTTGAGAACCTCTCCAGCTACGTCACCTTTGAAGAGTCCGAGATGAGCGAGTGGGCATTCATCAGCAGCATTGCGAAACGAGCGGACTGCCTGCTGCTGCTCGACATCAATAATGTGTATGTCAGCGCCCGCAACCACCAATACAGGGCAGAGGATTTCATCGCAGGCGTGCCGATGGATCGGGTCTGGCAACTTCACCTCGCAGGGCACTCACAGTCAGCAGACGGAACCCTGTTGATAGACACACACGATCAAGCGGTGTGCGACCCCGTCTGGGCGCTGTACAGCGAGGTGATCCAACAGCACGGGTTTATCAACACCATGATTGAGCGCGACGGCAATATCCCCCCCTTTGATGAACTCTTTGCCGAGCTCAATCAGGCGCGTCAGCTGGGATTGCAGACAGGCGCAGTGGCGTGAGCGAACTTCAAGCACTGCAGCGGCGTTTCCTCGCGCAGATGATTGCGCCCGAAGCGGCTGCGGATGTCAGCGCGGGCATGCAGGCCTATCGAAACGCCTACCTGCTGCGCATTGACGAAGCGCTGCGCGCGGACTTCGATGCAGTGCACCAAATTCTTGGCGACGATGACATGCTGGCACTGACAGCAGACTACCTCGAAGCCCACCCTTCCAAACACCCGTCGATTCGTTGGATAGGCCGCTCCTTGCCCACATATATCGCCGCCTCAACACACTGGTCTAGAGTGCCTGCGCTGGCCGACATGGCGCGATTCGAATGGGCCAAGAGCTGCCTGTTTGATGGCGAGGACAGCGCTGTCTCCGGTGTGGCCGAGCTGCAACAGATCCCGCCCGAGCGCTGGGGCGAAATGCGCTTGGAACTGATTCCCGCTCTGGTGGTGGATCACTTCCCCGCCGCGGTTCCCCCGCTGTGGCAACAATTGAATCGACGCGAGTCTGTATCTGCCCCCGCCAACTCAGCCGCTGAGCCCTGGCTCTTGTGGCGCAAGGAGCTGCGCGTGCACTGGCGATCACTGGATGTGATTGAGCAAGAAGCACTGGCCAGCGTGAAGTCCGGCGCGAACTTTGGCGAAATTTGCCAGGGGCTCGCCGCGCACATCGACGAAGAACAAATCCCCGAGATGGCGATGCAACTGCTGCTGCAGTGGTGCAACGACCAGATCATTGTCACGTTTCACCCCTGAACGCATGACGTTCACTACCCCCCTTAGGAGCACTACCATGAAACCATTAAACGGTCTCGCCCTCGCCGCCGCCACTGCCCTGTTGTTGTCTGGCTGTAATTCAATGCCACAAAAGGCTGACGGCGCTGAAATGAAAATGAAGATGAAAGCGGCCGCCAGCGATGTTGCGGGCAAATGTGTTGGCGCCAACAGCTGCAAAGGCACCAGTGAATGCGCAACAGCTACCAGTTCCTGCAAAGGCCAAAATTCCTGCGCAGGCCAAGGCTTCACTTTGAGCAGCAAAGCCGATTGCGACACGGCTGGTGGCACTTTCGAAGGATAAATCGTACGACAGGCCCGGCCATTGGCCGGGCTTGTGTTATTAAAGAGTTTATCTCAACTGTTTTCCCTGAGTTCAATCAGCGTCAAAAACAGCCCTCAAGCGCGACACCCCCTCCGACAACAACGCGGGATCTGCGTGGCTGAAGTTGAGACGGAGATAACCCTGCTGCTCTTCCTTTTCCGCAAAAAATGGCTCGCCAGGCATAAAGGCAGTGCCCGAAGCCAAGGCCTTTGGCAGGTATTCACGCGTGTCTCTCTGCTGCAGCAGTTTTAGCCAGAAGAAGAGTCCGCCCGCAGGAATATCCCAGCGTGCGATATCCCCGAATTGCCGTTCCAGCTCCTGCTGCATTGCGTCGCGCTTTTTACGGTATTGAGTCACCAGCTCGGCGACATGCGCGGGCTGCTTGCCGCTGCTCAACCACTGCGACACCCACAGCTGCCCTATGCGCTGCGTGTGCAGATCAGCGGCTTGTTTCAAACGGGTCAGCACAGGCATAAACTGCGGGCTCGCCGCCACGTAGCCTATCCGCAAGCCCGGCATCAACACCTTTGAAAAGGTCCCCTGGTAGATCCACGGTGAGCGCTGCAACTGAGCCGCTATCGGCAAATAGCTGTCATTGCCCTCGTAGTCCAGCTCCCGGTAGGGCTCGTCTTCCAAAAGGGGCACTTGGTAGCGGTCCAGCAGCTCGGCCATCTGTTGGCGCTCGGCGGCCGTATAGGCATATCCGGTCGGGTTCTGGAAAGTGGGTACGAGGTAGCTTAGCTTCGGTCTTTCAGCCAATACGGCATCAATGCGCTCAAAATCCAGACCGATCACAGAGCTTCCCATGCTGGCCATGTTGGCCTGGAACAGCGTGAACACCTGCAGCGCAGCCAAATAGCTGGGCGCTTCAAGCGCCACCGTATCACCGGGATCCAACAGCATTTTCGCTACCAGGTCTATGCCCTGCTGCGAGCCAGAAGTGATCAGCACCTGATCTGGTTCTACCGCCAATCCCCTTTGAGCCAATAGTTCCGCCACCTGCTCACGCAGCACCGGTTCTCCTTCGGAGGGCCCGTACTGCCCAGCTTCTCGCGGTGGCTGCCACTCGCCAAACTGTGGCAACAGCTCCGTTGCGGGCAAGCCACCCGCAAAGGAGATCACGTCGGGGCGCTGGGCCGCAGCGAGAATATCGCGAATGGGCGAAGAAGCGAGCCCGTGGATTCGTCGAGCGAACAGGGAATCAGCAGTCATTGGGTTGGCCTTGGGCGTGAATTAAGTCAATATAGTTGACTATATTACTGGCAACGAACAAACAACGTCAATATGGTTGACCAAATTAAGATCACAGAAGAGCAAAAACTCAATCGCGCCATGGAGTTGCTGCACTTTGGCTACCGCGCCTTTACCGCGGAGGCCGACCAGATTCTCGAGCAGCAGCGGCTGAGCAGAGTGCACCACCGTATTCTCTACTTTGTGGCACGGGATCCCGGGCTTGCCGTGGGCGAGCTGATCGACATACTCGCCGTCAGTAAACAAGCGCTGCACGGGCCGCTGCGGGATTTGCTTCAAGCCGGGCTGGTGGTATCGACCCCCCACCCCGCCGACAAACGCAGCCGCTGCTTAACCCTGAGCGATGAAGGCAGCGCACTGGAGCAGGCAGTCACCCAGGCGCAGCACCGCCTACTGAAAGAGGTACTGGGCAGCGATCAAACCGAGTCCGCAGCGTGGCACACGGTGATGGCAAGGCTTGCAAAACGGGAGACCGACAGACCACTGGATTGACCTGTGTCCGGAGCTGATCTAACAACGCAGGGCTAAGTAAACATCCCCGTTCTGGCCCTGTCACGGCCAGTTCCGATCTCATCATTCTCTATATATGGGGCGTTTGTTTTCATTTTTGACAGTTAGGCTGACTGTTTTATAATGAACAGTGAAATTGCGGGCCTGCGCGTTATGCGCGGAACACCTTCAGGAGCCAGTACAGACAATGAAGTTTATAATGCTCGCCCTACTTGCCAGCTTTACATGGACCGCAGCGCTCGCAACTGAAATAGGCGATGACGGCCTGCACAAGCAGCCTTGGCTGGAGCTAACTTTTAAAGACGTGCGAGAGGACATTCAATCGGCTCGCGCTGCGAAAAAGAGACTGCTACTCTTGGTCGAACAGCGCGACTGCCCTTATTGCGCGAAACTGCACGAAACGGTCTTCGCCGATCCAGCGGTGGTGTCTTTTATAGAGGCGCACTTTACGGTGGTGCAGTACAACCTTTTTAGCAGCGAAGAAGTGACTGATTTGGATGGCGAAGTCCTGGCTGAAAGCGCTGCCCTGAAAAAATGGGGGCTGCACTACACACCAACACTGGTTTTTATGCCCGAATCCCCGAATTCGACGCAACACACACTCGAGCAGGCAGTTGCTACAATGCCCGGAGCGGTCAGTATTGATAGGGCTTATAGCATGCTGCACTGGGTGCACGAGAAGGCGTATTTGCAGCCGCTTGAATTTCAGGACTATCACGCCCAACGCATGAAGCGAGCCGAACCGTGATTTCAGCCTTGCAGCGCCGCTGCACTGATCAGGGTGTACTGCGCCAGAGGCAAAAAGCTCTGTCGGAGCAGATCAACGCTGGCCGAGGCACGTTTTTTTTGAATTTGACATTGCTGCAGTACAGATGCAGCACCAAGCTTAAGGGACGAAATAGAATAATGATGAAGACAACAGCCCCCCTTTATGTCGCGCTTGCGCTCGCCGCGTTCAGCGTTCAAGCAGCGGCGACAGTCGGCCCCGATGATGTGGTTTTTGACGACAGCCTGCAAGTCACCGAGTCGCTCACCGGAGCAGCCGGTGATCCAGTCGCGGGCCGCAAGGTATTTGCCGACCGCAAACTGGGAAACTGCCTTGCCTGCCACAAGGCCTCGGATCAATCCGAACAGCTCTTTCACGGTGAGATCGGCCCCACGCTCGACGGCGTTGGCGCGCGCTACCCCGAGGGCCTGCTGAGAACTGTGGTGATCAACGCCAAAAAAGTCTTCAGCGAAGAAACCGTGATGCCGGGCTTCTATACGCTCGCCGTCGGTGAGCGTGTGGCGAAGAAATTCCAGGGAAAAACCATCCTCAGCGCGCAGCAAGTGGAAGATGTGGTGGCTTATCTGAAAACTTTCAAACAACCCTGAGGCTGGCCTGCATAAATCCATTCAGGATTTAAAGCGTCTGCCCCTCCAAGACAAATCGCTGTGCAGATAATTTCGATTGCTGCGCTCGGTGCCAGAGGAACACAGTTATGAGTATTAACCGTCGACAATTTATCACGGCCGGAACAGTCAGCACGGCAGCGGTGGCCCTGGGCTCTTTTCCCTACGCTGCGCTGGCTTTCAGTGAAAAGTCTCAAACCCTGATCGATGCCTTCGCGGCAGGTGCAGTGCCTGCAGAGGGCAAAATCACGCTCACCGCGCCGGAGATAGCGGAAAACGGCAACACGGTCCCAGTGGAAGTGAGCGTTGAAAGCCCCATGTCCGAGCAGGACTATGTGACGGAGATCATGCTGCTGGGAAATGACAACCCAGCCCCCAGCCTCGCCACTTTTAAATACAGCCCCGCGAGCGGTTTGGCGCGCACATCGACCCGTATCCGTCTGGCGAAAACCCAAGACGTGATCGCTCTCGCTAAAATGAGCGACGGCCGGGTTTTCGTGACCTCAAAATCGGTCAAAGTCACCATCGGCGGCTGCGGCGGCTAAGCCTAACTTTTCAGGATTAAACATCATGGCGAATAAAATAAAACCCCGCGTGAAAGTCCCCAAGACAGCGACAGCAGGTGAAATCATCACCATCAAAACACTGATCAGCCACAAGATGGAATCGGGCCAACGCAAAGCAAAAGACGGCTCACTGATCCCGCGCAAAATTCTCAATCACTTCAAGGCCGAGTTCGCGGGCACGATCATCTTTGAAGCCGAGATTGCGCCGGGCATATCAGCCAATCCCTTCTTCTCTTTTAATGCGCGGGTACAGGAGTCAGGCGAGTTTCATTTCACCTGGACAGACGACGACGGCTCGATCTATGAAGCCAAGAAATCGATCACAGTGAGCTGAGACCCTATGCGACCCTCACCGGAGAACACACAAAGCATGCAACTTACAAAAGCTTCGAAACACGTCGTACGCGCAGTGATCACCCCCGCGCTGATGCTGGCCCTGGGGTCCACGGCTGTTGTTGCCGGCCCGGACAACAGCACCTTGAGCATCGACGGCGAGACATACGCCACCGATACCGCCCCTGCCGCCGACAGCCCGCTGCCGCACCTCTACTCCGGCTGGCGCTTTCGCAGCAGCGAAACCCAATCCCTGCAGATGGATGACTTCGAAAACCCGGCATTTACCGCTGTCGACACAGGCGAAGAGCTGTGGAACACGGTGCAGGGCAGCAAGGGGAAAAGTTGCGCCAGCTGCCACGGCGACGCGGCCGACAGCATGGCCGGTGTGCGAGCGCAAATGCCCAAGTGGAGCGATGCCCTGGACAAGCCGCACACGCTGCAAACTCAGATAAACGCCTGCCGCGAAGGCCAGATGGGCGCTGAGAGCTGGAAGTGGGAGGCTGAAAACATGCTGGCCATGACCGCCTACGTCGGACTGCAATCCCGCGGCATGCCGGTGGCCGTCGACCTAGATGCAGGGGACATGCAATCCTGGTCGGCGCGGGGCAAGGATCTCTATTACAAGCGCGTGGGCCAGCTGAATTTATCCTGCGCCAACTGCCACGAGAAAAACTTCGGCAAGATGATTCGCGCCGACCACCTGAGCCAGGGACAGACCAACGGTTTTCCGCTCTACCGGCTCAAATGGGGCGGGCTGGGCTCTATTCACCGTCGCTTTAAAGGCTGCATGAAAAACATCCGTGCAACGCCCTTTGAACGCGGATCGGATGAGTTCATAGCGCTGGAGCTCTACGTGGCCTCGCGCGGCCAGGGCCTCAACATCGAGACACCTGCGGTTCGAAACTGAATCGACGGCCCGCCCTGCTGCCGGGCGGGCCGCATTGTCTGTGAGCCGGTGCTGTCAGGGCTGGTGTGGTCTGGCGAGGTAGTCGTGACTGCGCATTTCCTGCAGGCGACTCGCCGTGCGCTCAAATTCAAAGGCCAAGCGCCGCCCCACGTAGAGCTGCTCTGGCTCCGCGGCCGCTGTCACCATCAGTTTCACGCTGCGGTCGTAGAACTCGTCGATCAGGTTCACAAAACGCCGAGCCGAGTCGCCGTCGTCCTGGCCAAACACAGGCACCCCACTGAGCAAGATGGTGTGAAATTCGCGGGCCAGCTCAATGTAATCGTCTTTGGCACGCGCGCTTTCACACAGCTCTGAAAAGTCGAACCAGGCCACACCTTCACCCACGCCCTGCACCCGCAGCGCCCGCTCATTCACGTCCAGCGTGCCCGCGGCCAATGTTGTCGCCGGCGCCAGCTTTTCAAAGCTCTGCGCCAACTGCTGCTCACCCTGCGCGTCCATGGGCACATGGTAAATTTTGGCCCGTGTCAGGGTGCGCAAGCGGTAATCCGTGTCGGTCGCCAATTCCAGCACGTCGCAGTGGCGCTCCATCAAGGCGATAGCTGACAGAAAACGCTCCCGCTGCAGGCCATCGCGGTAGAGCCCGTCGGGCGGCACATTGGAGGTGGTCACCAGGGCGACGCCGCGCTCGAACAAGCGGCTCAGCAAGCCGTCCATCAACATCGCATCAGTGATGTCATTGATGTGCATTTCATCGAGACAGATCACCCGCGCCTCGCGCGCCAAGGTGTCCGCCACCTGCTCCAGAGGGTTGGCGATATCACCCAGATCCCGCAGCTGGTGATGCACCCGCTGCATAAAGCGGTGGTAGTGCAGGCGCAGCTTCTGCGGCATCGGCAGCGACTCGAAGAAGAGATCCGTGAGGTGCGTCTTGCCGCGGCCGACCCCTCCCCACACATACAGCCCCAGGGGCGGGGCCACTGACGTGGGCGCGGCGGCTTTAAAGAAGCGTGAAAACAGGCCAGAAGATCGCTCGGGCCGGACCTCGGAAGCTGTGGCGAGGTCCATGTACAGGCGCTGAAAACTCAACATCAGCGCTGCTTGCGCCGGATCCGCAGTGAGTTTTCCAGCCGCAATCTCAGCGTTGTAGATGGCCAGCGGGCCATTGACCACAGTGGGGGAAGTATCGGGTGTTTGCATGGTAGCTATTGTGTTCCTGGTGGCGGCCAGTCACTGCTACCGCCAATCAGTCGTATTCGTGTATTCGGGTGGCTTTTATAGCACGCTTCTGGCGCACAAGGACATAGCGGTGCAAACCATCTTGCTGCTGCTCGTCCATGTCCACAAAACGACAGCGCGCAATGCCGTTCTCATCGATGGTCACCACATCGGCAAATGTATCGATGGCATCAGGGTAATCGGGTAGATCTAATTTGATGCGGTAGCGCATGCCGACGGTCAACAGCTCGGCCAGGCAGGAAAAACCGCTGGCGCTGATGTCCAACAGGCGCACCAGGCTGCCCTCTATCTGCAGCAGCACCGGATCATCGCGATCGGGCACAACACGATAAGCACCACGACTGGAGTCGTCTGCAATGCGGATTTTTAAACCGCTGCTGTCATCACGCTTGAAAATCAAACCCATATCAAACCCTAAAAATTGCTCGTCAACCTTCAAAATCAGCCTGCTTTCGACCGGGCGAAGGTTTATTGCACATCGTGCATATTATTAATACCTGCCCACAGAGTCTAGTCGCTCTGCGCGCCAATTCCACCGGGAATGTAACTTTCAAGCTCGCGGTAGACAGATTCCATGTTGTTGTCGTGCAAGATGTTCAGCGCCCCTTCGTAGGCAATAAACAAACAAATCAATTCACGGCTGCGGGCGATGAAGAGCCGTGCTGTTGCTGGCAACAGCACCACCGCCACCACCAGCAAGGACGCAGCCAGCGCAGCCCAACCGACGAGATCGGGCGTGTTCTCGCCCAATTTGCTCAAGACAAACAGACAAGCGCCGGTCACCACCACGCACACACTGCTCAGCCCGAGCACCAAAATCGCGCCGTCAAAGCGGTGTTTTGCTGCTTGAGTGGCGACATAGGCCTCGCCGCGGATGCGCGCATCATCAGCCGCTGTGGCGACCAAATGGCAGACCTTCACCAAAGGCTGCCAATTGGTCTCCACGTCGGCGAGGCCACTGATGCCGTTGCGCCGCGAGTGCTCCGACAGCACCATCATGGTCTCCAAAGTCTCACGTGGGTTGCGCAAGCCCTCTTGGTAACTGCTGCGCACCACCTGAAAAGCCTGCAACAACTCCTGACCACCCACACAGACCAGGGCTGAGGCACCGGCGACAATGATCGCTACAGGCACCGCGAACAGCGGCGGAAACCACTGCGACCAGGCAACCCACCCCAACAGCGCCAACAACCAAGCCGCGAGCCCCAGCCATGTTCGGGGCCTGAGCTGAATCGATTTACGCGGTGTAAGGCCTTTTTCGGAGGAGTTCATAGGTGTCAATCAACTGTGGCGGATCATAGGGTGAGATTACTGCCCTTTAAGTTAGTTCAGATCCCCTTTTATCGCCATTCTTTTTACATGCGCAAACACAGCCAGGCTGTGCCGAAAACGTGCCAAAGCTGCCTGATAATCAGCCGCTAGCTGTTGTATCTGCACGTCTTTCTTAGAATAACTCACGAATCGGCACCGGCAACGCAACACATGAGAATCGGCACCCTACAAACAATCGACAGCGAGACCCTGCCCGAGGCGCGCGCTCGCCTGGGCATCAGCGGCTGGCTCGAGATCGTATTGCTGGCGTGTTTGGCCGCCTTGTTGACCGCCGCCGCGGACTTGTACCCGGCATTTCCGGCGCTGTCAGCCGTGCCGCTCGCCTTTCTGGCCCTGCGCCATGGCAGCTCCCCGGCGGTGCTGGGCGGGCTGATCTGGATACTCGCCTACAGCCTGATGCAAAAGACCCTGCACCAAGCCCCCGACCCGCTCTCGCTGGACAACCTGGGGCCACTGCTCGTCACCCTGCTCTGCGGCTACAGCAGCGATCACTGGCGTGAGCTGCGCGTGTCGAGCTCGTCTGTGCAGCAACACCAAGACCACACACTCACGACGCTGACACACGAGCACCACCTGCTGCAGCTCTCCCACGCCCGCCTGGAACAAAGGGTCATCGGCGGCGTTGAAACACTGCGCGAGTCACTGGAACGGCTGCACAAAAGCATGCGCCGTCGCGCCGAAAAAGAGCTGCCCCTGGCGCGCCAGGCGGCCGATCTCCTGACCCTGTTCGACAGCTTGACATGGATCCAGTCAGCGGCCATCTACATGGTCAAGCTCGACGGGCGGTTTCTGACCACTGCGTCTGCCGAGTTCGGTCAGCCGCCGCCGCTCGATGACGGTGATGAACTGGTCAAAGCGGCCATCACCCAAGGCAAGGTGCTGGCGGTGTCCGACACCGGTTTAGTGCAAGCCAACAGCGACGTGCTGATCGCGGCACCGATCGTGGACAACGAGCAGTTGGTGCGCGCGGTGGTCTGCGTTCACAAGGTGCCCTTTCTCTCCTTCAACACCGAGAATTTGACCCTCTTGGCGGTGCTCACCGCACACCTAGGCCACATGATATCCACCGCCGAAAAGGCCGCCAGCACCGGCTTCCATGAGCAGTTTGTGCAGCACCTTCAGCGCGCCTGCAAAGACGCCTCAGCCTTTGCACTGCCGGCCACACTGGCGCAGTGGACTTTCAAACAATCACTGAGCGCCCAAAACACGGCGCAATTTCTACAGGACAACGTCCGCGGTCTGGATCATCTCTACCTAGAGCACAGCTCCGGGCACGAACGGCTCACACTGCTCTGCACCCTGACCGACACCCCCCAGTACGAACTCATGGTCGAGCGTATCGAACAGCTATTAGAGGCGCGTTTTGCCATCAACCTAGAGGCCCAAATCCTACGCCAACGCGTGCACGCGGTGGCCAAAAAGGACAGCCCTGAATCTTTGCTGAAATTGATGGGTCTGGACAATTGTGGTTAAAAAATACCTTGTCTCCCTCGGCGTCATACTGGAGCTTCTCGCTGGGGTCTGGCTGATCGGCAACCCGAATTCAGTCAGTGATGCCATGCTTGCTTTTCTGCTGCACGCCATCGCGGCGGTCTGTTTTGCCATGGGCACACACGCCCGATTCAGCGCTGACAACGACCTGGCTGGCCGGCTTTCCCTGTTTTGCCTGTCCATCTTGCTGCCGGTCGCCGGCCCCTTGTTGTTCTGGGTGTTGACCCGAGAAGTGAGCAGCACAAACAACACCGAGAAAAAGCCCTGGCAAGTGATTCTGGCACCGGTGGCCTATCGCAAAACCTTCTACAACAACAGCGTCAACGCCAATACCCTCAAAGCCACCGTGAAATACAACCGCCATCAAGAACTCAGGCTGAACGCTTTAAAACAGACCATCCACCTCGGGCCGCACGCCGCCAAACCCATACTGAATGCAGCACTCAACGACAGCACTGAGCTGGTGCGCCGAACAGCTTTCGAACTCTTGGAGGGACGCAACACCCGCTTGCACGTCAACATTGACGATCTATTGGAAGTGATGGACAAGCACCCAGATTCACTTCAGGACACGCAGGTACAAGCGGAAGCCGCCACGCAACTGTGGGAGCTGGCCTATCAGGGTCTGGCGGATCCAGAGGCCGCCGACGGATTTTTGGAGCGCGCGAACGACCACCTGCACCGTGCCATCAACAGCGCGAACTCCCCTGCTGAGTTGTATTTTCAGCGCGGCCGCATACGCCTCAAGATGCGCCAGGCCAGTGCCGCACGGGAAGACTTCGACACGGCGCTGGAAAAGGGCTTGAGCGCCGACGAAGTGCTGCCCTACCTGGCCGAATGCGCCTACATCGAGAAACAATACCATCGCATTCCCGAATGCCTTGAGGGGCTGAGCAACATCCGCAAAAACGCCGCACGGTCGCAGCAGATGTTGAGCACATGGAAGTCGCCGGCATGAGCAGCGCGGAGCCCTTCGATGTCTGCCTGATCTACGAACACCCGGGGGAGCTGCAGGACAACCAAACCCAAGCATGGGTCGAGACAATGATTCGCTCCATGCCGACCATCAATTTTGCGATCATCAGCATCCACGCAGACGACTGCAGCACAGCGGACCAAGACAAAGTGCTTGAAACGCCGCTGCAAAAACAGGTCGAGATCCATCTGCCTCGCATCGGAAATAGAGCGCCCAAGGTAGGCGGCTATCGCCGTGACAAGGCCCTCAGCGCTGCGCCTGATTTGCTCGACGCCTTGTTCGATGGCAAGGAGACCGCGACCGCGGATGCACTGAAAATGCTGCAGCGCCAGTTGGCGCAAGTCCCGGAGCAAGCGCTGGCCACCTTTCTGCACAGCGAGGCGAATTTCCAGATGCTGCGCAAGGCCTATGAGCGAAACGTGGCCGGCAGCTCTTTCAAAGATTTTTTCAATCTGGCGCGTGAACTGCTCACCCCGCTCTACGCTTTTTCAGAGCTGGTCGAGACCCTGCCAGTGGCGCATTGTTATCACAGCCTGAGCAGCGGCCATGCCGGTTTTTTGGGCACGCTGCTGCAGCGAAAACACGGCGCCAAACTGATCAGCAGTGACCAGGGCGTCATCAACCTGCCCGCGAGCAGCAGCGACAACAGCGCGCAGCACAGGGATCAGCAATCAAGCGCGACGGACCACATCCAGTTGTGGTTGCGGCTGCGCGATGCGATGAAGCGGGTCACTGAACACGACGCGTCCCTGCTCACCACCGCCTCGCAATTTCATTTCGATGCCTACCGCAACGAGCTGGGCAGCAAGAAGAAAATACAACTGATCCCCAACGGCGTCGATCTGGAGTATTTCTCGCACTTTTTCAGCCCACACCCGGAGGGCCCACCGCAGATTGTAGCAACCATAGGCCCGGTGATCCCGGCGCGCGACATCAAGAGCTTTATTCGGGCAATCGCCAGCCTGCGCGAGCGTTTGCCGCATGTGATGGCCTGGGTGGTGGGCTCCCTGTCCATCGACAGCCGCTACGCGCAGGAGTGCCAATCCCTGGTGCGCAATCTGGGGCTCTACAACCACCTGCGCTTTTTTGGCGACCAAGACGAGAGCACCATCTACCCCAGAATCGGCGTCATGGTGATCAACACCGTGTCCGATATCCCGCCCATATCTCTGCACCACGCGCAGGCGACGGGGGTACCGGTGGTCGCAACCCGCGTGGGTGCTAACAGCGAATTCATCGAAGGCCGGGACGAGCAAGACCGCAAGTCCGGACCGAGCGGGTCCGTTGTCCCCATTGCCGACCCCGCCGCAACGGCAACAGCGATTCAGCAGCTTTTAGAGGACACCCGAAAATGGAAGGCGGCACGCGAAACAGGCGTCTACCGCTGCAATCGCTATTACAGCCTCGAGTCCATGTTGCAGCAATACCGTGTGCTGTATTTGTCTGCACCGGCGGGGGACTAACATGCAGCCCACCACTAACAACAGTCGCCGATTCTCCGCGGAACGCAGCAGCGCCAGTGCCTGGACCCTGCCCTTTGTCCTGATCACCATCTGGGGTGCGGCCCACTTGTGGTTGCAAGATCTGCTGATGGTGGGGCTGAGCAAGGACCTGACAACCGCGCTGATCTATTCCAGCGTGATCGCCAGCAGCCTGCTGCCGACGATCAACCGCGCGACCAATACCAGCATCGCCACAGGACAAACCCAACACATCATTGAGGACGCGCTGGGTTGTATTTTGGTGGTGCTGTCGTTCAGCGTGCTGCTCAGTGCGGCCCTGCTGAGCCAAAGCCACTATATCCGTGATCCACTGCACCTCGCGACCCAGCTCGCCGCAGTGGCACTGATGGCGAAGTACTGGATATTGACCACTATTTTGCTCAGCAGCAACCAAAAGGAAGCGCTGATCAACAGCGTGGTGGCGGGCGGATTGTTTCTGTTTATCGCGGAGATCTACCAGCCCATCGCCGGGCAGCGATACCATGTCTTCGCCTGCTTGGGCGCCATCGCGACAGCACTCTTGGTGCAGGCCCGCGCTATCACCCTCTACCTGCCCCGCCCCAGCAAGATCAGCTTGTCGCTGGTCATCGGGCCCTACGCCAACCTGAAGCTCTCATTGGCCGGCATCAGCCTGTGCCTGACCCTGTGGCTGACGCGGCTGTCGGGGCACTCGACCGACGACCACGGCCAGCTGGTCCGATACCTCGAAGACTGCCAGAGTGTCGCCTACCTGATTCTACTGCCCGTGGCGATCTACGCCTGGGCCCCGCTCGAACGGCAGTTCAAACTAACCCTCTACAGCTTTCGCACAGCGGCTGGTCAGGGCGGCGACCTGTCGGCGCTGGACTACCAAAAACACTGCCTCATCAACCTGTCCCTCTCTGGCATGCAGCGCCTGCACATCGCACTGATCAGCGCTGCCATCGTCTCGCTGGCATTGAAGCAATTGTCGAACGGCGCCTGGTCTTCGCTGCAGGGGCCAAATTGGATATTCCCGCTCGTCTTAGTGTGCGTGGCCTTGCAGATGGTCACGCTGTGCTGCCTGCATCTGTTGTTTTTCTTGCAGCGGGACACCGAAATACTGGCCATCTGTGCCGCTCAACTGGTATTGAGCGCGTCGGTGCTGCTGCTGGGTTTCCCCAGTGAAAACATATTTGTCTTCATCTACGCCCTGGTGATCTGCAACGGTATCGTCTGCCTCATTTCAGTGTGGGTGCTGAGATACCGCTTGCAGCAGATCGACTATTTGTATTTTGTGGGCGGGCTCGACGCCGCGCAACTGCGCCGGCCCGCGTGAGCTGACGGGCTGACGCAGTCAGGCTAAACGCGGTAGGTGATCCACGCGGGCATGCTCTTGGCTGCTTCATCGACCGCGTGATCGAGCGCCCTCGCGTCGGGGCACACGGATTCCAACAGGCGCCAGAAAGCGCCCGAGTGGTTCATGTGTTTGCTGTGGCAGAGCTCGTGCAGCAGCACGTAGTTGACCAGCGCCGGCTCGAGCAATAACAATCGGCAATTCAGACTGACCGAGCCCCGGCTGGAATAACTGCCCCAGCGGCTCGCCTGGTTGCGCACACTGGCCGCAGAATAGCGCAGCCCTGTCTGTGATGAGCAACTGGCCAACCACGGAAACAAAACTTCTTTGGCTTTTTCTCGCATCCACCGCTGCAACAACAGCGGTGCCTGCTCCGCGGGCGCTTTCAAATGCAGCGTATCGCCCTGTATGCGCAGACCGGCCTGGCCGCCGCGCAATACCTGCACCTGCTCGCCGATGGCATTGAGCTGAATCGTCCGCGGGATGGCCGGTGCAGCAAAGGGCTGGCTGAGATCGACGTCGTAGCGCTTGGCAATCGCGGCTATCCAGACATCCTGAGCGGCCAGAAAGCTCAGGCCTTCCGCCAGGGCGGTCCGGTGCGGCAAAACAAGTTCCAAGCCTGTACTGGCGGCGTAACTCAGGCGGATTTTCTTGGCCCGTCCCGAACGCCGGATTTTGTAGTGCCAACGCGATCCGGCGGGTGGCATTTCGAGGATTTTGTCCAAAATTTCCTTCTTGAGCTGGAGACAAGGTGGCAGCAACAGTACAATACCGTATTGCTCGCGGTCGTTTCAGTGCCCGGGCAAGTGGGCAGCACTGATTGTATGCGGGCTACAGCCTCGCATTTTCAATCAGAACGCCTTGCAAAGAAAGTCCTAGCAACTTCGATTTTCGGCACGCTCCAGTGTCGCGGGATGCACTGCCTTATACAGCGCTCCCAAACGCAAGCTGAAACGCCGTGTCGCTGGCACGGCATCCAAGAAACAGAACAAACCGAGTGGGATTGTATCGCACATGGAGTATCTGACTGGACTGCAAATTCTACGGCTCAACGTCGCGGGCACACCCGTGGAGTGGCTCGATTGGCAAGAGACCGTGACCCTGTACAGCCGCGGCATGGTCGCCTGGAGCCACGGCGAGCCCTTGACCGAAGTGTACGGCGGCACCAACCGCCGCAGCGGCCTGCGCTCCAGCGCTCCCGTGCACGGCATCATCGCCTGCCGCGGCGCTATCCTCAAACAGAGCCGCCAGATCCCCGCCCTGAGCAACCGGGCCCTGTTCAGCCGCGACCACCACTTGTGTCTGTACTGCGGCCAACAGTTCCCCAGCGCACAGCTCACCCGAGACCACGTCATTCCCGTGTCCAAAGGCGGCAGCGACAAATGGACAAACCTGGTCACCGCCTGCAAACGTTGTAACCAGCGCAAGGGCGACCGCTCACCGGAGGCCTGTGACATGCCGCTGCTGGCCGTGCCCTACCGCCCCAACCGCGCCGAATACCTGGCGCTGATCAACGGCGGGCGCATCCGCTGTGACCAGATGAGCTTCCTCAGTTCGCATTTTTCGCGCAACTGGCAGCAGCACCGGGTGCGTCCCCATTGAGAGCGACTCCGGCTCCCCGGTGTCGGTGTGCTAATTTCATGGCACACCTTTTAAAATAAAGCGCCTCCCCATGTTTGAAACCGCCAGTCTGCTCGTGGTTGCCAGTGCCCTGTTCGCCTGGCTCAACTACCACCTCTTCCGCCTGCCCACCACCATCGGCATCATGGTCATCGCCCTGGTGTTCTCGCTGGCGATGGTGACTGTCGGCCACTTCGGCCCGCTGGACCCCGCCGCCATCGGCGCGCACTGGATGCGCGAGATTGATTTCAACACCACGCTCATGGACGGCATGCTCAGCTTTTTGCTGTTCGCCGGCGCCCTGCACGTGGACTTACAACGCTTGGTGAAAAGCCGCGCCATCATCGCGCTGCTGGCCACGGCCGGGGTGCTGCTCTCCACCGCCATCATCGGCCTGGGCAGCTACTTCATCCTCGATCTGATCGGCTTGGAGCTGCCGCTGATCTACTGCCTGCTGTTCGGCTCGCTGATCTCTCCCACCGACCCGGTCGCGGTGATGAGCATCCTCAAGACGGCTGGCGCGCCAAAAGATTTGGAAGTAAAAATCGCCGGCGAATCGCTCTTCAATGACGGCATCGCCGTGGTCATTTTCTTGGCGCTGCTCGGCATCGCCAACGGCAGTGCGGACGCCAGCGTGCTCGGCATAGGCAAGCTCTTCGCTCTTGAGGCCGGTGGCGGCCTGGTGCTCGGGCTGCTGCTCGGCGCGCTGGTCTATTGGATGCTGGCGCACGTGGACAACTACCAAGTCGAGGTGCTGCTCACCCTCGCACTGGTCATGGGCGGTTACAGCCTCGCCCATTACCTGCACGTCTCCGGCGTGTTGGCCATGGTCATCGCCGGCCTGCTGATCGGCAACCACGGCCGCAACAACGCCATGTCCGACACCACGCGCGAACACTTGGACACCTTCTGGGAGCTGCTCGATGAGGTGCTCAACGCCGTGTTGTTTCTGCTGATTGGCCTGGAACTGCTGTTGGTGCAATTCACCGGCACGGTGTTGTTGGCAGGCGTCGCTATGGCTGTACTGACACTCTGCTCACGGTTCACCAGCGTCTGGCTGGCGACCACAGCCCTGGGCATACGTGAAAGCATCCACCCGCGCCTGACTACCTTGCTGACCTGGGGCGGTCTGCGCGGCGGAATATCCGTCGCCCTGGCGCTGGGTTTGCCGCAGGGCCCTTTCCGCGAAACGGTGCTCGCACTCACTTATGTGGTGGTGGTCTCGTCTATACTGCTACAAGGTTTGTCGATCGGTCGCCTGATCGAAACCATCTTTGGCGCTGAAAAAGCGTCTTAAACACAGCCTGTTCAAAAGGACTGTACGCCGCTCGGACTCCCCGCAGCGGCTTTTTGAACAGCCTGTTAAACGGCACACTATTCGCACGCTCCCCTTCATGACAATTAGGTTGATCAATTTTTGGCGACTCTGCGCGATCCTGCTATTGGGGTCGAGCTTGGGCCTCGCGCAGGCCACGAGCATCGCCAGCTCCCGCACGGACAACCCGGAAGAGCTCTGGCTGTTGATCAACGCCACCGAACAGCGGCTGCAGGTGATGCTCGGGGAAAAGCCAGTTGTCTACTACCGCAATATCTCCTGGGGCCGCGGCGGCATCGGCATCAAACAGCGCAAGGGGGATTCAGTCACCCCTGTGGGCAGTTTCAGGATCCGCTGGATCAACCGCGACAGCAAATACCGGCTGTTCTTTGGCTTCGACTACCCCACCCCCAGCTACGCCGACCGCGGCTTGCAATCGGGCTCGCTGACCACGGCGCAGCACAAGAAGATCGTCAACGCCTGGAAAAAAGACAACGTGCCGCTCCAGGGCACCGCCATCGGCGGAGCGCTGGGCATCCACGGCTTGGGCAGTGCCGACGCGGACATTCACCAGCGGGTCAACTGGACCGGCGGCTGCATCGCACTCAACAACGCCCAGATAGATCACTTGTCGCGCCTGGTGGATATCGGCACGCGGGTCGTCATCCAGCCCTGAGACCGGCAATCACAGCAAATTTTGGCTTATTGCGCGCGGTAATGTAGCAAAATAGACACATTGTCCGAATTTAGGTCTAAAATCCGAAACAGTACTGTGTACTAGGGGGCAGCGCCCCCGCCACGAGTGAGACGAACGATCGGCTTGAGCGATCAAAGTCGACAGAAGGACGCAAGTCCTGTCCGACAGTTCGGCGGTTGCTCAAGCAAGACACCCAACGCACGATAACGGGTGACTCAAACCTTTGAATAATTGTTAGGAGATATCCACATGAAATTGACCAAGATTGGCGTCGCTTTCGCTTTAGTCGCGTTCGCATCTGGTTGCGCCACCAACGGCGGTGAAGCACTGAAGGAAGAGATCGGAGCCTCACAGGCAACAGCTCAGATCGCTGTTGAAGCCGCCAACGTGGCCAATGAGCAGGCGCGCAAAGCACTCGCTATGGCTGAGAAAGCAATGGCCGAAGCTGAAAAAGCCAATGCCTGCTGCCAAGCAAACAAGACCGAGTTCAGCGACAAGCTCGACCGTATGTTCAAAAAGAGCATGCACAAGTAAGATCTTTGCGAAGGCTCGGCATCCCCGAGCCTTTGCAGGCCCTGTTCAAGCCCCTGCCTAGCAGGCTGCGCTAGAACTGAAAGGCCAGCCCCGAGCAAATGCCTTGCTCATTCAACGGGCCCCTGCAAAACCCCTCAAATCGCTTTTTTCCGCGTTGTGCTCGGCACACGATCTGAGACCAAAATTGCCTTGCAATGCCGGACACTGCTCCGCTTTTTCCGGGCTACACCTCATTCAACCTCCCTGCCCGCGACATCAGCGAAGCTCGGAAGATCATCCAACCCGAAACCTGTATATGAAGCGCAGCGTAATGCGGGCCATATGAGGAATGAAATGCCGGTGTTGATTGCGGGGCATGCCGCCGATGCGCCGGAGGCTTATCGGTGGAATGGTCTCCTCTCTCTTACACGGCA
>JAWSVD010000444.1:0-595 GCA_033852095.1 Granulosicoccaceae bacterium | reverse complement strand
CTTACGCTGTGGGTGAGACTTCAGTCTTACGTTGTGCCCGAGACCCCAGCCTTACGTGTGGGTGAGACTTCAGTCTTACGTTGTGCCCGAGACCCCAGTCTTACGTGTGGGTGAGACTTCAGTCTTACAGCTAGAACTCGCACTACCCGCTGTGAGCAAGACCTCAAATAGGAACACCCAGCTGGGCGCGCCGAGCCGGAAACACCCAGTCTGACGTTGTGCCCTATGGGCAGACCGAGCCGCGGGCGGCTTCAGTTGGGGGCGCCTAGTCTTACGCTGTGGGCAGACTGGGCAGCAGGCAACTTCAGTTGGGACCGCCTAGCCTTACGCTGTGGGCAGACCAGGCCGCGGGCGGCTCCAGTCTTACTACCAGATCTCAACTTCCCCACACGGCAAGGCTTGCCCCTGCCAACTCCCACACATGACGCCGCACTTCACTATGATGTATTCTAGTTAATCTGAGAGGCCAATCTGGGCGCAAGCAGCCAGTCGAGCAGAATCACGACAAGCCAAGCATGGACACTCGCGCCAATGGCCGCCTCTTCGATCACATTGAATATCACCGAGTGAACCGCATGAGCTTTGAATACAAGGG
>JAWSVD010000443.1:0-7756 GCA_033852095.1 Granulosicoccaceae bacterium | reverse complement strand
GGCTTGAGGCGTTGATATCTATACACTGTGTACTGTGCTTGGCAATGATCTGGTAGTGCCCTTCTTGTGTTTCTTTGATGCTCCACTGCTGGTTAGTGCCCGCGTGGCAATCCCACTGCACGATCGGTATGCCGTTGCCCACAGCGGATGCATTTACGTCGATACACTTTTGACTGTGCAGTGCTTCAAGAAGGTACTGCCCGAGATAACTGTCTTGAGCTTGCAATTGGCCACTTGAGCCACACAGGGCGGCGATCAGAAGATAGCCCCCACTTGAAGGTATATATTGGCGCTGAATCATCGAGAGTTCCTTCGATTGTCAAATACAAAAAAACGGGAAACACTAATTATTGCCCTGAAATCCATCAGCGCCTACTTTGCTAACCCCGATTTTCTGCTCGGGATTCAAGCGTGTCAACTTGATAAAATGCAAGTCTCAAATAGGGGGAAAACCAGCGGAACAACTAAAAATCCCACACGTTATCTGGGCCACAGACGATTGCGGATGCTGCCGGGCCGGAATCTGCACAGGCGCCACTGTCGATGCCTTATATGTTCCTTTTCCAACTGTTTCTATCCGGCTTAGCTGACTGAGCACCACGACTCCCTCGCCCCTGTTTTTTCCCTCGACCCTTGGTCGCAGAATCTGGCTCAAAGTTGCCGTACTCGTCATCGTCCGCCGTGTGTGATGAAGTCTTCGCGCTAGGCGCAAAGTTTGGGATGATCTCAGGCTCAAACGTGCAGCCAATGAAACGTTCTATAGACTGCAGCTGCTTGCTTTCATCCTCACTGACAAATGAAATCGCCAGACCCGTGGTGTCCGCACGCCCGGTTCGGCCAACGCGATGAACGTAGTCTTCGGGCACATAGGGGAGATCAAAATTGACCACGCAGGGCAGTTGATCGACATCAATGCCCCGTGACGCGATATCAGTGGCCACCAGAGCCCTTATGCTCCCGCCCCTAAAGCCCTCCAGGGCACGGGTGCGCGCATGCTGCGTTCTGTTCGCGTGGATTGATGCGGCGCTGATGCCTGCGCTTTCCAGCTCCAACACCAGGCTGTCCGCCCCACGCTTGGTACGACTGAAGATCAGCACTTGACGCCACTTGTTGCGCTTGATCAGGTCAATCAACAGCTCGCTTTTGCGCGCCTTGTCCACCGCGTATATTTTCTGCTCGACTGTATCAACCGCGCTGTTCTCAGCGCTCAGCTCAATCAACTGGGGATTATTCAGCATGCCTTTCGCCAGCGTCTTGATCTGCTGCGAAAAGGTCGCTGAAAACATGAGGGTCTGGCGTTTGCTCGGCAGCAGCCCTTGAATGTGATGGATCTCGTCAATAAAACCCAGATCCAGCATGCGATCGGCCTCGTCCAAGACCACTGTTTCAAGCTGCTCAAAATTGAGCGCCTGTTGATTGTAGAGATCTATCAAACGGCCCGGGGTCGCAACCAGCACATCCAAGCCACCCTGCAGCTCGGCTATCTGTGGCTCAATCCGCACCCCACCGAACACGGCAGCGGCGCGTATGTTCAAGTGGCCGCTGTACTTTTTAACGCTCTCGGCAACCTGAGCAGCGAGCTCACGTGTCGGCGTGATGATCAAGGCGCGCACGGATTGCGCCTGGGCGCTGGTGCCGGCGGACAAAAGCTGCACCAACGGCAGGGCAAAGCCAGCCGTCTTTCCCGTGCCCGTGTGCGCCACGGCCATCACATCACGCCCGCTCAACACAGCTGGAATAGCCTCGCGCTGAATCGCAGAGGGCGACGCATAGCCCTGCTCGGCAACGGCTTTCAACAACGCTTCAGACAAGCCCAGGGAGCCAAATGTCATAGATACACATTCCACGGATTGATAACAATGGCCACTATGATGCCTGTTGGGGCGGGGTAAATCTTGCTCTTTTCTGCGCCGCAGGGATCTCCCGCCTGAATGGCCAGCGCCGCGAGCCGGCCGCTGCCTAAAGCGCAGCTATTTGCGCGCTGCGCGAGTTCCGTCGAGCGGGCGTATTATCAGCAGATAACACGCTACAGACGAAGTGACTCAACCGTGTTTTTACCCTTTGGCAGCTTGGCCCGGCTGCCTGTCGGGCATTGATTAGAGCTTCGAGCTGGGCTGGGCTGGGCTGGGCTGGGCTGGGATTGGGAATGCAACTGCGACTAAGGCGCCAATAGTTCGCTTATCGCGCGGTAATTTGCCAACAGCCTTGGGTAGCGATTTTTGTCATGCTCGCGCATCTGCTCGAGCATCTCTTTGACCGCCAGCGCTGCAGTGAGCCCCTTGTCATTCTTCAGCTGCGTGTCGCTGCCAGCGGTGAGCAGGCGCTGTACCACCGCAAGGTTCCCCCGGTTCGTGGCACTGATCAACAGGGTGTCACCCCGAGAATCCACCCCGCTCAAGTCGACGCCCTGCTCGAGATACATATTGAATACCAGCATGGCAAATCGCTGCCGCTCTTGGGCCAGCTCTCGCGCTCGCGGCTCATGCGAGTCGAGCGATTCCGTGAGTCGGCGGCCGATCAGTCGCGACACAAGGCGGGCAGGATTGTCATTCCACGAGACAATATCAAGCCCCTGGGATAACAAGCTGTGGAGCTGCTTGCTCGGCTGGTGCAGATGCGGTGTTCTTTTGATACCCGGCTCATCGAATTTATTGTGCCAGCGGCTGGAGAGCGAACCGCGCAGCGTGTCGAATATATCTTCGTGTCCGTGTTCGGGAATGCGCAAGCCCAGACTAAACAGCTGCTGCAGTATGTCGTCACTGCCGCCCGCGATGGCGGCGCGTATAAGCTCATGGTCAAAGCGGTCATCCTCATCCCGCTCACGCTGCTCTCGCGTGGCACCGTGCGCCAGGAAGAGCTCAAAGATAGCCGGGTTGCCACCTCTGGCGGCGGGCATCAACGGCAGTTCGGGCAGGTAGCTACCATCGGATCGACCTTCGAGCACAGCCTCTTGGTCAAACAACATTTTCACCACATCGAGGCGGTTTAACTCAGCTGCGCGCGCCACCGCCGAGACTGTGGCCTGGCCCTCGGCGGCATTGACTGGCGCACCTTTGGCGAGCATCAATGCAACAACATCTGTGCCGTGCCGCTCGATGGCGACAAGCAGCGCGGGCTTGAGTCTAGAATCCCAATAGCCCGCGTAGACATCAGCCCGCGCGCCGCGGTTGAGCAGGGTTTTGACCACCGTGCCGGAGCCTTCTCTGAGCGCTCGCAGCAACGGCGAGTCAAAATAGTGCTCTTCGTCGTCGACCGCCACGCCGTGATCGAGCAGCGCCTCGACGTAGACAGCACTCTGCGCAGCTGCCGCTTCCCTCAGCAGATAAGGGCCATGCCGCTCCAGTGCCGCCGGCTCAAGCAATGCCAAACCAGCTCTTACACCCCCTATTCTCTCGTTGTATATCCTGGCGGAAATTTGCTCCACCAACACCGGCACAGCTGCGTAATTATTGGCCACGGGCTGGGCGCTAAATTCGCTGCGCGGTCGATCGAGAAAAACACTGTTTTTGCAGTCGTAGAGCGCTACATCCTCCACGTATATTGTCCTGCCACGCTTGACCAGCTCTCTCACTTCATCCGTTTCTATGGATGCGGTGTCCATGCGGCACAAGGCAATGGCCAGAGCATCGTCGATAGCCTCCATCAGCTCATAATAATTATCACAATGCTCGGGCAAGCCAACCGCCGCCAAGACGCAGGCCATGTTCTGCTCGCCCAACAACTGCTGCAAGCTGATGCCACGTTTTAATGTGCTGTACAGCAAATGCCGAGAAGCCTCGGCACAGAGCGTTTGCAAATCATCATGTGTCAGACCCGAATTCTCGCAGAGCGCTTGGTAGGAGGCCTGCACGGCAGCGCCATCAAATTGGCTGGAAGGCTGCAGACCCTGAGACGCGCTCTGTTCCCCTTGAGTGCCGGCTGGAGAAGTGCTTGAAAGTGCAAAAGCTAAGAGTAGAAAACAGCTTCTGATCATTGTTTCTCTCCCAGCGCGTAGACAGTCAGGTCCTGAGTTTTTAGCCACATCTTGCCATTTGCGACACCACAAAAGGGCGCGCTTCGCGATCGAAACGCCGCCTCCTGCCAGGAGCCACCACCGTCGATGCTCACAGCGATTCGCTCTTGATCAAAGAGGTAGATCAACTCGGCGGAGGCATCCCAACAATAGTTGATTCGATCACCCCACTGCATCGGGTTTACAGCCTTCCAGCTCGCGCCGAAGTCGTGGCTGATCACCACCGCATCCTCCCCCGCCAAGATGACACTGCCCCCGTTGGCAGATAGCTCTAAGCTCTCCCACTCCTTGCGCGCCCTCAGCTTATTTGTCGCCCAGTGCCCACCGGCGTCGCGGCTGATATAGGCCTGCCGATCATCGCTCGGCGCCACGATGAATTCACGGCCTTGCTCGCGCACCAGCAATTGCCCGTACACATAACCGTCACTGTACTCAAAGGCCTCTGCGGGCAAAGGCCCCACCGTCGACAAGTCCAGCGTCACCCCGGCCTCGCCGAACGATACTTGGGCAACGGAGCCACTGGAGAGCAGCACATAACAATACAGCTCCCCCTGCTCACAACTGATGTCCACGAGATGGGGAAGCAGCCAGTCGCCGTGCGCTGTCTTTTGGTAGGGCAAGGCATGCAGCTCCTGCCATTGCCTGCCTCCGTCAAAACTGAACGATGCGCTGTCACTGTGTGAGGAGCTCAGCCAGAGGCTGCTGCCGTCCAAGCTGAGGCCCATATTGTCGAAGTTGAAATAGTCAAATTCGCGGATCAGTTTGGACTGCTGCTCGCGGGTATCGATACGCATTAGCTTGTCCGGGAATAACACCCACAGGTAGTGCCCCTGCTGCGCTGGCTCGACAGCGAGCACCGGTGATTCACTGACAGAAAAAAATCGCTGCCAGCGACTGCCGCTGTCGCGACTCAGCCACAGCTGTCCGTCCGCATCCACGGCAAAGGCCACAGCCTCATCGACCGGGAATACCCGGGTGAAGGCCTGGATATTCTGCTCTATGCGCCAACTCTGGCCCTCGTCTATGGTCGTACTCAAAAAGCCCGGGGTCGCCACCCAGTGCTGCGCCTCGGCGCGGGGCGGCGGATACTTCATCGCCGCCACTGGCAGCTTGTGATAATCCTTGATGTCCTGTGCATCAGCGTCGCTCGCACGCGCCCCGCCGAAATCCGCCTCATCGGCATTGAAGAGCTCCAACATGCGCCGCTCCTCCGGGCTCAAGTTGGTCTGATTGACGCATTCCTCGCTGGGCAGCACCAGCCCATCGATGACACAGCGCTCCTGCCAATAACCCAAGTCCTCGGCGTACTTGTACAGCGATTTTCGCATCAGCGACCCGCCGGTCGCCAAGCTATAATCGCGGTTGATGGCGAAGGGGTTTTCCCCCAGGCAAATGCGCTTGCCCCTGGCATCCACCGCCTCGCGCTGCTGCCAGCTGTGACCGAAGTCTTCACTGATGTACAAATCGCAGCGCCCACCCACAGCGCCATAACCCGACTCTGGATCCAGGTACATGGTGTAGTAGCTGTACATGGAGTCCCTGTCCTGCACACCGGTCAATTGCGTGAACAAGGTATCCGGATTCAGCAGTCGCCAGCTCTCGCCGCCGTCCTCTGTCACTTGATAGCCGTTCATGGAATCGCCGATCGTGCCGCGTTTACCGTCCTCGGAAAACGAGATCGAGCTGCCGTGCACCACCAGCTCTTGCTCAAAATCCCACGTTAATCCCGCGTCAGCACTTCGGTACAAATTGCCCCCTGCGGTGGCTGAGCGCTCTCCGGCCGAGAACAGCCAAACATCGTCAAAAATCAGCGTGCTCTTGATCTGTGTCGCCTGGACTTCGTTGAGCGCCTGCTGCGCGCTGTCGCCTTCTACACTCGGTATGGCGGTGTATTCCGTCTCAAAAATGATATCGATCATCTCGGATAACACGCTTGGGCTGCTGTCTAGCTGCTCTTGAAGTGGCTGCAAAGCTGATTTTAGATAGGCGCCAAACGGTGCGATGACCAGCAGCAAAACACACAGCAGCGGACCCCAGCGGTATGAGGACAGCCTGAGCACGGTGAAATATCTGCAATAAGACAAGGCCAGTAACAGCAGGATCAGATCGATGAACAAATGACCCAGCAACACGGCGTCCGGGAACAACATAATAATGGAGAGAATCGCGGTGACATAGAGACAGGCTTTCAACGCCGGCCTATAGCCGTGCAGCTGCGCGTCCGACGCTGTTTGCAGTTCGGAGCCAATGCGCAGCAGCACAATGCCGGAGACCAGACTCAGCGCATAGGGAATAACAATCATCAGCACCTTAATCGGCGACAAGTCGGGCAAATAAGCGCGGACATCATCTGCGAAGAGCTCCGCCGCCAACATTAGAGCCCCCACGGCGGCAAGGGATGCAAACCAGAATCGCAAGGTCGGCGCACCGCTCAAACCGCCGGTCAGGCGAAAGCCAAGCGCCGCCTTGAGGATCAAGACAAGCGGCAATAGAACATCGAGGCGATTGCCGCCAATGGAAAATGGAAGCATCCACAGCTCCAGCTGAGAATCGAGCTCGGCGGCAGACAGGATAATAGACACCAGCAGCAGCACAACAGCCCCCACCTGCAGCGGCGAAAACTCCGTTGCGCTGCGCTCTGACGCGGCCGTGGACACCGCTGTAACAGTGTCAGCGAGCGGCTGCGGCGCAGTAGCCCCTCCCTTCCGCAGTTGCAAAAAGGCGAAGCCCAGTGCGCACAGGGCGAACACGTCCACCAGTAAGGCCGCCACCGCCAACAACACCGTCAACATCAACAGAGCAATGACCACCGTCAAGTAGGCAAAGGGGCGAAACACAGCTGCACGTTCTTTGAGGGCAAAAATTTGGAAGCCCAACAGCAGGCTCAAAAATCCGTAGACAACCGAGAGCGTCAGCCAGGCGATCAGCGAGAGGTATTCATGGCCACCGGCCAAGGTGTATTCGGCTGTCGCTAGAACAGCACTCGACAGCTGCAGCAGCACCATCAGCCACAGCGTCCAGCTGACCGCCCTGCTGCTCAGACAGCGCTTTAAACACAGCAGCACATAGCTGTACAACGCAGCCTGCAGAAGCGTCAGAGACAGTGATAGCGTACTGAGTTCTGCGACGGTAGAATCCTGCGATGAGAAGGGTAACAAGAGTTCGAGCGACGCCGCGGGCAGCCCCAGCAAGGCGAGGAGAAAACAGACACAGGCCGCCACCCGATAATTTGATAAAGCTGGCAAAAGCTAGAAACTCCCTTGTATTAGAGGCGGTGGCGTTCGCGGCGCGGGGAGCTCGAACGGTGCCGTTCATGCGCCTTCACCGGCTTCGCCCTGCTGTGATCAAAGCAAACATGGCGGCCCCAAAACCCCACTCACGTTGCACAGCAATCGCAATAATGATTCCAATGTACGGTTTGTATCCAGATATTCACCTTCAATTGGCACTACGGTTCAAGTGACCGGCTCACGTGACGGCACATGAGGCTTTCTGTATTTTCAAACAAAGACAAATTCATCTCTTACAAAACAAAGCGAGTCCGCCAATCAGGGTGGGGCAAACGACGACAACCGCTGTTCCTATTTTTCAACCTGCTTTTCTGCTCAGAATTGGATTGTGAGTAACCCGCTGGAATGGAAGAACGTTGACGTCCCTCCACAGCCGCGCATCGACTCCTAATTTTAGCAACGCCGAAGCTCATTTTTCCTATTAACAAAATACGTATATTTTGTCTGTGACTTA
>JAWSVD010000442.1:0-2012 GCA_033852095.1 Granulosicoccaceae bacterium | reverse complement strand
GCGCCTTTGAGAACATGAACAAGGCCATACTGATCTATGCAGGGCCGAAGACGAATTGCACCGAACAAGACATTCTCGCTTTGACTTCCATGATCATTGGCGCGGTTGCTGTTGCCAGGTCCCTGGACAACGAGAAACAGGTCCACAACACGCTGCGCGCTTGCCGCCAACAGGCGCGCACGATGCTGAGGGGAATATAAGACCTCAGCCGCCCGCCCGCCTCAACAACAACACCATGTCACAACTCGATGTGCCAGCTCGACAGCGCGCTCGTGCCGGTCCGGCAGCAATGGTCATTGCGCATGGGCCCAAGATCCCTGCTCCCGCGACCTTAGCTTGGCCAAAAAACAACACGCTGCCCACCTGTTCCCTGCCCAAAAACTCTGTTCATAGGCACAGTAACAATAACGCGTCTTTTGGTGCGTATAATGCATTATTGCAAATGCCGATACCCACGGCTCAACAACACCCGTGCGCACCTAGCGGGGATGCCTGCAGATAGACAGTTGTTGGAGTGTAAATATTGGAATCTACTCGCACGGAATAAGAAAGCATGAACACTTGCGAAAGCTACAACATCAATGCAGAGAACTTAGCAAACAGACGCGAAGCTATTCTTTTAGACCAACGTGCCATAACGATCTTGGGAAAGCTCGAGGCTTGGGCCACCCGTTCAGCGCCGGCCATTGCCAGAGAATTTTACGATCACCAGTTTCGCAGCGCGGGCCCCAGTTCATTCTTCAAGCAGTTTTCCGAAAGTCGCGGCATCGAACTCGGCCCATTGCGCAGCCACCTGGAACATTCCCACGCGGATTATTTTGTCAGTATTTTCCGCGAAGGGAACAAAACCGATCCCTTCGGCTTGGATTACTTTGATACCCGACTGCACATTGGCGCAATACACAATGAAATCAATCTGCCGCTCAAATGGTTTCTCAGCGCCTACGTGATGTTTGAGTTTTTGGCAGAGAAGCGCTTGCGCCGAGATTTCCCGCACCGCGTCATTATGCGGCGCAGGGCGATGAGCGCCGTGAAGTCAGTGTTCAACTACGACACCCAGGCCATCAGCGATTCATTTTTCGTCGATCTATTGGAAACACTGGGCATAGACACCTCGCAGGTTTTGACCTCGGGCGGCAGCCTGGACATCGCGGAACAGTTGCCGCTGCTGAAAAGATCGCTTCCAGTGCGCCTCAACAGATTGGGCCAGATGAGCCAATCACTGCTGACCGGCAGCCACAGCCTTGCCGAGAGTTCGCGCGTGCTTGAAGCGCAGACGCAGAACCAGGCAACGTCGCTGGAAAAAACCGCCGCGGCCATCATCGAAATGACGGATTCGGTTAAAAACAGCAGCAAGAATGCCAAGCTTGCACGGGACATCGCCACCGTGGGCGCCCAAGCGCCCACCGGGCAAAAAATCAACTCCCTGAACGAGACCATGCAGCAATTGAAGGAGTCCTCCAGCGATATCTCCAAAATCAGCGCCCTCATCGAGGAGATTGCCTTTCAGACCAACTTGCTGGCACTGAATGCCGCGGTCGAAGCGGCCCGCGCAGGCGTGCACGGCAGAGGATTTTCCATCGTCGCCAGTGAAGTCGGATCACTGGCGAAACGCTCCAGCGACGCCGCACAAGAAATCAAGAAGCTGATAGACAACAGTGAGATCCGGGTTAATGCAGGCGTGGAATCGGTGAGCAAGATGGCCGAAATGATCAAACAAATCGCCGATTCCTCGAGCGAACAGAGTATCGCCATCGACGAGATTAGCTTGGCGATCAACCAGGCCGATGGGGCAACCCAAGAAAACTCAACGCAGGTCGAGGCCATCGTGCAGCTGGCCAAGCAATTGTCTGAACAGTCGGATGAAGTGGCGGACATCGTCTCTGTCTTCAAAGTGAGTTAGCCAAATGCCTAAGGCCAGAGACTGGAGCTTTTCAGCACCCTAGCGACGCACTTCGCGTCGCCTAGACTTCAGAGCTCGATGTCCAGCCGCAGACCCGTGGTATCGCAGA
>JAWSVD010000441.1:0-1468 GCA_033852095.1 Granulosicoccaceae bacterium | reverse complement strand
CATTGACCAAAGCGGAAATCGCCGCGGAAAATTACCCTTTTTGCACCATTGACCCCAATGTGGGCGTGGTCCCTGTGCCGGATCCCCGCATGGCGGCGCTGGCAGAGATCGTCGTGCCCGAGCGGGTGCTGCCCACCACCATGGAGTTCGTCGACATCGCCGGGCTGGTCGCCGGAGCGGCCAGTGGCGAGGGTTTGGGCAATAAATTCCTCGCGCACATCCGAGAAACCGATGCGATCGCACACGTGGTGCGTTGTTTCGAAGACGGCGACATCATCCACGTCGCGGGCAAGATCGATCCGATCGACGACATCGAGACCATCGACACTGAGCTGATCCTCGCGGATATGGACACGGCAGCCAAAGCGATGCTGCGTTGCCAGAAAGCCGGACGCTCGGGTGACAAGGAAGCCCAGGCAGAGGTAGCTCTGGTGCAGAAAGTCATCGAGTGCTTGGACGCGGGCAAGCCAGCGCGGGTACTTGATCTCGACAGTGACGGCGCGCTTCGTCTCAAGGCCATGCAGCTGATCACGGCCAAACCCGTGATGTACATTGCCAACGTAGAAGAAGGCGGTTTTGAAAACAATGCGCTGCTCGACAAAGTGCAGGCGCGGGCCACAGAAGAGGGCGCGCAGGTCGTCGCCGTCTGTGCTGCGATGGAAGCCGAGATAGCTCTGTTGGACGACGAAGACCGTGCGGTCTTCCTCGACGACATGGGGCTGGAAGAGGCGGGATTGGACCGCGTGATTCGCACCGGTTATGATTTGCTGGGCCTGCAGACCTTCTTCACCGCAGGCGTGAAAGAAGTCCGTGCCTGGACTGTGCGTGGCGGTGCCACAGCGCCCAATGGGGCAGGTTGTATCCACACGGACTTCGAGCGTGGCTTTATCCGCGCCGAAGTCATCGGCTACGACGACTTTATCAGCTGCAAGGGTGAGCAGGGTGCCAAAGATGCCGGTAAATGGCGTTTAGAAGGCAAGGACTACTTGCTGGCCGAAGGTGACGTGGTGCACTTCCGATTTAACGTCTAGGCATACAGTTAGAAAGAGCTCCTTAGTGCTGGTAGCAAATTGTGCCAGTCTTGGGGCTGTATCAAGGAGTGGTCTCGTAAGCGATTACGAGCCCAAGCCGGTAGGTTGAAGTCAGTGTTAGACAAGCAGCAAAAGGCGCTGGAAAATGGCCCTTAGCTACTGTCAACACAATTCACAGATGTCCCCTTTTCTCCAAATCAGAAGTGTCCCCTCGTGGTGGCTGGTTTCCTATCTGATCGTGTCGCCACGGGTGCTTTACCGACGGTTTGGGTCTCGGGGCTTGGTGGGTTTGCAGTGCTTGCTCGACAGCGTGATTGACGCCTTTTTCATCCGACAGAACCACCGGGCGCTGACCCAGCACAAAGAGCTTCCACTTCCATTCTCAGCCATCGTGCAACACCGTGATTGCCCCGTCAAAGCTCTCGCAAACCGTCACT
>JAWSVD010000440.1:0-719 GCA_033852095.1 Granulosicoccaceae bacterium | reverse complement strand
GAGTCACGTACGTAATCAGGAGGGTATTTGGGTGAAATTCTACTGTTTTCCTTGAATACATCCAAACTGCCATAGATCTCGTCGAACCGTTCGACCGAAAAGAATTGATCGATCGTCGCAGGAGCACTTGTCCGCACCGATGCGTAGTTCAACTCAAAATACAACTTGCAGATTCGTTCGACAAGCAGCGATACATCGTCATACGCAGACAACTCCAAAAGCTCCTTTCTTTTAGCTTCCCGATCTTCACTTATTTCAATCGATTTCTGACTAATTGCGCTACCGACACCAATAACCAGCGTGTACAGACCAATCAGCAACTGCGTCCCTGTTAGAAGCAGCGCCCACATGGACTCCGGGGATACATTTCCATAGCCGAGTGTAGACACCGTCACTAAACTGAAATGCAGGCCTCTAGCATAGAGTTCAAACATTCCTTGATGGGTTGTTGAACCAGATAGGGATAAGCCGGAAAAGTGGCTCGTGGCACATTCAAATTGCAGCAAGAAAAAATACAGCGCACTGTAAATAGTCACGATCTCTAAGTAGAACCAAAGATAATCACTCAAAGCCGTTCCTTTCCGCCGCCCTAGCATTTTCCACATTACCCGTAGGCAGAGCGAGACTGTGCACAGGACGCAGACAATCAGCCAAACCTCCAACAGATCACTCTTTCCGCTCTTTAGTACAACGAAGACAAACACAACAACCATCGGAGC
>JAWSVD010000439.1:0-1510 GCA_033852095.1 Granulosicoccaceae bacterium | reverse complement strand
CAGCCCGTTCATAAACCTCGCTATTTTCTATAGCGCAAGCTAATCACAAAAAAGGACAGGCTGTGTTGGTCAATCTAAATCGGTGAGTTCTCCGGCTGAAGCCTCTGCCGGACCCAGAAAACAGCGCCTTCAAGCGCTGCAGAGCGCCCAAAGACTCTTTGACACAGGCGATAACGACCTCTGCGAAGGTTTTTCCTTTGTCCACCCATGCTCTGGGTTTGCCAACGCCAAAACTTGCCCGCATGATCGCTGCGAGGTTGTGCGCCGCCGCTGCGATAACGTATTGCTTGTTGATGTTTTCTTCCCCGCGCACCCAACATCGTCGTCGCCCGCCGGTGTTGCACACATGGGCGAAGCTACGCTCCACAAACTCACCGCGCTTTCGGTGCAATGACTTCCCGTACTCTCTCTTGCAACGCCTTTGGTTGTTCTTAAAGGCTCGGGTCTCGTCGGCGTTCTTGTTCGTCCACACCCGCTGGCCTTTGGTCGCTGGAACCGCTAAATATCCCCGCACACCCAGCATCTGCAATTCGTTCAACTGCTCGAGTGTGTGGTAGCCCTTGTCGGCAACGACTGCTTTGATACCGCTGGCTATCTTGCTCAGCTGCATCCGTGCCAGTGTGCCGATCAGCGACTCCAATAAGGTCTTGCTGTCGCCCTCATCACCTTTGTATACCTTGGCACACAGAATCACGCCGGAGTTCAGATCGACCGCATGCTCCGCCTTGTAGCCCATATGGAAGCTGCCGTTCTTCATCCGCATGATGCGGGCGTCTTTGTCAGTACTGGGTTCCCAGTCTTTGTTCGATAGCTTTTTCCCCTTGCGCTTGCGGTCAAAGCGCAGCCGCTCTTCGGCTGTGGGCTTCTCACCCTTCTCAACAACGCCCGCCTCCTCCATCAGCCGATCGACATAGGCGGGGTAGGCCTCGTGCGTGTCGCGGCGTTCGATATTGCGCAAGGAGGCGTTCGCCTCCAGCGTGGTGGAGTCCACGCCAATCTCGCCACTGACCAGGCCATGGGCACCGGCGGCCTCCAGCGCCATATCAAACACCTGCACGTAGACGTCCTTGGGCAGGCGTTGGCGGGTGTGCGTCATGGAGGCATGGACAGGGGTGTTCTCGTCCATCTCACAGCCGAGGAAGCGGCGCAGGGAAAGACTGTCTTGGCAGCGCCACGCAATGCCACGCTGGGAGTCGATATTTTCGAAATAGCCGATCAGCGTCATGCGGAAGTAGACGCCTGGCGCGATACCGGGGCGGCCACCGCTGGCGTAATATGGCTCGCAGAGGGCTTCGACCTTATCGTCGAAGTTGATGGAGCGAAGCAGTTCGTTGAGCTTGTCGTAGAAGGCGTGTTTGGGTGAGCGCATAAGCGTCGAGCGCTCCACCCAAAGTTCGTGTTGTTTACCGTCTCGCCGGGTTCCCAAAGCCATGACGCAAATCTCGTGGAATGATGCACATATTATACAGCGCTGGCACTACTAGGTAAATCTGACTTTTTGAACGGGCTG
>JAWSVD010000055.1:0-764 GCA_033852095.1 Granulosicoccaceae bacterium | reverse complement strand
TAAGATAGAGTAGGTCGTGGAGGCTGTGCGCATGGATAGCATACAAGGGATACTGCAAACGGCGCTGCCGCCGCTGGTGGCTGCGCGGTCTTTGACATCGTGGCAGCGCTACGCGGGTTGGCATATCTCACACTGCCGCACGTCCACCTTTGGCGGGCGCGTCGAGCAGTGTCCCAGCGGCTTGCCCGATCACCACCACACAGTGTATTACAACTCCTGCCGACACCGAAGCTGCCCGCAGTGCAGCGGCAGCTACCGCCACCAGTGGCTCGAGAAGTACCAACAACACCTGTTGCCCGTAGCCCATCGGCAAGTGGTTTTCACGGTTCCTCATGCCTTCAACGGGCTTTGGTTGCAGAACACCCGCTGGTTCGCCGCGCTGTTGTTTGCCTGTGCAGCAGAGGTGCTCAAGCGCATCACCCGCGATGCCAAGAACCTCGGCGCCGAAGCGGGCTTCAGCCTTGCCCTGCACACCTGGGGCAGAGACCTCTCGGTGCACCCGCACCTGCATGCCCTGATCAGCGAGGGCGGCGTGGACAGTGCAGGCCACTGGTGTAAACCCAAGCACGGCACCTACTTGCCTGCGGTGGTGATGATGCGGATGTTCCGCGGACTGATCAGCTCGCGACTGCGAGCTGCGTTGCGCGAAGGCCCGTTGACGCTGCCCAAAGGCAATTGTACCCCGCACTGGCACCGGCTCATTGGCGAGAGCTACAAAAAGGCCTGGAACGTGCGGGTGGAGAAGAGCTACCGCGACAGGCGGC
>JAWSVD010000438.1:0-1115 GCA_033852095.1 Granulosicoccaceae bacterium | reverse complement strand
CAGCAGCGCATCGCCTACGCCATGGGCCACGACAGCTGGGCTGGTTTGTGCGCCGAAATGCAGCCCCTGCGCGAGCGCGTGCACGCAGTCTTTCGCGAGGTATTCCACCTCGAAGAGGCGGCGCAGCTCGAGCGCAGTGCCAATACCGCCTTGGCCAGCGCTTGGGGTGACTTGGGCGTCGCAGACATAGCGCCAGTGCTGCAGGAGGCAGGGTTCCACTATCCAGAGGCCACCGCCGCGCGCCTGTACGAGCTGCATCAGGGCGGCTTTTACGCGCGCTTGTCCAGCAAGGGAAAGACTCGCCTTGACCAATTGATGCCTCTGTTATTGCAAGCCACTGTCGAAACTGATCAGCCAGGGAAAACGTTGGAGCGCTTGATCGGCATTGTGCGCGCCATCGCAGGGCGCAGTGTGTATTTACAAGTCCTGCTCGACAATCCCGCGGCCTTGAGGCTGTTGGTACGCCTGAGCGAAGCCAGCGGCCCGGTGGCGGAGTTCATTGCCAAGCACCCACTGGTACTGGATGAGCTGTTGCACGGCGTAGCCGTGGACGAGCTGCCCGACCGCGAGCAGGTGAAAACCCAAGCCTGGCAGCAGGTGGCGCAGCTCGCCTTCGATGATCTTGAGCAGCAGATGGAGCGCATGCGCCAGTTCCGCCACGGCGTGGCCATGCGTGTGGCGGTGGCCGACGTGCTGGGCGAAGTCAGTGTGATGGAGGTCAGCGACTGCCTCAGCTGGCTGGCCGAGGCGGTGTTGGAGGTGTCGATGGAAATCGTCTGGCGCCAACTCGCCGCCAAGCACGGCGAGCCCCGCTGCGTGATCGACGGCGAAGCTCACCGCCCCGACATGGCGGTGATCGCCTATGGCAAGCTCGGCGGTCTGGAGCTGAGTTACACCTCCGATCTCGATCTGGTGTTCTTGCACGACTCCCGCGGCGAAGAGCAGCACACCGACGGCGAGCGCAGCCTCGACAACAGTGTCTTCTTTGGTCGGGTGGTGCAGCGGCTGACACACTTCCTCTCCACCCTGACACCCGGCGGGCAGCTCTACGAGACAGACACCCGGTTGCGGCCCAACGGCAAGGGCGGGGTGCTGGTCTCCAGTCTGGCGGCCTT
>JAWSVD010000437.1:0-489 GCA_033852095.1 Granulosicoccaceae bacterium | reverse complement strand
AATCCCTCTCTCTCCGCCAAATAAGATACAGAGCCCCGCCATAAACAGCGGGGCTTTGTTGTTTCAGGGATCTACCAATTGAGGGGTTCGAACCCGGAAGAGGGTTTGACCAGCGAGGCACGAGCGCAGCATCGAGCGTAGCTCGACCCGCAGGGCGGAGGCGCGGAGCGCCGGAGTCATCCCTCTCGGCTACCCAATCTCGCCAAAGCCCGGCCAAGCGCCGGGCTTTGTTGTATCTAGGATCTGCCAATTGAGGGAATCGACCTCGGCCGGACAGGTCGATAGAGGGTTCGACAAGCGAGGCACGAGCGCAGCATCGAGCGAAGCTCGACCCGTAGGGCGGAGGCGCGGAGCGCCGGAGTCATCCCTCTCGGCTAAACTATTTCAACAGAGCCCGGCGAATCGCCGGGCTTTGTTGTATCTGCGATGTAGAAAAGAGGGATGCAGCCTCGGCCGGACAGGTCGAGCAGAGGGTTCGACAAGCGAGGC
>JAWSVD010000054.1:7457-12932 GCA_033852095.1 Granulosicoccaceae bacterium | reverse complement strand
CGTAAATGGAGGGCTTGTGTGGGTTCGATTTCAATCGTAGTTCGCAGGCCTGTCGGCCTATGGATAATTGTGTATCAAACGGTAGCTGCAGCGGTGGAGTGGTGTTTCATTTGGCATCGCTGTAAGAATAAATTCTCACCCACAGCTGCGGTGATCCTTCGGTCGGCATAGTGGCCCGTCTAACAGAACCCAGCTTCGCTCAAAAAATCCCGGCTGACGGCCAGATCCGCTTTGATGGATGCGGTGTTGCGCGGGTCGCGCTCCTGCTCGATGGTGATGTAGCCCGCGTAGCTGAGTTCGCTGAGCAGTGCGCGGATAGCACCGTAGTCGATATTGCCGCGGCCGATGGGGCACATAACACCCTTGGCGCAGGCGTCAAAAAATCGGATCTCCTCTTGCATCACTTCGGCGAATACGAGAGGGTCAATGTCTTTGAAATGGATGTAGTCGAGACGGTCCCAATACTGGCGCAAGCTGGCGACAGGGTCCATGCCCGCGTAGGCCAGGTGCCCGGTGTCAAGGCACAGGCCCACCTCTGCGGCGGGAATGTCTTGGGCGATGCGTTCTAGCTCGTCGGCAAATTCAATGTGGCCGCCGGCGTGTGGGTGAATCACGGCGCGCACGCCGTATTTGTCGCGGGCCAGAGTGGCGATAGCGCGGATGTTTTGCACCATGCCGTGCCAGTCGGCGTCGCTCAATCGCTGTGCGCGATCGCTGTGGCCGGCAGCGTAGTCGCGGGCGTCGTGGCCCCAATCCATCACCGTCAGGTAGGGCGCGTCGAAGCGCTGTCCCGGGTGTGTGGCGGGTTTTGGCAGGGCGGTGATCAGTGCGCAGATCTGATCGGTCTGGCGCAGCAGCGATTCGCGGTTGGCGGGGGAGACCAGGTCGTCAAAGATGGTGCCGGCGACGATCGACAGCTGGTGTTGCTGCAGGGCTGCGGTAACCACTGCTGTGTCCAGCGGAATATAACCGTAGGGCCCGAGTTCCAGGCCGCCGAAGCCAGCGCTGGCGGCTTGTTCGAGCACGGTCTGCCAGGCGGGGAGGTGAGGGTTGCTGACGTCGTCGACGCCCCAGCAACACGGGGCACAGGTGATGGTGATGGTCTGTTGCATAGTGAATGAATCTCGACGAGCAGGCGAGGCGCCAGCAGGCGCCCCGCACGGCTTGTATTAACGGCTGATGGTGGCTTGCAGCGCATCGATGGAGGATTGAATGCCCGCTTCCGTGGACATGGTGAAGTCTTCCATCTCAAGGCTGACCCAGTCGTTGTAGCCGGTCATGCGCACAACAGAGAAGAACTCCTTCCACCACTGCAGGTCTTTGCCCGCACCGACGGCGACGTAGTTCCACGCACGATTGGCCACGTCGGTGACATCGCGGGTCTCGAGGATACCGTTGATGTCGGCCAGGCCGCGCTCAATGCGGGTGTCCTTGCCGTGCACGTGGTGGATGGCGTCGCCCAGGGCGCGCGCGCTGGCGATGGGGTCAGCGCCCATCCACATCAGGTGGCTGGGGTCCAGGTTCAGGCCGACGGTGGGACCCACTGCGTCTCTGAGTCTGAACAGGGTCTCGGGGTTCCAGACCAACATGGCACTGAAGTTCTCCAGCGCGTATTTCTGTACGCCAACTTCTTTGGCCAAATCGACCATGCTGGACCAGAAGGGGATCGCGCAATCTTCCCACTGATAGCGGTCGCGCTCGGGCATTTCTTCAGGCCAGCTCTTGGTGTAGACCAACCAGTTGGGCACGCTGTCACCCGGTGCTGCACCCGGCAGGCCCGACATGGCGACTACCTTCTGTATGCCTAGCTCACCGGCGAGGCGCACTGTGTCTTCCATCTCTTTCTTGTGCTTCTTGCCCATGGCACCCGGGTCCAGCGGGTTGCCGGAGCAATTGAGAGCGACGATCTTCAGATCGCGCGCCGCCAGTTCCGCCAGCGCAGCCCGGCGCTTGGAGGCATCGGCCAGCATCACATCGGCGCGGAAGTGGGGGCCCGGCGACCAGCCGCCGCCGGTCATCTCCACGCCTTCGACGCCGAGCGCCACACATTTGTCCAGCATGTCAGTGAAAGACAGATCGGCCATGACGTCTGTGCAAATTGATAATTTCATCGTTACTAATCTCAGAGGTTGTAATTTCTAACAGTCGACCCACTGGGAGCCAGCGTCGGCCGAGCGAACGCAGTTCTCCAGCCAGCGAACACCGTCGGTGCCAGCCTTGATATCGGGGTAGTGATGGGTCTTGAGGAATTCTTCATCGCCGCGCTCTTTGGCGTCGACCGCCTGCATGATCCACAGGTAAATGTTGGCCCAGGCGTCGCCCAGCCCCTCAGTGTGCAGCGCACCCATGCGGTCTACCGCGAGTGATTCGTCTTCTAAATAAGGCATACCGTGGTGCAGGATCTGTGGCGGCTGCCCCTGGACCTCATAGAGCAGCTGATCGGGTCTTGAATCCGACCATTCCACCGAGGCTTTGCTGCCGACAAAGCGATAGCGCTGGCTGCCCATGTTGCCGGTGTTCACCGAGGAAGCCCACAGTCTGCCCACCGCGCCGTTGTCGTAGTGGGACAGCACGTAGGCGTTGTCCTCCAACGGGCTGCGCGACTTGATAAAGGACTGGCGGTCACACAGCAGCTTTTCGATCTTCATGTGCGGCAGCACGACTTCGGACAAATAGTGCAGGTGTGTGCCGATGTCGCCGAGCACAAAAGTCGGGCCGGAGGTCTTGGGGTTGGTGCGCCACTTCACCGCATCCGCTGGGTTGGCGTCGTCACCGGCGTTAAAGCCGTGGGTGTATTGCAGCTCCACTATGCGGATATCGCCGAGCATGCCCTTTTTCACCATGGCCGCCATCTGGTGTACCAGCGGGTGACCGGTGAAGCCGTAGGTGACACCGACGATGAGGTTCTGCTTTTCTGCCAGTGCGGCTATTTCATCGCATTCGGCCACGGTGAAAAACAGCGGTTTTTCACACACCACGTGGAGGCCGGCCAACAGGCATTCCTTGGTGATCTCAAAGTGGGTGAAGTTTGGGGTTGCAATAGTGACAACCTCAACACCGTCTTCGCGCTTGGCTTCTTCGGCGATCAGGGTTTGGTAATCCGCATAACAGCGCTGCTCGTCAACGCCTAGGTTGACGCCGAAATCCTGGCCTCGCTCGGCGTCCAGATCAAAAGCGCCGCAGACCAAGCGGCAGGAAGTATTGTCGCGCAGTGCGCCAGTGCGGTGCTTATAGCCCACCTGGCCGGTGCGACCACCGCCTACCATGCCCCAGCGAAAGGGTCTGGCGAATGATTTTTCTCCGTTCAACATGGTGTTTTCCTTCCTTTGTGTGTGGTGGGGCTTGTCTTTTGTGAAACACAGCGCCCGCTGTTGTTGAGGGTGTCACTGACTGAGGTTGTGAACTGCTTTTTTGAATGCTGCGGACCGTCCGGCCGCGCAGGGGCGCGCGGCCAGATGAACCACTGGTATTTCCTTTTACTTCAAGGCGCCATTTGTGCTGCCAACCCCTCTGGGGAAAGGGGGCGTTAGCAGTTCGAGACTTAATAGAGCGCCGGTTTGTCTCGCAAGCTCAGTGTCTCGCGCGCGCCGCTGGCCGCCGCGCGAAGTGCCGCTTCACCGGTCAGAGTTGCGGCGTAGCCGTCCCAAGTGCTCGGTCCGGTCGCGGTGCCTGCGCTGGCCGCCACAATCCATTCGCGAAACTCCTGGTCGTAGGCTTCGACGAAACGCTCGCGCCAGTCCATCGGGATGTGCCGGCGCACGCCGTGCTCATCGCTGATCAACGGGGCAGGGCGATCGGGCAGGCTGACCACGCCGCGCTCGCAGCTCGCTTCACCGCGGATGTCGTAGCCGTAGCCGATATTCACCGAGATCTCCACGTCTACTAGCGCCCCCGACTGCATGTGCAGCAGCACAAAGCAGGGGTCACGCAAGCCTTCGCCACGACTGGAACGCCGCGGGTGGCGCACTTCAACCGCTGCTATTTCATCGTTCAGCAGCCAGCGCGAAGTGTCTGCGTCGTGCACCAGGGTGTCGTTGAGCAGCATGTCGGAGGTGTACAAACCCGCCGGCACCGAAGCGTTGCGGTGCACTGAGTGGTACATCAGCGGCAGGCCCAGTGAGCCGCCGTCCAGTACCGACTTGAGCTGGCGGTAGTCGCTGTCAAAGCGGCGCATAAAGCCGACCTGCACCAAACGTTTGCCAAAAGCCACTTCGGCGTCGATCACGCGCAGCGCGGATTCACCCGACGTGACCAGCGGTTTTTCGCAGAAAACCGGTTTTCCGGCTTTAATACAAGCCAGAAGCTGCTCCTCGTGGGCAGGGCCCCAAGAGCACAGCACCACCGCGTCGACGGCTGATGAATTGATCAGCGCCTCTGCCGTGTCAAAGACCTGCGCCCCGTCGGGGGCGGCGGACTGGGCGCGTTTCAAGTCGATGTCACTGACGGCCGTGACCGCCACGCCCGAGAGCTGTTGGCTGAGCCGGCGGACATGATCTTGACCGATCATACCTGTGCCGATAATACCGACCTTTAGTGTCATTTTTGGCCCCAGTATTTGTCGAGGTACATTTGCATTTCGGTGCGCATGAAGATGCCGGATTCGTCGGCCTTCTCTTCCCAGGCAAACACACACGAGGTCATGACGCCGTCAAAGCCGATCTCGGCGAGGGTGGAGAAGAAGTCATCCCACGGCACCTCGCCCTCGCCCATGTTCAAGTGCTGGTGCACGCGGGCGTTGGAGCCGGGCGGATTGATGATGTAACGCAAGCCAGACGAGCCCTTGTGGTTAAAGGTGTCGGCCACGTGCACATGTGCCAGTACGTCGGCGCACTGGCGCAGCATCGCTTTGGTGTCGTCGCCAAAATAGAAAGTGTGTGGCGCGCAATAGAGAAACTTCACGCGGTCGGAGTTGACGGTGCGGATCAGGTCCACCGAGGGTTGCAGCGTCTCCACCCAATCCTCTGGGTGCGGCTCGATGTTGAGGGTGATGCCCTCGCGCTCGAAGATCGGCACCAGCTCTTCCATGGAACGCCACCAGGCGTCTTCGCAGGCCTCGACCATGGCGCCGGTGTGGCAGCAGTAGCAGCTGCCCTTGTCCGGGTGAGGGCCGCGGCCGAACTCGGAGTTCATGGTGTCCACTTCCAGCTCAACGGCTATCTCGATGGCGCGCTTCCAGTGGCGAACGGCGGCTTTGCGCTCGGTCTCGTCGTTGGATGCCCAGCGGTACATGGGCAGCAGGGAGGCGATGCCGACGTCGCTGTCGCGCAGGGATTTCCTGAACGATTTAATTCGATCCGGGAATACCCGAGGCGCCTTGAACCAGTCGAGGAAATCTGCGCGCGGGGAGAGTTCCAGCCACTTATAGCCGAGTCGAGCGGCGAGTGGGCCGAGCTCCTCGAGCGGGAGGTGGCGGTGCATATAGGGATCGAGTGCTACTTTCATGGGGGAATCTCTGTGTTAATTTGTGCTTTGTGC
>JAWSVD010000054.1:0-7417 GCA_033852095.1 Granulosicoccaceae bacterium | reverse complement strand
TGCAGCGCCCGTGCGATGCCCTTGTAATTCACCTCGCCGCTGCCGGGTTCACAGCGACCGGGTACATCCGCGACTTGTATCTCACCGATCCACGGCTGTGCGCTGCGGCAGATCTCGGTGATGTTGCCCTCGTCAATCTGCGCGTGGTAGAGATCGAGGTTGAGGTTTAAGCGCGGGCTGTCGATGTTTGATACCAACGCGATGGTGTCTTCTGCTGTGCAGAAGGGCACACCGGCGTGGTCGACTTTTTGATTTAAATTCTCAAGACTAAAAGTGACGTCTTCTTCTTCGGCGAGCTCGCAGATCTGCTCCAGGGTGTCCCTGGCCTTGAGCCACATCGCGCCTGTAACGGCGTGCACTGGCTGAACCGGCAGGCCCTGGTGATCGAGCCCTGTGCCGTGCAGGTTATAGCGCTGGATCCCTAAGCGTTTGCAGGCGTGGATTGTCTCGCGGGCGGTGGCTATAAGCTCTTTGGCGCCTTCATCGTCTGCCAATGTGCCGCGCAGATAGCCGTTGACGATGGTGAAGGTGGCGCCGGATTTTTCCAGCTTGCCAAGATCGTGCGCCTGCCAGTTCCACAGCCCCACATCCAGGCCCATCTCGCTCAGTCGCGCGGCGCGCCACTCGATGGGCTTGTCCAGCCATAACATTTCAGCGCAAGCGGCTAATGCAAAGGTATTTCTCATTTTTAGCTCCCTGGGTGCCGGCTGCTGTGTTGCCGCCGGCGGATTCTGTGTGAGATAGGCGTGTGTCGATGTCGGGGTCTTGCCGCCTTAGCTAGGTACTTTCTCGGCGGCGTAGGCCGCGATTTCCGCTTCCAGATCAGCCATGGCTTCACCGCCGGCCATCAGGTCGGTGATCTCTTCACGGGTTTTCTCTCCTTTGCGAAAATCTGCCGCCATGGCGCCCTTGATCAGCACTGCAAAGTGATCGCCCACGGTCATCGCGTGCATCACGTTGTGGGTGATGAAGATAATTGCGAGGCCGCGTCGCTTGGCTTCAAAAACGATGCGCAGAACGTGTGACGCCTCTTTTACACCCAGTGCAGCGGTGGGCTCGTCGAGAATCAATACCCTGGCACCGAAGTGCACGGCGCGGGCGATGGCCAGCGACTGGCGTTCTCCACCCGAGAGGCCGCCGATTAAACGATCGCCGTCGTCGATGCGGGTGATGCCGAACTCGCGCACGGCCTTGACCGCGATCTCATTGGCCTTTTTGCGGTCGTAGACCTTAAATGGGCCCCAGCCTCTGGTGGGCTCGACGCCGACGAAGAAGGAGCGACCAATGCTCATCAGCGGGAAGGTGCCACCGAACTGGTGCACGGTTGCAATACCGCGATCCTGCGCTTCGCGCGGGCTGTTAAAGACAATGTCCTTGGCCTCGAACTTGACGCTGCCAGATGTTGGCTTATAAACACCGCACAGGGTTTTGATCAACGTCGACTTACCGGCGCCGTTGTCACCCAGCAAGCAGAGCACTTCTCCGGCGTGCACTTTCAGGGAAATGTCGTGCAAGACGCCAATGGGGCCAAAAGACTTGCTGACATTGTCCAGCTCTAGAATGGATTGCTCGCTCATGCTGACCCCTTAGCCTTTTTCTTTGGTGTGTACGCAAGTGCCATTTGGCGGAAAGTGTTGTTCATCAACACAGCGGCCAGCAGCATCACACCGATGATCAGAGAGGACCAGTTGCGGTCGAAATCGGTGAAGTAGATGCCTTGGTTGACCACGGCAAAGGTGATGGTGCCGAAGAAAATACCGATGATGGAGCCGAAACCGCCGGTGAGCAGCACGCCGCCAACCACAACAGAGATGATGCAGTTGAAGATGAAGATCATGCCGCCCGAGACCTGAGCCGAGTTGAACAAGATGGCCTGGCACATACCCACGAATGAAGCGCTGGTGGCGGACAGGACAAACAGGCCAATGGTCAGGGTGTTGGTGGGGATGCCGGCGTTGCGGGCGGAGACCTTGTCGCCACCCATGGCGAATATCCAGTTGCCGATGGGCGACTTGTGGATGTAGAAGTAGTAGACAGCGGTCAGTGCGACCCACCAAAAAACAATGACCTGGAAGGTGTCGTTAATGAAGTGGCCAAAGAACATTTTTGCCCAAGTTTCTGATTCAAGCGGGACCGAAGTGGTGCCGGTGAGCAGCACTGAAAACCCCAGTGTCAGGCCCTGCACCGCAAACAACATACCCAGGGTGACGATCAGTGAAGGCACGGCGGTGCGCACTACCAGGAAGCCGTTGATCAGGCCGACTGTTACACCGACAGCAATGGAGCCGAGCATGCCCATCCACATGGGCAGTTCATAGTGACCGGACATGACGGCAACGGTCATGGAGCCAGCGGGCACCATGGCGCCAATGGATATATCGAGCTCACCGGCGATCATCAACAGGCCGATGGGCAGGGCGATTATGCCAAGGTTGGCGGCGACGTTGAGCCAGCTGGCGGCGCCAGCGGGTTTGAGAAAATTGGCACTGCCAAAAATAACGAAAAAAGTCAGCACGACGATCAGACCGAGGAAGGCGCCGGCTTCTGGTCGTCTCACTAGACCACCGAAAGAAAAATTATTCATATTTAGTTTCCGCTTATACGCGTGACTTTGTGCGTGTCCGGGCTGATTGTTGGCCCGGACACGTTTACTTACTGACTCGCAAACAGCTCCAGAGAGGGCGCTATTCTGGGGGAGGGGGCTTTAGCGAGCGCCCTTTTTAACACCAACGAGTGTTGACTCGATATTGCTTGCGTCCACAACACCGGGTCCTGTCAAGATGGGCGCGGTGGGTAGCTTGGTGCCAAAATCGATGTGTGATGCGAGCAGCTGCACAGCCAAAAGAGATTGCAAGTAGGGTTGTTGGTCGATGGCGAACGACTGGCTGCCGTCTTGGATGCGCTTAAGGCCAGAGCCGTTCATGTCAAAAGTACCGTGCATCACGGTGCCGGTCTTGCCAGCTTGTCTAATACCCGATGCGGCGGCGTCGGCGTCGGTCGCGGAGATATTGATCACGCCGTCGATGCTGTCGTCTTGGATCAAGGTCGCTTTTACAGCTTCTGCAATGGCCGTTTGATCACCAAAAGATGTGGCGGGCAGGGGCAGTTGCTTGGCTTGTCCACCGGCTTCGGTCACCGCATCGATCACACCTTTGCAGCGCGCTTCGAGGTTGGCGGCACCGGGCACGGAGTTGACGCAGAGCACGTTCTTCACACCGTGCGCGGAGAAGTAATCACCGCCCGCGCGGCCTGCGACGTATTCATCGGAGCCGACGTAGTTGATTGCGCCCAGCTCCAGGGCCTTTTCCAGGCTACCGGCGTTCATCAGAATGACTTTGATGCCTTTGGCGACGGCTGCTTTGATTGCCGCGTCTTCGGCTTCGGGTACCCAGTTGGGGACCACAATGCCATCGACACCTTGGCTGATAGCGGTGCGCACCAGCTGTGCCGCGTCTGGCCCGAGGTTGTCGTAGCTCTGCAGTTGCAGGTAGTTGACCGAGCCGCCGTTGGCCTCTACAACCAAGGTCGCGTCATCAATGCCCTTTTTGATACGAGCGAAAAACTCGTCGTCGGACTTTCCACCGATAACAGCGATGTTCGCTGCCATGCAGGTGGTGCTGAAGAAGGCAGCTGCCAGTGCGGTGGAAGTTAAGGTCTTTATTAACGTCATTAGATGTACTCCTTTGAGTGGGTCGCGTCATGAACGTCGTGGATCATTTCGCGAGTTGAAAGTAACCGCTAAGGTGCATAAATGAAATAGACATAAAGCACTTATATGCCATATAGTGTCATTATGGTTCATTTCATTGATGGAACAATCTGGAGGAAAGTATGAGTCGACCGACAATCGCCGATCTCGCCGCAAGAGCGGGTGTGAGTGTCTCAACCATCAATCGATTGCTGCGCGGCGATGGATCGGTGCGGCAGGAGACCTCCGAGCGGATCTTGGACGCCGCTGCCGAGATCGGTTTTTACGGGCTGGGTGCACTGCAGCAGCGCAAGCGCGAGACTCTGCCGCGGCGCCGGCTAGGCTTTCTGTTACAGCAATCCCATCGGTCGATTAATCGCTTGTGGGCCAGTGCCATCGAGCAGCAGGCTGCTCGCCATGGCGAGGTCGATATCGCCGTCGACCTGCGCTTTGCCGATACACTTTCACCGGAATCGATTGCCGAGACGCTGGCACAGATGGGGGAGGCCACCGAGGCCATTGCGCTTGTCACCGCCGATCATCCCATCGTCAGTCAGGCCATCGATGACCTGCGTGAAAAGGGCGTGCCGGTGGTGGCTTATGTTACCGATCTCTCCGCGCAGAGCCGCGCCGGCTTCGTCGGCACAGACAACTGGAAGCTGGGCCGTACGGCGGCTTGGTTTTTGAGTCAGCTCAGCAGCGGCAGCGGTGCCATTGCCAGCTTGATCGGCACCCACCGCTACCAGTGCCAGGATTTCTCGGACGCCAGCTTCCGCTCTTATATGAGAGAGCACGCCCCGGCCTATCAGGTCGGTGAATCACAGCTGAGCTACGAAGAGCCCGATGTTGCCTACGACATCGTGAAAAAAATCTGCGCCGAGCAGCCCGATCTGCGCGGCATCTTTGTCAACGGCGGCGGCATATCCGGGGTGCTGCGCGCGCTGCGGGAAGTCCCCGAAGAAGACCGCAAGCAGATCAAAGTGGTGTGCAGAGACATAGGCCCAGAAACGCGCAAGGGCCTGACCGAAGGCCTGATCAGCGCCGCCTTTTGCCACCCTGTGGAACAGGTCACCGACGAGCTGCTGAGCGTGATGCTGCGCGCCATCGACGCCAAAAAGGGCGCCGCCATGGAGCACCACCTCTTGCCCTTTGAAATCATCACGCCTGAAAGCATGTGGACCTGATCCCGTTGCGGGATGCAGCCACAGGCGTAGCCCGGAAGTAGCGGAGCGGTATCCGGGTGTGCGAAGCACACTTGATCTCACGTCAGCCACCAAGCCGATGTCGTGCACCGAATTTTTTGTAGGTTCGGCTTCAGCCGGAAAATAGATCGGCACGGCTCTAGCCACGAGGCACTCAGCGCGTGACGACCTGTAGGTTCGTTCGGGCCGCGCAGGCCGGGCTGCGGGCCGTTTTATTCGAACAATGCCGTGTGGGGTCTTGTTTCTTGGATTGGCGCTGCCGGCTTGAAAACTCTTTGGCTTCGATGCCCTCAATCGCCGGGCGGGCGAGTCACTTTTTAGTGCTAAAAAGTAACCAAAAAGGCACGCCCGCGTCCTCGTTTTGCTGCGCAAAACCACTGCGTTGCTCAGCTTGCAGGGGCGTGGCAAAAACTCGCTGCGCTCAAACACTTGCCCCGCTATTTCCCAGCAAGCCTGCGCTACTCGTTCGAGTTCACAAGGGGGGGAAGGGCGAGTTCGGTGATTTTGCATACATCGCCGATATCACCGGCCTCACCGATGTTGGCTCCGGCGTAGCCCGGAATTAGCGGAGCGGTATCCGGGTGTGCGCAGCACACTTGATCTCACCTCACGCACCGAGCCCAGGCAATATCTCCGTCCCTGTGGGGCCGAATTTATTCGGGCAACATCCTGTGGGGTTCCCCGCATTGCGCTCCGCTCCATGACGGGCTACGGGAGGCGGCGATGTGATGCTGCGGCGAGATTGTCGTAGGGCGTATAAGCGAAGCGCATCCGCGTGACTCGGTGTCTGATCAGGAGCATTTCGCCAATGGACTCGCGGCTCAGTGACCCGGCGAATTAGTGCCTAAGCAAAGCGTCTTGGATAGGCATACACTGCCACAGAGACGGTCGGTCAGCATGGGAGTGAAAGGAATATGACAGAGCAGGTGGACATCGCAATCATCGGCGGCGGCATCGTGGGTGCGTCACTGGCACACGCACTCCGCGGGCGGCGCTCGGTGCTGCTGCTGGAGCAGGAGAGTGCGCTCGGTTATCACTCGACGGGGCGCTCGGCGGCCGAGTTCAGCTACCGCTTTCATTCGGACTTAGCAGGGCGTTTAACAGCGCAGAGCGCTGAATTTATGTTCTCACCTCCAGACGGCTTCAGCGATGTCGCGCTGCTCAAGCGCCGCGGCAACCTGATCATCGCCTCGGCCGAAAAGCAGGCCACCTTTGATCAGCTGTTGGCGCAGGAACTCAGCACCAAGCCCGCAGAAAACGCCGCCATCGTGCAGCCGCAGAGCGTGGATCAAGCGCTGGAGCGGGTGCCATTTCTGGACCCAAACTACGTAGCGGCCGCTTTCTACGACCCGGATTGCTGGGACATCGAGGTCGAGTCACTGCTGCAATCCTACTGTAAATCCGCTCGGACGCACGGCGTGTCATTTCAGCGCGGGGCGCAGTTGCAATCCGCCCGGCGCGAGGGCACGCAGTGGCGCGTGATCACCACCCAGGGCGAATGGCTCGCCGACACCGTGGTTGACGCCGCAGGCGCTTGGGCCGACCCGGTGGCGCAGCTGTTCGGTGCCGAGCCGCTCGGCCTGCAGCCGCTGCGGCGCACCGGCGTGATCATCAAAGCGCCTGGTTTTGATGTCGCGGACATGCCGGAGGTGAACGAAGTCGACGAGGATTTTTACTTCAAACCAGACGCAGGCCACTTGATGGTCAGCCCCACCGACGAAACACCCGTGGACCCCCACGACGCCTGGCCCGAAGAGATGGACATCGCCATCGCCGCCGACTACCTCGACCAGTGCAGCACTCTGCAGATAGAGCGGGTAGAGCACAGCTGGGCAGGGCTGCGCACCTTCGCCCCCGACCGCGCCCCCGTGATCGGCCCCAGCAGGGATGTGCCAGGCTTGTTCTGGCTGGCAGGCGTCGGCGGCTACGGCATCCAAACATCCCCCTGCGTGGGCGAACTAGCTGCAGCGCTGCTCTGCGACGAACCCCTAACAGGCGAAATGGCGTCCTTGGCCAAGGCCGTTGATCCGCGCCGGTTGGAGGTCAAGTGAATGTCCGGCCACTTTCCGGCTAAAGCCGAACCCACAGAACACACAGATCAAGCTGTTGGTTCGGCCGGGCTGCGGGCAGTTTCAGCCGGAAAATTGCTCGTCAAAACCTAATGCCCAAAAACTCATCACTGATCCGCTCAACAGCGAACGACAAATAAATTATCCGGGCAGGCATCAGAACCTACCCAAAAGGAGAAACACTTGAGCCGAATCCACAAAGGCGACCAAGCCTTCGATCACGACTCACTCTACGGCACCGAAAACGAAATGCCGTACTCCGGCGCGCGCAGCTTCATGCGCCGCCGCCTGACGCGAGACCTCGACGGCGTGGATTACGCCATCATGGGGGTGCCCTATGACCTGTCCACCTCGGGCCGGCCCGGCACCCGCTTCGGCCCCGAGGCGCTGCGCCGCGCCACCGCGCAGCTCAGCTGGGGCGAGGTCTGGCCGTGGGGTTTTGACCCTTTCGACCGCCT
>JAWSVD010000436.1:0-1092 GCA_033852095.1 Granulosicoccaceae bacterium | reverse complement strand
CCGCGTAGTCCGCCACTGTGACTGGAAAGTCGCCGTAGACAGTGTCAGCGCTGACGCTGCTGCCCGTGTCGCTCTTTTCCATGACAGCGCAAGCGCTGAGTCCGATCATTGTGGTGGCTGCAACAGCCATCGCAAGGGTGCTTTTCTTCACGTGATATTCCCTGATTTTTGTAAAGGAGAAAACGACTGGACAGAAGGCGTTGCCAGAATTTAGGCATCGCTTATTAAGTCGATAACGCAGAATTTACCACTTATGCTAACGCAAGTACAAATGAGAATGGTTATCGTGTCTTTGTATGCAGAATTCAGTCCGTGTCTTGAGAGGGCGGGGTGATTGTTTTGCGGTGATTGAATGACGTGATCGGCCGCTGTTGCTGGTGGCAGCGGGGGTGGTGTGCAGAGGTGAGCGGGGGATGTATCCGCTTGTGGCTAGCGGCCGTCAGATTGAGCATTCCAGCCCCCTCTCGGCCTCCTGGGTGAAGTATGCGGCGTTATGTCCGGATGAAATCGAAACAACAGCGGTGAGCAGACTCTTGCTGTCAACGTGAGACAGCCGGGCCACTTTGCTTCATTGGCCGAGCCGATGCAAAACGCCGCAAGCCGCCTATTTCAGGGAATATTTGGCACTAGTGCTCTGACAGTGTGGAAATTTCGGATGCAGAGTGTCTCTGTTGTGTTTCCGCAAGGCGCAGACCGAAGGGAATGGCTGGCCCTTTTCGAGGGCTGTAACGCAGCGCAAACGCAACAGAGGCGCTCCCGCAGGGTGGTTGTTGAGGGTTGAAGTTGTGCTTAGCACCCAGCTTCTCACCCAATCAAAAAGTATTCGCATATCCACTGCATCCCAATTTATCATGCTGTCAGAGTACTAGAGCTGAAATCAAGTTTGCTTCGCAAACCCGGATACCGCTCCGCTACTTCCGGGCTACAAACTACCGAACATCGTCGACTCCGCCGAAGCCCGTCAAGAAGCTTTGCCGCATGCGGGGTGTCGCCTGCCTGACAAGCGGCTCTTAGCTGCCGCGGCGCGGCGGCACCTCATCGAATTGCAGGTTTTCCGCGCCGTTGTAGACCAGAAAATGCTTGCCTTTGGCA
>JAWSVD010000053.1:0-22076 GCA_033852095.1 Granulosicoccaceae bacterium | reverse complement strand
GACCCAAGCACGGTGTTAATACTTGGGGCCAGTGATTCCCCGCATAGCGCTTCGCTGCATGACAGGCTACGGGTTTGGCGATGTTGCGGCCGTCAGAGATGCCTGCCGTCTTGTAGCCCGGAAGTAGCGCAGCGGTATCCGGGTTTGCGCAGCAAACTTGAGCTCGCGTCATGCACCGCGCCCAATCCGTGCTCAGTGATTGTTTGCGGGGCATGCCGCCGGTGCTCCTGCGGCTTACAGGCCCTACACAATCGTCGCCACTTTTTCACGGCCAAAAAAAACCCCGGAATCCGGGGTTTTTTCACACGGGTGATCTTTAGATCACTCGATGCCTTCGACCAGAAGGCTAAGCACTGCATCTACATCGCTGTGCAGGTGCAAGGTCACTTCGTGCTCACCTGTGGTGCGCAGCGGTCCCTCAGGCAAACGCACTTCGCGCCTGGAAACCTCGACACCAGCTGCTGTGACAGCTTCAGCGATGTCCTGAGGACCGAGGGAGCCGAAGAGCTTGCCCTCTGTACCAGAATTCGCCTGGATGGTGACTGACAGTGCAGTGATCTTGTCCGCACGTGCCTGAGCAGCGGTGAGCTGTTCAGCGGCGAGTTTTTCCAACTCGGCACGACGCGTCTCAAATTCTGCCTTGTTGTCTTCTGTTGCCACTTTGCACAAGCCTTTAGGCAACAGATAGTTGCGTGCATAACCAGCGCGCACATCAACGATTTCCCCGAGATTTCCCAGGTTGTCTACTTTTTGAAGCAAAATCAATTGCATGACTAAATTCCTCTGCCGAACCACGTCGGACTGTATGTTAGAGCCTGGCTTCGCGTATAGACGCGTTAAACGCGGGCTCTTAAATCAAACCAAGCATCCACAATGGCCAACACGCAGATCAATACAACCACGTGCGGCACCAGCAGCGCCAAGTAAACCGATACCACTACCATTTTAGGCCACTGACGTGCGGCGGCAATGCCGTGCACAACCGCCAGCCCCTGTACGGTGAGTAAAAACACAAGCGGCATTGCCAGGGCAAAGCCAAATCCTGTCTCGCTGAACAAGCCAAGGGCGCAGACAATCGCCGATGCCGTGTTCACAGCTAGGCCCAATTTGAGGCCACAAAACGCCTCTTTGAAACCCCCAGGCTGGAACTGCTGAGCCTGCCAATGCCTGCCGAGATAGAGACCGAGTAAGGTATTGAGAAACACCCCGCCCGCCATCAATCCGGTGGCCAATTTGGCAAACAGACCGAGCAAATCAACCCCGTTCAGCGGGGCTGACTGCACCAACAATTCGCTCAACTGCGCGTTGCTGCCCAGAAAATCCCGCCAATAGACAGCGGGATCACCGAGCAAGGCATACGACACCAGCACAGCTGCCAGCGCGGAGGCCAAACACGACAGCGTCGCGAGCTCCAAACTGACAGTGACGCGCAGCACAAGTGCGGAGATCAGTACGGGCAACCAAAAGATCAACCCGCTGACAATGCCCAGCGTTGGCAGGCCAAACACAGCCCAAAACAACGCCAGAGCACCCAGTGTCGACACCAGCAGCATCGGCACAGACCCCTTCCAGCCGAAGCGCATCAAATAGAGCGCCAAGACTGCATTACTCAACCAGACAACCGGCGGCAAAGCCACCGACATCGTCAGGGTTGTGGCGGCAACCAGTGCCGCCTGACCCGGGCCACGAACAACAAAATTTGCGATCGCGCCCATGTCAAAGGCCTACCGACGACTTAATGGCCGTCAGTGTAGGGCAGCAGAGCCAAGAAACGTGCGCGCTTGACTGCAGTAGACAGCTGACGCTGGTACTTTGCCTTGGTGCCCGTGATACGGCTCGGGACAATTTTGCCCGTTTCTGTGATGTAGTTTTTCAACGTATCGAGATCTTTGTAATCGATCTCTTTGACGTTGTCCGCTGTGAAACGGCAAAATTTACGACGACGATAAAAGCGTGACATATGAGTTTATCTCCAGTTGCGGTCAGGCGTCAGCCTGAGGGGCAGCGTCGCCAGCTTCAGCTGGTTTCTCTGCTTCGGAAGACTCAGCGGCCTCTGCTGGCGCTGCTGCTGGTTTAGATTCAGTCGAAGAAGACCGATCCTTACCATCGCGACCGCCACGGCTGCTAGTAGACTCTTCACGCTTGGCGAGTAGAGATTGCTCTGTCTCAGCTTCTTCACGGCTCAGCACCATGTGTCGGATGACAGCGTCGTTGAATTTGAACGCGCTTTTGAGCTCTGCGAGCACATCGACGCTGCATTCAACGTTCATCAGCACGTAGTGTGCTTTGTAAATCTTGTCGATAGGGTAAGCCAACTGACGGCGGCCCCAATCTTCCAAGCGGTGGAATTTGCCTTCGGCTTGCTCGATCAGTGCGCGGTAGCGCTCGATCATGGCAGGTACTTGCTCGCTCTGATCCGGATGGACCATGAACACGATTTCATAATGTCGCATGTAATCTCCCTTTGGGTTTTGCCAAACAAGCGACTGCTTGGACAAGGAGTGAGTGAAACCCGGCATTCTGGCAGCTTATCGACCTTTGCACAAGGGCAAAGGTCGATAATCGCAAAATGACCAATTATTGTTCTGAGGTACGCTGACGCACTACTTCAAACAGACAGACACCCGCCGCCACCGATACGTTCAGGCTCTGTACCGTGCCCGCCATGGGAATGGCGACCAGCTGATCACAGTGCTCCCGAGTCAGGCGGCGCAGGCCCTTTCCCTCGCTGCCCATCACCAGCGCCGTGGGCGCCTTGAAGTCGCAGTCGGTGTAGGCCAGCGGCGTCTCCCCCGCCAGGCCGATGCGCCAGATGCCGCGCTCTTCGAGCGTCGCCAGACAGCGTGACAAATTGCCAACCTGAAAAAAAGGCACGAACTCCGCCGCGCCGGTCGCCACCTTGCGCGCCGTGGCCGTGAGCCCCGCCGCCCGGTCGCGCGGCGCAATCACCGCGTGCACACCCGCTGCATCCGCGCTGCGCAGACAGGCACCGAGGTTGTGCGGGTCAGTCACCCCGTCGAGCACCAGCAGCAGCGGCACTTGCCCCTGCTGCTGCACGCCGTCCAGCAGCGCCCAGAGCTCGCGCTCTGTCTTAGGCTGTGAGGGCATCACCTCGATACACACGCCCTGGTGCACACCGTCGTGACTGAGCTTGTCGAGCTGTTCGGTGCCGCAGCGCTCGATCACCAGCCCCAGCGCCTGCGCCGTATCCAACAGCGCGTTTAAGCGATCATCCTGACGGCTCTCCTGTGCGTAGATCCGCACCACCGCCTCGGGCCGGCGCTGCAGCACGGCCTCGGCCGCGTGCAGGCCATGCACCCGGGCGAGCTCTGTGTCGCCCGCCGGTTTCTTGCCGCGCTTGCTCATCTGCGACGCGACCTTTTCCTCGGCTTTTTGGCCGCTTTGGGCGCAACATCCACCACTAGGTCAAGATCAATTTTGCGCTCGTCCAAATCAACCCGCGCTACCTTCACGCGCACTTTTTTGCCCAAGCTGTACGCCACGCCGTGCCCCTTGCCCACCAACTGCTGGGAGACAGGGTCAAAATTGTAATAGTCGTTTGGCAGGTTGCTGATGTGCACCAGGCCCTCGACATACACAGCGGTCATGTCCACAAACAAACCAAAGGACGTCACCGCGGAGACCACGCCGTCGAATTCGTCGCCGACGCGGTCGCTCATGTACTCGCACTTGAGCCAGTTGGTGACGTCACGGGTCGCCTCATCAGCCCGCCGCTCTGCCGCTGAGCACTGCTGCCCCAGCAACACCATGTCGTTCATGGAGTAGCGAAAGGCCTTGGCCGGTCCACCGGTGAGGAAGCTCTTCACGCCACTGCTGGCCAGGATCTGCTTCAGACCGCGGTGCACCAAGAGATCAGGGTAGCGGCGAATGGGCGAGGTGAAGTGCGCGTATTCATCCAGCGCCAGGCCGAAGTGACCCTGGTTGTCCGGCTGGTAGACGGCCTGCTTCAAGGACCGCAGCAGCACCACTTGAATCTGCGCTTCGTCTTCACGGCCCTCGATCGCCGCCAGCACTTTGGCCAGGTCTTTGGCACGCGGCTTAGCACCACCGCCCAAGGACAAGCCCCGCAGCCCGAGGTAGGAGCGCAACTCTTCGAGTTTCTCCGGCTCAGGCCCCTCGTGCACCCGGTAGAGCGCCGGCATCTTCTTGCGGCCCAGTGCGCGCGCCGCGGCGATGTTCGCCAGGATCATGCACTCTTCGATCAGCTTGTGGGCGTCATTGCGCACCAGCGGCACGATCGCGTCAATTTTGCGATCGTCGTTGAATTCGATACGCGTCTCACGCCCCTCGAACTCCATCGCGCCGCGCTGACGGCGCGATTTCATCAACACCTGAAACAACTCGTCGAGTACTTCCAAATGCGGCACCAGAGCAGCGTGCTGCTTGCGCAAGGGCTGATCGCCCTCGTACAGCATGTCCGCGACCTGGTCATAGGTCAGCCGTGCGTGCGAGCGCATCAAGCCGTTGTGGAACTTGGAGCGCACGATCTTGCCTTTGGCGTCGACCGTCATCTCGCAGATCATGCACAGGCGATCCACGTCGGGATTGAGCGAGCACAGGCCGTTGGACAGCGCCTCGGGCAGCATCGGCACCACGCGGCCGGGGAAATACACCGACGTGCCGCGCTGCTGCGCCTCGTCGTCCAGCGCACTACTCGGCTGCACGTAGTGGGCAACGTCGGCAATGGCCACGAACAGGCGCCAGCCGCCGCGTCGACGCTCACAGTAGACCGCGTCGTCAAAATCTTTGGCGTCCAGGCCATCGATGGTGACCAGCGGCTTGTCGCGCATATCCAAGCGATCGCGCTTGTCTTCTTCCAGCACCTCCGCCGCAATGCCCTTGACCTGCTCGCGCACGGGCTTAGGCCATTCGCAGGGGATACCGTGCGCGTGGATAGCGACTTCGATTTCCATGCCGGCGGTCAAATGCTCGCCCAGTACGCGGGACACCCGTCCCACCGGCGGACCACGACGACTGGGTTGCTGCACCAGGGTCGCCACGACGATCTGGTTGGGGCGCGCCCCACCCATGTCCCCTTCAGGGATCATCACGTCTTGGTTGATGCGCTTGTTGTCCGGGACCACAAAGCTGACACCGTTCTCGACCACCAGGCGGCCGACGATGGACTCGTTGGCCCGCTCCAGCACCTCGATCAGCACACCTTCGCGGCGGCCACGACGGTCAATGCCTGCAACCCGCACCACGGCGCGGTCGCCGTGCAACACCGCCCGCATATCGCGGGGCGCCAAATACAAGTCATCTCCGCCGTCGTCGGGCTTGAGAAAACCAAAGCCGTTAGGGTGCGCGATGATGCGACCGCGGATTAAATCCTGCTCGTCGACGATGACAAAGGCACCGCGGCGATTTTTCAGCAGCTGACCGTCGCGCACCATCGCCTGCAGGCGGCGGCGCAGCGCTTCTTTGTCGTCCGGGCTGCGCAATCGCAGGATACTCTCCAGCTCTTCACGGGTCGCGGGCGCGCCAGTCTCGGCCATCAGGTCGAGCAGGTGCTCGCGCGAGGCGATGGGCTTATCGTATTTGTTCTGCTCACGCTCACGATGGGGATCTTGAGAGCCGCCGCGCGACTTCGATCGTTTTGACATATTTTATTTTGTTTCCAATGAAAAAAACCAAGCGCGTCCATTGACAGCACTCAGCACAGTGCGTACATTACTCGCTTTCCGGTGGCACGACCAGCGGAAAAGCCGAGGTGGCGGAATTGGTAGACGCGCTAGTTTCAGGTATTAGTGGGATAACTCCCGTGGAGGTTCGAGTCCTCTTCTCGGCACCAGATATATTAGATGATCCAACAACTTCCGCGTGAATTGTTGACGGCATCTGCAGATGAGCCCGTTGGCCTTAAAGCCTAACGGGCTTTTTTGTGGCCGCAATAAAAGGACCGAACACCCACGGCAAAGAATGCCGCGGAGAGCATACTCAGGAACAAGCGCAAGCGACAATCCGCCCCGCGCCACACCCCCACTGATAGCCGCGCCCGCGAGCCCTAGCGCGGAGCCAGAGCACCCTGAAGCTCGGAAGTGGTGCGCCCAAGCAAAGCCGGAGCCACCCTTTAAGCGCGCCCAGCACCTACACAGGGCCCGAGCCACACTGCAGCTCACCCGGATTAAGAGCCTGAAAGACACCCAGCCGAACACGCAAATCCCGAGCCAGAACAAATCAAGCCAAAGAAAATCGGGCAGCAGAGAAACGAGCGGGAGAGAAAAAAGAAGGGGAAGCCAAGCAGCTCAGCAGACGGTGGCGCTTTTTATAGCAAGCGCGGACCGCACACGCCACAGCCGCTCGCAGGAGCGCGAGCCAGCACAATGAGCTGCCGCCGGAGCGGCGGACAGCTCAAACGCCAGCCTAATCCGCGAACACGTCCCGCAGGATCACATTCTGGTTGCGCTCAGGGCCGGTGGAGACGATGTCGATGGGCACGCCCAACTCGGCCTCGATGCGGCGCACGTAGTTCTGCGCGGCTTCAGGCAGCTTGTCGAAATCGGTCACACCGAAGGTGCTCTCACTCCAGCCAGGCATGCTCTCGTAGATCGGCTCACACTTTTCCAGCGCCTGCCAGTTGGACGGCGGCCAGCTCAAGGTCTCGCCCTGCGCGGATTTGTAGCCGGTGCACAGCTGTATTTCCGCCATGCCGTCCATGACGTCCAGCTTGGTCATGCACAGGCCGTCGATGCTGTTCACCGCGATCGCCTGGCGCAACAGCGCTAGGTCAAACCAGCCGCAGCGACGCGCGCGGCCCGTAGTGGCACCGAACTCATGGCCCTTCTCGGCCAGGTGCTTGCCGTCGTCATCGAACAACTCAGTGGGGAATGGCCCCGCCCCCACGCGTGTGGTGTAGGCCTTGACGATGCCGAGCACGTAGTCGATGTGCCGCGGCCCCACACCGGAGCCAGAGCTGACGCCGCCCGCCGTGGTGTTAGAAGACGTGACATAGGGGTAGGTGCCGTGATCTATGTCCAGCAAGGTGCCCTGCGCACCCTCAAACAAGGAGCACTTGCCCGCCTTGCGAGACACGTCCAAGCGCTGGCCCACATCCACCACCAAGGACTTGAAATGCTCCGCAAGGATGCGCTGATCGCGCAGGATCTGCTCGACGTCCATAGCGTCTTGGCCGTGGCGCTGCACCAATAAAAAGTTATGATATTCGACCAGCTCGCGCAGGCGGCTCTCGCCCCACTCACCCTCGTAGAGATCACGCAGGCGCAAGCCGCGGCGCGCCACCTTGTCTTCGTAGGCTGGGCCGATGCCACGGCCGGTGGTTCCTATCTTGGCACTGCCGGCTTTGTTCTCGCGCGCCAAGTCTAGAGCCTGGTGCGTGGGCAGTATCAGCGGGCAAGCTTCACTTAAGAGCAGCCGCTCAAATACCGGCACGCCCTTTTCAATCAGCATGTCGGTTTCTGTTTTCAGGGCCTGCAGCGACAGCACCACGCCATTGCCCACATAACAATCGACCTTGTCGCGCAAAATACCTGACGGCACTAGATGCAACACCGTGGTCTCGTCGCCGATGACAAGCGTATGGCCCGCGTTATGACCGCCCTGGAAGCGCACAACTGAAGAGACTTGATCGGTCAACAGATCGACAATCTTGCCCTTGCCCTCGTCACCCCATTGGGTGCCCAGTACTACAACATTCTGCTTCATTGGATTTTATTGCTCTGATGCCAGCCGCCATCCGCGGCTTCTAAAACTCGATCACAGCCGTGCTGTGACGCATTGTCTGTTTCACCCAAACCACACACCACGCGCTCACCCGCGCCGCGCAGCTTATTGATCTCATCCCAAGCCTCACCCACCAGCGCCGCCGGCACAAACACACCGACAGAATCAACGGCCTGCTCGAAGTGCCGCAACAGCAGGCGCAAATCGGAACTAAAACCAGTCGCCGGCCGGTCGCGGCCAAAGCTCGCACCGACGCCGTCGTAGCGGCCGCCGCGGGCGATCTCGTGCAGATGACCCGCACTGTAGGCCGAGAACACCACGCCATTGTGGTAGTGATAGCCGCGCAATTCAGCCAGATCAAACAGCCAGACCACGTCACTCTCGCGCTTCGCCAGGGCCGCCGCCAGATCGGCCAACTCATCCAGAGCCGCCAACACAGCCGCGCCCGCGCCGCGCAATAATTCACGCGCACGGTCCAGCACTTCCACGCCACCCACGCATTCGATCAAGGAGCGAAAAAACTGCGCGTCCTGGGCATCGATACCGGAGTCGGCAAAAAACGCCTCCATCTCTGGCAACGCCTTGCGCTGCAGCAGCTCGAACAAGCGGTTCTCGGTGGCATCATCCAGACCGGCGTCACGCGCAAGCGCCCTGAAGATGCCCACGTGGCCCAGATCGACGTGCAGGCCCTTGACCCGCGCCGCGCGCAGGGAGGCCACCATCACGCCGACCACTTCGACGTCGCTCTGCGTGCCGCGGTGGCCGAACAGCTCGACGCCTATTTGCATCGGCGCTCGGCTTGTGTCCAGACCCTCGGGACGCGCGCGCAGCACCGTACCGGCGTAACACAGGCGATTGACACCATCCCGCGTCATGCGCGAGCTGTCGATGCGCGCCACCTGCGGGGTCATGTCGGCACGTACGCCCAACGACCGGCCACTGAGTTGGTCCACCAGCTTGAAGGTCTGCAAATCCAGACGACGCCCCGTGCCCGTCAACAGGGACTCCAGGTGCTCTACAAGGGGGGGATAAACCAACTCATAACCGTGTCGCTGGTGCAGATCAATCAGTCGGCGGCGCAGGGCCTCCAACTGAGCGGCTCTCGGCGGCAGAATCTCTTCGATGCCGTCGGGTAACATCCAGCTTTTGTGTGTCATGTCTTTAGATTAAAGCCGCCAGCGCGACTGATTGCGTTCAAAGCCGACATGCTATCGCGTTGCGGCGAGACTTGAAAGCAATTGCTGCTGCTATGGGCCATAAAAACACCCAGCGCAAGCACCCAGATAATCGCAGGCACAGCAATGCACACAGCGTCGCGACACTCGACGGGAAAATGAAATGCAGGAGAGCAAGCCCGAACGGGCCTGATCCAAACTGAAAACTGAGCGGGTAGCCGACAGACCCCGATTGGATCTGTGCAGCCAAAGCCACGCAAGGTGTCAGTGAAAGACGTAGAGCAAGCTAACGCCCAGCAACATCAAACACAGGCCAAAGCCACGAATGGATCGCTCCGGCAGCTGCGCAAGTTGCTCAGCTGCGGAGCGATAGCCGCGTGGCGAGATAAAGGGCAGAAGACCCTCTATCACGCAAACCAAGGCAATGGCGACCCAGATTTCAGCCGTCAAAGCTGCAGCCTTCAAACAGCGACTGCACACGCATCAGTTAAGACGCCCGCCTTTTGAAAAGTAACGAAAGAACTCAGAATCAGGGTCGAGCACCAGCACATCACCGTTGTTACCAAAGCTTTTTTGGTAGGCGTTGAGGCTGCGCACAAAGCTGTAGAACTCCGGATCCGCACCGAATGCCGTGGCGTAAATACCCGCAGCCTGCGCATCACCTTCACCGCGAATAGTCTCTGACTCGGCGTAGGCCTCAGCCAAGATCTCCTCACGCTGACGATCTGCATCGGCGCGAATGCCTTTGGCGTTCTCTTGACCGCGCGAACGGAAAGCTTTGGCAACTGTCGCCCGCTCTTTGCTCATGCGGCTGAAGACCGAATCACTGACATCGGGTGGCAGCTCAACCTTTTTCACCCGCACATCAACGATCTCTATGCCCAGTGCACGGGCGTCGACATCCGCCTTCTCACGGACTTCTTCCATCAGCGCGAGCCGCTCCCCGCTCACCACTTCTTGTACGGTGCGCCGACCAAAAGCATCCAGCGTGGTCTTTTTGATGAACTGCGCTAACAACTGGTTGGCGCGGCGCTCATCGCCGCCCGCGGCACGAAAATACTTCTCAGCATCGTCGATACGCCACTTGACGAAAGAATCCACCACCACGTTTTTCTTTTCGCTGGTGAGCACCAGCTCAGGCTGCGCGTCGAGCGACATGATGCGGCCGTCGAACTTGTAGACCCGCTCCAAGAGCGGCAGCTTGAAATGCAGCCCTGGGCCGTATTCTGCGTCGTTGACCTCACCGAGGAACAGTTTGATTCCGAGCTCCGTCTCTTTGACGTGAAAGGTGCAAGTGGCCGCGATCACCAAGACCACACCCGCAGCCGCCATCCCCATTTTTGCAACACTAGACATCAGCGGCTCCTCGAACGGCTGCCCGACTGGGCACTGGAACTGGAGCGCGTATCACGCTCTTCTATATAACGCGTGACAGCACTGGGCGGCACAGACGGCAAAGCGTTGCCCGCAGAACCACCACGACCCTCACCGACCGGCAGATACAGCAAGCTGTTGCTCTCGTCATCGATCAGCACTTTGGAGGAATTGCCCATGACCTCTGTCATGGTGTCCAAATACAAGCGCTCACGCGTCACTTCGGGTGCTTTTTTGTACTCGACCAACAAATCCGTAAAGCGCTTTGACTCACCTTCTGCGGATTTCACCACGCGAGTGCGATAGCCCTTGGCGTCTTCCAATTGCTGGCGCGCATCACCGCGAGCCTGCGGGATTACACCATTGGAGTAGGCTTCAGCTTCATTGATATAACCCTGCTCGTCCTCACGCGCCTTGATGGCGTCGGAAAAGGCAGCTTGCACCTCGGCAGGCGGCTGCGCCGACTCCAAGTTGACGGTCGTGACCAACAGCCCGGCACCGTAGACATCCAGCGCTTCCTGCATGGACTGCAGCGTGCGTATAGCAATTTCATCCCGCCCCTGGGTGATGATGAAATCCATGCTCTCTTTGCCGATCACTTCACGCATGGCGCTCTCGGCCACGTCGGTGACAGCACGGTCTGGATCGCGGTTGTTGAAGAGATAATCCTCAGCACTCTTGATCACGTACTGCACGCCCATGTCGATCTCGATGATGTTTTCGTCTTTGGTCAACACCTTCTCTTTGCGCAACAGGGTCGAGCGATTCTGATCGACATTGACCCGGGTCATGGTCTCGAAGGGCCACGGCAAATGCCAATTAGGGCCCGGCATGCGGGTGTCGACAAAGGCGCCAAAGCGCGTGACAACGCCACGCTCCGCTGGCTGCACGATGAAAAATCCGGTCGCCAACCAGCCCAAAAACACCAGCCCAGCAATAGCGCCTATGCCCTTGCTACTGAAGTTAAGCTGCGGTGCGCCACCGCCAGATGACCCAGAGCCACCTCCGCCATTGCCGGGTTCTCCGGGCTTGCCGCCCAAAACCTGATTAACCTTTTTCTTGATATTAGCAATCACTTCATCAAGATCAGGCGGCCCATTATCATTACCACCCCAAGGATCCCGGTTTTTATTACCACCCGGTTCATTCCAGGCCATCAGACTCTCCAGTTAGACGCCGGCTTGCACACTGTGCAGCCGTACCAATGCAACGTTAAAACAAAACTGACGCAATTTTGCGCCAATACAAAAAATTCTACTCAGCAAAATGGGGCCTGCTGCGGCCAATTCAAGCCCTCAACACGCCCTTTCGACGACAATTCTAGCACTCCCGCCGGACTAATTCGCAGCGAGCGGTAAAGCCTCTATATCCACTTCGCCGCGCTTGGCCAGACGCTGCCAGGCAATCTCATCAACATCCACATGCAAGATAAAATCCCCCGACTCGGCGACCTGCTCTTTCACCACCGCGCCTAGCTCATACAGGGCGGCGCGCAGCTTGCCCTGCGCCGTCTCCACGTGCAGCTCACCGCGGCGGCGATTGACCGCCAGGTATTCGACCACTGCATCGTGCAGAAGATCCAACCCTTCGCCGGTTTTCGCACTCAGCCAGACGCGCTCGACCTTGCCGTCGGCGTCGCGGTCGATGCGCGGCTCTTCACCGCGCAGATCCACTTTGTTGTACACCGTGAAAGAAGGCACGTCCGTCGCACCCACCTGCTTGAGCACCGAGTCGACCTCTTCTTCGTAGTCGGCGCGGCGCGCATCAGCGGCATCGACCACGCGCAACAACAGCGTGGCGTCGGCGCTTTCTTGCAGTGTGGCGTGAAAAGCCTCGACCAGTTCGTGCGGCAAGTCGCTAACAAAGCCCACGGTGTCGGCGATCACCGCCTCCAGACCCGGAAACAACTCCAGCTTGCGCAGGGTCGGGTCAAGGGTGGCAAACAGCCGATCGGCGGCGTAGACATTGGCGTTAGTGAGCGCGTTGAACAGCGTGGACTTGCCTGCGTTGGTGTAGCCCACCAGCGAGACCGTCGCCACGCGCGCGCGCTGACGCGCCGCCCGGTTGAGCTCACGGCGCTGGCGCACTTCGTCGAGATCACTGCGCAGGCGCTTGATGCGCACAGCCAGCAGGCGCCGATCCGTCTCGAGCTGGGTTTCACCCGGGCCGCGCATGCCGATGCCGCCCTTTTGCCGCTCCAGGTGAGTCCAGCCTCGAATCAGGCGAGTGGACATGTGGCGCAGCTGCGCCAGCTCCACCTGGAGCTTGCCCTCGTGACTGCGCGCGCGCTGGGAAAATATATCCAAGATCAGCCCGGTGCGGTTGAGCACCCGGCACTCCATCAGCTCTTCGAGATTACGCTCTTGCGAGGGCGATAGGTCGTGGTTGAACATCACCAGATCGATCTCTTCAAGCTTGCAGCGATCGGCGATTTCTTGCGCCTTGCCCGAACCCGCAAAGAACCGGCTGTCGGGCTTATCCCGAGAGCCGCGCACAAGGTCGATCACTTCAGCACCGGCGGAAGCAGCCAACTCATGAAACTCTTGAATGGTCCCGTCGTCCGCGACTTTACGGCCCAAATCCAAATGCACTAGCAGCGTACGGCTGCCGCCCTCATGACGTTCAAACACAGTGCGACATCACCTTTGCAGAGAACAAATTAGCTTGCATCTCCCTCTTCAAGCTCGCCCTCGGGCGTTATCTTGACGGGGCGCTGAGGAACAACAGTGGAAATGGCGTGCTTGTACACCATTTGGCTGACGCTGTTTTTCAACAGCACCACAAACTGATCAAAGGAATCAATTTGCCCTTGCAGCTTAATTCCGTTGACGAGATAGATAGATACCGGTACGCGCTCGCGGCGCAGTGCATTCAGGAAGGGTTCCTGAAGCGTGTGACCCTTGGCCATTTTTATTTTTCTCCATTCAACCGGAAGCAGCGCCAGCGGCTGAAAAGTTACTGCACATGAAAAAAGCCCGAGCAATTGTCTCAGGGCTTTCATTTGGGCTTTTTGTAGACAACCCTCGACGACCCCATGAAAAAACAGCGCATGAGCGCACACAGGAAATGATCGAGAACAAGAAACAATAACAGTTAGAACAAAGCAACTCAATCTTTATCAAACTCAGAACATGACCCCTAGAGCCTCACCCAGGGGCCCAAAATAATTGCGCCCGTTTTTGGCGCGACTTGAACTTTTCTAGTTGACGTTAACGTAAACGTAAACTTAGAATGGGCACAGACACGAGATTTCACGCGGCGAGCGACGGGCAATAGCCAATGCAGCTCTATTTGCTGCACTATGCTGCTTTAAATGCTCAATAAAACCGCCAGACAATAGACCCAGAAACAAAACTCGAGACGGCAACTGCACCTGAAAAGCCGATCAGACACAGCACCGGAGGAAACAATGACTGAGACTTTCGACACGGTATACGCCCGCTCCATCGACAAGCCCAATGAGTTTTGGGGCGAGCTTACCAAGGACGTTCATTGGTACAAGGCACCGCAAACGGTCTTGGACGACTCGAACAGCCCTTTCAACCACTGGTTCCCCGACGGCGAGCTGAACGCCTGTTACAACGCCCTGGACTTGCACGTCGAGCAAGGTAACGGCGAGCGCCTGGCGCTGATCCACGACAGCCCGGTGACCGACAGCGTTCGACGCTTCACCTACCGTGAGCTGCGCGATGAAGTGGCCAAGCTGGCCGGCGCACTGAGCGCTCGCGGCGTGCAGTCCGGTGACAGGGTGTTGATCTACATGCCGATGATCCCTGAGGCCACCATGGCCATGCTCGCCTGCGCCCGCATCGGCGCGGTGCACTCGGTGGTGTTTGGTGGTTTCGCCGCTAACGAGTTGGCAATTCGCATCGACGACGCCACCCCCGCCGCCATCCTGTCTGCGTCGTGCGGCATCGAAGGCGCGCGGGTGATCGCCTACAAGCCCCTGCTCCACGAGGCAATTGAGCTCGCAACGCACAAACCCAGTACCTGCCTTGTACTGCAGCGACCGCAAGCCGTGGCCACCTTGCAAAATGAGCGAGACTTGGATTGGGCCGCAGCCGTCAGCGCCGCGACCCCGGCCGACTGCGTGCCCATGCCCGCCAACGCCCCGCTGTATATCTTGTACACCTCCGGCACTACCGGCCAGCCCAAAGGCGTGGTGCGCGACACCGGCGGTTACGTGGTCGCCCTGAAGTGGTCCATGGGCGCGATCTACGGCGTGCAGCCGGGAGACGTTTACTGGGCCGCCTCCGATGTGGGCTGGGTCGTGGGCCACTCTTATATATGTTATGGCCCGCTGTTCAACGGCAATACCACCCTCATGTACGAGGGCAAGCCCGTGGGCACACCGGATCCTGGCGCCTTCTGGCGCGTGATAGCTGACCACAAAGTGAAGGTGCTGTTCACTGCGCCAACGGCGTTTCGCGCCATCAAAAAAGAAGACCCCAACGGCGAGCACATCGACAAATACGACATCAGCTCTCTCGACGCCTTGTATTTGGCCGGTGAACGCTGCGACCCAGACACACTCTTCTGGGCGCAGGAGAAACTCAAGCTGCCGGTTATCGATCACTGGTGGCAGACCGAAACCGGTTGGTCGATTGCTGCCAACTGCCGCGGCATCGAAATGTTGCCCGTGGTGCCCGGCTCCCCCACCCGCCCCGCGCCAGGCTACGCCATGGACGTGCTCGACAGCGACGGCAAGCCAGTGGCTGCAGGCGACATCGGTGCCCTGGTGATCAAGCTGCCCTTACCCCCCGGCACCTTCCCCACCCTGTGGAATGCACCGGATCGCTACATCAGCTCCTACTTCAGTCGCTACCCGGGTTATTACGAGACGGGCGACGCGGGGTACATCGACGAGAACGGCTACGTCTTTGTGATGTCGCGCACGGATGACGTCATTAACGTGGCCGGGCACCGCTTATCCACGGGCGGCATTGAAGAGGCACTGGCGTCGCACCCGGACGTGGCCGAGTGCGCGGTGATGGGCGTGGCGGACACGCTCAAAGGCCAGCTGCCGGTCGGATTGCTGGTGATCAGCGACGGCTGCGACCGCCCGCACGCCGACATCGTCAAGGAGTGTGTGCAACGGGTGCGCGACCACATAGGTCCGGTTGCCGCTTTCAAAATCGCAACCGTGGTGACTCGCCTGCCCAAAACCCGATCGGGTAAAATACTGCGCGCCACCATGCGATCGATCGCCGACGGCGGCGAATGGAAAATGCCCGCCACCATCGACGACCCAGAGATACTGGAAGAGATAACACAATCCCTAGGCGCCCTGGGATACCCCAAGGCCTGAGCAGCAGCTGAGACAGCCAATAGCGCGGGCGCAGCTTAGCCCGCGAAATCAACGACACAATTTTGTAGAGAAAACACATGCAAGACATCCTGGAGCAACTCAAGGCCAAGCGCGAAGCGGCCCTCATGGGCGGCGGCCAACGGCGCATCGACGCGCAGCACGGCAAGGGCAAACTGACCGCGCGCGAGCGACTGGACGTGTTGCTCGATGAAGACAGCTTTGAAGAGCAGGACATGTTCGTCGAGCACAATTGCCACGATTTTGGCATGGAGCAAGAGCACATCCCCGGCGACGGCGTGGTGACCGGCCGCGGCACCATCAACGGCCGCCTAGTGTTTGTCTACAGCCAGGATTTCACCGTCTACGGTGGCAGCTTGTCCGAGGCGCACGCGGGCAAAATATGCAAACTCATGGACCAAGCCATGAAAGTGGGCGCACCTGTCATTGGCCTGAACGACTCGGGCGGCGCGCGCATCCAAGAAGGCGTGGCGTCTTTGGGCGGCTACGCCGATGTCTTCCAGCGCAACGTCATGGCCTCGGGTGTTATCCCGCAGATCTCAGTCGTGATGGGCCCCTGCGCCGGCGGCGCGGTTTACTCCCCCGCCATGACCGACTTCATCGCCATGGTGCGCGATACTTCTTATATGTTTGTCACCGGCCCGGAAGTGGTGAAGACCGTCACCCACGAAGAAGTCACTCAGGAAGAACTGGGCGGTGCCAGCACCCACAGCGGCACCTCCGGTGTGGCGGACATGGCTTATGACGATGATGTCGATGCCCTGCGCCGCATCCGCGAGCTGATGGGCTTTATGCCCGCCAACAATCGACTCAAGCCGCCGCGCCGCCACACGGACGACCCGGCCGACAGATTGGAGCCCGCGCTGGATACGATTATCCCCAGCAATGCCAACCTGCCCTACGACATGCACGAGGTGATCAACAAGATCACCGATGAGGGTGAATTTTTTGAAATACAAGCCGAGTACGCCAAAAACATCCTCACAGGCTTTGCCCGCATGGACGGCAACCCGGTCGGTATAGTCGCCAACCAACCCGCCGTGCTGGCGGGCTGCCTGGACATCAACTCCTCGCGCAAGGCCGCGCGTTTTGTACGCTTCTGCGACGCTTTCAACATCCCCATCGTCACCTTGGTGGACGTGCCTGGGTTTCTACCCGGCACCGCACAGGAATACGGCGGTATCATCAAACACGGTGCCAAACTGCTCTACGCCTACGCCGAAGCGACCGTGCCAAAGATCACCGTCATCACCCGCAAAGCCTACGGCGGCGCCTACGACGTGATGGCCAGCAAACACCTGCGCGGCGACATCAATTACGCCTGGCCCAGCGCCGAGATAGCCGTGATGGGCCCCAAGGGCGCGGTGGAGATCATCTTCAGACAAGACAAAGGCGACCCCGAAAAAATCGAACAGCGCACCGAGGAATACCGCAAGAAATTCGCCAACCCCTTTGTCGCCGGCGCCAAGGGCTTTATCGACGACATTATCCAGCCGCAGTCCACGCGCCGCCGCATCATCCGCGACCTTGCGATGCTGGCCAGCAAAGACATCCAGAACCCGTGGAAAAAACACGGCAACATCCCCCTTTAAGGCGATCGCACCATGACTAAATTGTTCGACAAAATACTGATCGCCAACCGGGGCGAGATTGCCTGCCGCATCATCCGCAGCTGCCAACAGCTGGGCATCGCAACCGTGGCCGTCTATTCCGAAGCAGACGCCGAAGCGCTGCACGTGCAGATGGCGGACGAAGCAGTCGCCATTGGCCCCGCCGCCAGCAGCGAGAGCTACTTGCGCATCGATAAAATCCTCGACGCGATAAAACAAACCGGCGCACAAGCCGTGCACCCAGGTTTTGGTTTTCTCTCGGAGAACGCCGCCTTTGCCGACGCGCTTACAGAAGCTGGCGTTGCCTTTATAGGCCCCGGCAATCTCGCCATCGCGGTGATGGGCGACAAGATCGAATCCAAAAAACTGGCGGAAAAATCCGGCGTCAACGTCATTCCCGGTCACACCGCCGCCCTAGCGGACGCCGCCGAAGCACTGAAGGTATCCACCGACGTTGGCTGCCCGGTGATGCTCAAGGCATCCGCCGGCGGTGGCGGCAAGGGCATGCGCGTCGCCTGGACGCTGGACGAGGTGATCGACAGCTTCAACAGCGCGCAGTCGGAAGCCCGCACCGCCTTTGGCGACGACCGTGTCTTTGTGGAAAAATTCATCGAGCGCCCGCGCCACATCGAGATCCAGATCCTCGCAGACAGCCAGGGCAATACCCTCTACTTGCAAGAGCGCGAATGCTCCATCCAGCGCCGCCACCAGAAAGTCATCGAAGAGGCGCCCTCGCCCTTTATCGACGAGGGCACGCGCAAGGCCATGGGCGAACAGGCCGTCTTGCTGGCCAAGGCAGTGGACTACAAGTCCGCCGGCACCGTGGAATTCATCGTCGACAAGGAGCACAACTTCTACTTTCTGGAGATGAACACCCGCCTGCAGGTCGAGCACCCGGTCACCGAGATGATCACTGGGCTCGATCTCGTTGAGCAAATGATCCGCGTGGCAGCCGGCGAAGCACTGAGCTTCACACAAGCGGATGTCGCGATGGACGGCTGGTCCATGGAGTGCCGCGTCTACGCCGAAGACCCAGACCGAAATTTCATGCCCTCCACCGGCCGGCTGACACGCTACGAGCCGCCGCAAGAGAGCGAAACCGTGCGCGTGGACACTGGGGTCTTCGAGGGCGGCGAGATCAGCATGTTCTACGACCCGATGATCGCCAAGCTTGTCACTCACGGTAAGACCCGCGCGGAAGCGGCGCAGGCGATGCAAAGCGCGCTGGACGCCTACGTCATCCGCGGCGTGCAGCACAACATCCCCTTTCTCGCCGCCCTGATGCGCCACCCGTCGTTTCAAAGCGGCGAGCTGACCACCGGCTTTATCGACGAGCACTTCCCTGAGGGCTTTGACAGCGACGCCGAACCCATTGCCAACAGCGAGCTACTCGCCTGCGTCGTCGCCAGCTGCCAGGCAATCGTCGACGACAACAACCTCACCCTTGACGGTCAGCTGAGCACGCCAGCCTTCCCCGACTTGATCCGCTACCAGCTGGTGGGCCTTGGCGAACGGAATGTCCCCGTCGGCATCAGCACCGGGGCGACGGGATGGCAAGTGAACGTGGACGGCAATAACCACACCCTGGAAACCGATTGGCGACCGGGCCAGCTGCTGTTCAACGCCACACTGGACGGCGACAAGCACGCGGTGCAGGTGGACCGAGACGGCATGAACTGGCGCCTGACTCATCGCGGCCGGATCGTCGGCATCAAAGCACTCAGCCCGCGCACGGCAGAACTGCAAAAACTCATGCCAGAGAAAGTCGCGCCGGACATGTCCCGCTACCTGCTCTCCCCCATGCCAGGCCTGCTCATGCGTTTGTCCGTCAACGACGGCGACAGCGTAAAAACCGGCCAAGAGCTGGCCGTCATCGAAGCGATGAAGATGGAAAACGTACTGGTCGCCGAGCGGGACGCAGTGGTCAAAATCGTCTGCTGCGAAGCCGGGCAAAGCCTGGAGGTGGATCAGATCATTCTGGAATTCGAAGAACTCAGCTAAGACTGAAACCCACCCAGCACGCCGGGCTACCAGGGCTGAAAATCACTCAGACACGTAGCCCGTATGTAACACAGTATGGCCTATCCCTATAATTCCATCACCAAAAGGCGCGCAACAATTCGCTCGCCTACAATTGGTTTGATTTTTGCTGCTATATGTACTTAGAGCAAAAGGTGGATATCGGTCCGGCGCCAAGCCAATTGAGACCCCAGCAACACGCCCGCCAGGATGGCAGGCACCACCGTCGCATAACCCATGGACAGGGAAGCGATCAACATGCAACTGAGCTTATTAGCGGCGCAAGACGCGCTGGCACAACTCGCCGACAGCTGGCTGCGCCTCGAAAACGCCACAGCGACACGCAACAACAGCAATACATTCCTCAAGCTAGCCGACGAGCTGGACAAAAACCCCAACACAGAACTCTTGGTTCTTTGCATCCACGACGGCCGCCCCCAAGAAGAGCTGCACGCCGTGTGCATCCTCGAACGCCACCGCGGTTGGACCGCCACTAAAAATGCCCTGGCCAACTGGATCAGCGAGCCCGGCATGGACAGCACCCCCATCACTGCCGCAGAACAGCGCTTCAGCGCACTCGACACCCTGCTGCGCGCCCTGCCCAGCGAAGACAACTGTAACAATCTGCACCTGCGTCACCTGCAGCCAGGCAACCCTACCACGGTTGCACTGCAAGCGGTCGCCGCCCAGCGCCAGCTCGATGTTCAGAGCCAAGGTGAGCGACGCGACACCCTGCTGGAGCTGAAAATCCCGCTGCGCGCGAACACGGTGGAAGCCTTCAACCCAGCCCTCGCGGCGGAGAATCACATCTCCCGCAGCCTGCCCTAAAGCTTCGGACTTCAGCGAGCAAACAGGTTAAAATAAGGCTTTATCGACCACCGAGAGCCACCATGATTGGAAGACTCAACCACGTCGCCATCGTCGTACCTGACTTGTCAAAAGCCACCGCCACCTACCGAGACACCCTGGGTGCCACGGTCAGCGAACCCCTGTCCCTGCCCGAGCACGGCGTCACCGTCGTCTTTGTGGAATTGCCCAACACCAAAATCGAGCTGCTCGAGCCTATCGATGACAGCTCACCCGTGGCCAAATTCCTCCAGCGCAAACCCGACGGCGGTATGCATCATATCTGTTATGACGTTGAGGATATTTTGGCTGCGCGAGATAAGCTGGTGGCGACTGGGGCTCGGGTGCTTGGCAGTGGCGAGCCCAAGATTGGGGCGCATGGGAAGCCAGTGTTGTTTTTGCACCCTAAGGATTTTTGTGGGGTGTTGGTTGAGATTGAGGGGGTTTAGGAGGAAGGCCTGAGCCCTGAGCCCTGAACGCCCACAGCCAGCCAACAAACCAGAAACCCCAGACAACGACAAGCTGGCCCCACCACATTCCATACCTCTATCCGGGCCAGAATCGCAAAATAACCGCTGCAACATCATTATTTATCAAGGCCTTATAAACACACACAGATAGATCCCCGTTTATCAACAATCAGAGAAATGGCCACCCAGCACAGAAAATGCTATAGAATCACCTATATTCAGACGATATAAAGTCTATATCCTGACTTTTTAAAAAGGAAAGGTACAATGGGTTCTGTCATCCTCACCGATTACGTGGTCAGTGTTTCTGAGCTGAAAGCCAACCCCAAAAAAGCACTGGAATCCGGAAAAGGGGCAGCAGTTGCCGTGCTCAATCACAATAAACCTGAGTTTTACTGTGTTCCTCCAGAGCTTTTCGAATCAATGTCCGAGATGCTCGAAGACTTGCAACTCACTCAAATCGTGCGCGATAGAGCGGATGAAGACAGCGTGCACGTAGACCTCGATGAGCTATAGCTTAGCGTTCAAAAAGAGCGCACTCAAAGAGTGGAAAAAGCTAGATAAACCCACTCAACAACAGTTTAAAGCCAAGCTTGCACAGCGCCTGAATGAGCCACACGTTCCTGCCTCAAAATTACATGGCACCCTCCAGAACTGCTACAAAATCAAACTGAGATCTGTTGGCTATCGCTTGGTTTATGAAGTAAATGATCGAACAGTGGTTGTTACCGTGATAACAGTGGGCCGCCGCGACAACGACATTTACGGCAAGGCCGCCAAGCTGCTGAGCACGAAAAAGGGGAAACGATGATGCCCATGGTGCCTTCGCTCAATTTAGTTCTTAGAGCTCTGTGACTGCCGCGTCAACTTCATTGACGTGACTTAGCTAAACCCATATCGAGCCGCCCGACGCCTCCAGTGCTAACCCACCCACGGACAACACCGCCCAAAACAACTCGGTTGGCGGCATCCACGGGTGCGCCGGTGAGGATTGCTTGATGCAGTACATCGTGTTGCTACATCCCGATACACGACTGAGACAGGTCAGCGGAACACAAACCAATATGTGGAAGTACCTCCCCATTAGACGGCAGGCTTATTCGAGGCGCGACAAAAAAACTCACGGCACTTAACCTATTGTGAGTCCTTGCCCCGCCCCTGTGGCTTTAGATCACGGAGATTGCGCCGGCTGCGCATATGGCCCAGGTGGTAAACCACGGCTAGCATTGTTGATGGCTAGCTTACTACTTTGCGCCGATAGGCCTTGGGTGGAAGGAAAACATAGACACGCATTCTTTGAAGCAACCGAACAAATGCCCCATGCAGTGTCGCTGGATTCCCCGCCGCCTGCCGGGATTGTCTGCTTTCTCTCAACAAACCCTCAGTTGGCGCTAGATCGTTACAGTGACCCTGAACACCAGACGAGCAGGTTCTGGACCAAGTGCCCCGCTGTTTGATGAGGAGTTGGATTGGCGCTTCTAAGCGCTGAACACTTGCCTGCAGCGGGCGCTGCCGTGCACGTGGCGCATTGCTTTGCGCTCGCACACCTGCTCGA
>JAWSVD010000435.1:0-2822 GCA_033852095.1 Granulosicoccaceae bacterium | reverse complement strand
AAACGCAACAGAGGCGCTCCCGCAGGGTGGTTGTTGAGGATTGAAGTTCAGCTCAACCCCCAACTTCTACTCAATCAAAAAGTATTCGCATAGCCACTGCATCCCAATTTATCATGCTGTCAGAGCGCTAAACCAGCTCATCCAGCAGCGGGCCACAACCCGCTTCGAGCATGTCCAACACCTGCTCAAACCCGGCCTCGCCGCCGTAATACGGGTCTGGCACATCGGAAGGCCAGTCGTCACTCAAGTATTCACTGAACAAGACCAGCCGTGCAGCACCCTGCTCGAAGTGTTGTAACTCGCGGTAGTTGTCCTGATCCATCGCCACGATCAGATCAAAGTGATCGAAATCGTCCGCGACCACACTGCGCGAACGACTGAGCAAGGCGTAACCCCGGCGTTTGGCGGCGGCGCGCATGCGTTTATCGGCGGCTTCACCCACGTGGTAGGCGGTCGTGCCGGCGCTGTCCACCGCCACCCGATGCGCCACTGCGCGCTGTTCAAGCGCGTGCAGCAACACCGCCTCCGCCGCGGGGGAACGGCAGATATTGCCCATGCAGACAAACAACACCTGTTTCATTATTCAGCCTTGCCTAAAAACACCAAAGCCTAGCACGCCAAACCAGCTGCAAGCCGTGCATCAGTTTTGATAGGCGTCCATCCAGCCCAAACCCGCATCGGTGCCCGCACGCGGCTTGTATTCAGCCCCAACACAACCGCTGTAACCCATCTCGGCCAGCGCACCGAGCACGGCGGGATAACACAGCTCGCCTTGATCCGGCTCTGAGCGATCCGGTACGGCCGCAATCTGTATGTGACCTATGTAGGGCAGGCAATTTTGCAGGCGGCGGGTGATGTCCCCCTGCATGATCTGCAGGTGATAACAATCGAACATCAGCTTGATGTTGCAGCAGCCAACTGCCTCGATGCTCGCGATGGCCGCATCCGCGCTGGACAAATGGTAGCCCGGCGCGTCCCGACTGTTCAGTGGCTCGATCAGGATAATCTGATTGCTTTTCGCCGCCACTGCACAGGCGTATTTTAGGTTTTCTCTGAAGGTGCGCTCGGCGTCTACCCCGCCGTCGGTGAAGCCCGCCATCACGTGCACACACTTGCAGTTTATCGCCAGCGCGTAGGCGCAAGCTTGATCGATGTACTGCCGCGCCAGTGCTTCCTTGCCCGTCACTGCCGCCATGCCGTTATCGCCCTGCGCCACATCACCGCGCTGAGTGTTGAGCCCCAGCATCGGCAGGCCGGTCTGCTCAAGCGCGCTGCGCACGTCGGCGGCATCTACGTCATAGGGCCAGTGGCATTCCACCGCCGCAAAACCTGCGCCTTTGGCGGCGTGAATGCCGTCGACCAAGCTAAGCTCTGGCCACAAAAATCCAAGATTCGCTGAAAATTTAGTCATCAATCCCATTCCACATTAAAGTGTGTCACCACGTCGCGAATCTGTTCCGGCGTCAGACACACCGGGTCTCGGTCTGCCAGCATCATGGCCAGCTTGGCTGTCTCTTCCAGCTCTTCGATGGCGTAGACAGCGGCTTCGAGTTCCTTGCCTGCCACCACAGGGCCGTGGTTGGCCAGCATCACCGCCGATCGTTTGCCCGCCAGGCCGCGAATTGCGCCGCCCATTGCCGGATCACCGGGCCTGTAATACGGCAGCAAGAGAACTTTGCCCAATCGCATGATCGAATAGGCGGTCAGCGGCGGCAGGAAGTTGTCTGGGTCTACACCGGGCATCATCGACAGCGCCACCGAATGCGAAGAGTGCAAATGCACCACCGCGCCAGCGGTGGAGCGCGTATCGTAGAATGCACTGTGCAGTGGCAGCTCTTTGGTGGGTTTGTCACCGCCGAGGAAAGTACCATCCGCACTGAAATGACTGAGCCTTTCTGGGTCTAGGCTGCCAAAAGACGAGCCCGTTGGCGACACCAGCAAGCCGCCGTCCGCTGTCCTGACCGAGATATTGCCGCTGCTACCGCCAGTCAAACCCCGGTCAAACAGCGACCGTGCATGGCGGCAGATATCATCCCGCAGCTTGGTATTGCTCACAGGTCCTCACCGAGTATCTTCGCCGCCTTGTTGAAATAATCGACCGAACCGAAATTTCCCGATTTAAGCGCGATGACCAAATCCTTGCTTGCCCGCAAGGCCGGCACACCTGGGTCTATCTCCACCCCTATCTCCAGCGAACCCAGACCCAGGCCCTCGACCACCGCACCGGATGTCTCACCGCCGGCGATGAGCAGACGGGTGACACCGTGCGACACCAGTTGGCGGGACACTTCGGCGAAAAACCCTTCCAGCATTTCAGCCGCTGCCTCGCGGCCAAAACGCTGCTGCACCTCCGCCACCGTGGCTGCATCCGCCGAGCTGTAGATCAACGGCGTGCCAATCTGCACCAGCGCCCAGGCGACGGCCATCTCCGCGGTGAGCGCTCCGCTCATCACCTCAGCGGCAGACACCTCAAAGGTGGGGTCCGTTTTGGCGTGTTCTTCCACCTGACCACGCGTGGCCCCAGAGCAAGAACCCGACAAGGCAACACAGCGCCCCTGCTGCCCACGCCACTCACTGACGTCGCCGGATATCAGCCCCTTGGCGCGAAAATTAGCCGGCAGGCCCATGGCGATACCCGAACCACCGGTGATCAACTTGAGCGATGCAGCTGCGGCACCGATCTGCATCAGATCTTCATCGCGGATCGCGTCCACCACGATCAGCGTATTGCCCGCTTGATGCTGCGCCTCGAGCGCCGCGGCGATCGCGTCACCGCCTTTCAGCACGTCGATGGCCGAGACATGGCCGATGCTGGATTCGGA
>JAWSVD010000434.1:0-2875 GCA_033852095.1 Granulosicoccaceae bacterium | reverse complement strand
AGCATGCCGATAAAGGTGCCGATCAGGCAGCCGCAGACCACCATCAGTAAATTTTGAAACGTCAGGGCTGTGGACAGCCCGAGCATGATGCCTTCAAACATGGTTCAGTCCCCTCAACCCAAAAAGAACGGCCAAGGCCGTAGAAAGATGCCCAGTACTTCTTGGACCAAATACCAGATAAAAAACGCGGCGGCGATCGACACGGGGATCATCACCATGAATTTCCGCTCACCGAGAATATAAGAGCCACCGGCGAGAAACAGGGCAGTGGAGGCGAGAAAACCCAACTGGCGTAGCAACAGCGCGTAAGCCAGCATGGCGCAGATCAGCATCAGCGCTTGGCCAAGCTTGTAATCACCCAGGCGGCGGTAGTTAATGTCGCCGTCGCCAGGTTGGTGCGCCTGGCCAGGGCCAGTGTTTAGCAGGACAACCAGGGCGGTGATGATGCCGAGCACACCCAGCCACTTGGGCATGGTATTGGGCAGGAAGGACATGTTGCGCTCGAAGGGCAGCAAGGACGCCTCCATGCTGACAAACGCCACGTAGCTGTAGATCAGGCACATGATCAAAAAGAGAAAAGCGATGGATCGGTCAAGGGTCATGGGGGTTACTCCGTGGGGGAGGAGGGAGTGTTTATCCCGGGGGATAGGCAATTTGTCGGGTGGGTCGTCCGGCTAAAGCCGAACCTACAGGGCTGCCTTGTAGGTTCGGCTTTAGCCGGAAAATGCCGCAATCGGCGAAACTCCTTGCTTCACCGAATAACAACCCCGCCCACCCGTGTGGGGGCGGGGTTGGCACTCAACTTATAAGAAGCCGAGCTTGACCATCAGGGTCTTGATCACTTCTTCCTGGCTTTCGAGGAAGGCAGTGAAGTCTTCACCTGAGTTGTGGATGTTCACCCAACCGTTACGTGCACGGACTTCTTCCCACTCGGGTGTCTCGTACATGGCAGCGATAGTTGCGCGGTAGGCTTCAGCCTTTTCTTCGGGCAGGCCAGGTGCCGCGAAAAATCCGCGCCAGTTGACGAAATCAACTTCAAAGCCCTGCTCGTTAAAAGTCATGGCATCAGCCACTGCGTCAACACGCTCAGCGCCGGTGAAGCCGATGATGCGCGCTTCGCCTGCTTGTGCCATGCCAACTGCCTCAGAGAAGCCCGTGCTCAGCGCTTTGATCTCACCGGACAACAGCGCCGCCATGGCCTTGCCGCCAGCGTCATAAGGGATGTACTTCACTTGGGTGGGGTCTTCGCCAGCGGCTTCCATCGCCATCGCAACCACGATGTGGTCCATGCCACCGGGAACAGAACCGCCGCCGATGGCGGTGCCACGTGGATCGGCCTTATAGGCCTCGATCAGGTCACTGAAGTTGGTGAGCGGGCTGTCTTTGCTGACCACCAGTGCGGCGTAATCACCGATAGTGCCAGCAACCATGGTCAGGTCACGGAAGCTCTGGGGGAAACGGCCAGTCAGTGAACGGATCACGATAGGTGTGGAGTTCACCATCAGGGTGCCGTGCTGTGAGTCAGCGTTCTCGATCAGGTAACCGATTGCCTTGCCGCCGCCGCCGCCGGACATGTTCTCGTAGGAAGCCTGGCCAACTAAGCCAGCGCCTGCGAGTGCCTCACCGGTGCCACGGGCTGTGCCGTCCCAGCCGCCGCCAGCGCCGCCGGGGATCAAAAAGTGGATGCTGTCGAGCATAGGGGCCGCTTGGGCCAAGCCAGCGCTCATGCTTGTGCCTAGGGCGATTGCCGAAGCCAGCACCAATTTGCTAAAAGTTTTACGCATCATGTTTCCTCCTTAGATCGGGGGGACTCCCGAGGGTGGAAATATCCTACCGAATGAAGCTTTCATTTAGCTTTCAGTGGCCGAAAGCACCCGCCATGCCTTGTATGCGCTTTGTTGCGTTCGACCACTCGACGCCGACCTCCGCACACGGGACAATGGCGTCATCTATGTTCGCCTGAGCATCCGCTTCTTTAAACAGAGAAGTGGTAAGGGGTGGCAGTCGCACGCGGCCGAGCTCATCAACCATGGGCGAATGCTTGCCCATAACCAGCTGCCCGTCTACGACGCACAGCAACTAAAACCGGAGCCAGACACACATGCAGGTCGATCTACAAAGCCAGGGTTACACCGCCGCCGTCGCCCAGAGGGGGGCGGAACTGATATCCTTGCGTGATCCTCAAAGCGAGGAATACCTTTGGTCCGGTGACGCCAACTACTGGAGCGGCCGCGCGCCCATCTTGTTCCCCGTGATCGGCCGCATGAAAGGCGGCGGCTACACGCACAAAGGCGTGCGCTATGAGATGCCGCTGCACGGGGTCGTGCGCAAGAAAGACTGGCAGCTCCTCAGCCAGAGCGAAGATACCGTGTGTTACGTCACCCGCGCCGACGACGCCACGCGCGTGCACTACCCCTTCGACTTCGAGCTGCGGGTCACTTTCACCCTCAACGGCCCAAAGCTCAGCATCGACTACGAAGTGCTCAACCACGGAGCAGATCAAATGCTGTTCAGCCTAGGCTCGCACCCGGCCTTTGCCCTGCCGCTGGAAGACGGCGAGGGCCTGGACAGCTGGTCCGTGGAGTTCTCCGAAGCCGAAACCCTCGATTGCCAAGTACTGGACGGCGGCCTGATCGGCGACAGCCCCATGCCCAAGTTCTTGGACAACAGCCGCACAGTGCAGCTCAGCGACACACTCTTCAATGATGACGCGCTGATTTTCCAAGGCATCAAAAGCCAGCGCCTGGACATCGTGCACGCCACCCGCGGCAAACGCATCAGCCTGCACACTGGTGGGGCGCCTGATCTTGGCATTTGGTCCAAGCCCGGCGCACCTTATGTGTGTCTTGAGCCTTGGTATGGGCACGATGATCCT
>JAWSVD010000052.1:0-21084 GCA_033852095.1 Granulosicoccaceae bacterium | reverse complement strand
TCTCGCCAGAGCGTCACGGATTTGTCTAAGACAGCGTGCTCTGCTTTGGAAAGGTGTTCACCCACGCTAAACCGCTGGGAGAGAAGGTTGCCCTGATAGAGTGAATGCCACTGTGCAATCACTTCTTCGCGTGTCCACGATTTTGCTTTTTCTTGATTGATGTGTAGGGCAGGGCGGCCGGCCAGGCTGTGTGTGATTGGACATCACGGCGTAGGCCGAAATTTCAATTGAAAAGACAGTGGCGAGTTGTCTCAGCCGCTTGATGAACCACTTGCGGCGGTAGCTGTAGTCCTTTTTAGTGTAAGGGTCCTTGCCGCAGAGCCACGCGCGCCGTACGCAGCGCGAGACGATATGGTAGTCGGGGGTGTCGGCGAGTGAGATCAGCTGTTTGCGCGGTGTGGCCATGACAATGCCTCCTGGACAGTTCCGTCGAAAGTAGAGCTGATGGCCGGAAGGGTCAACCGAGTGTCTGTGAATAGCGCGTGTATATTGTTTATTCCACGCGGGCCTGTGAGTTTTCCGCGTCAGGTTCGGGCGATGAGTTAAGTTTCTGATAAATGTTGATTTCGGATGTGAATCCTCTCCTGTGCCTGAAGGGCCGGTGATCGAGGCCAGAATTCGCTTGGTTGTACGCTAAATATACAAAAACCTCGCACCCACTCGCACGCCACTGAAAGGCATCAACGAGGCCGTTTTGTAAGGGTTTTCTTCTCAGGTGCGTTTAAATGACGCCGATGATCTGTGGCTGTGCATGGGTTAATGGAGGCGTGTTCTTTGAACACTTTGAATGTAGTTGAAGAGAAGCTCTGGTACCTGTACGCCGGTCTGATCGCCCTCTTGGTGACTGTCCTCTGCGTCTCTAGATTGGAAGGCAGCGTCAGCGGTGAATTACTCTTGGAACTGCACGGCGCCCTTGGTTTTGGGCTGATTTATGCGGAGATGGCATTTTGGATTATTCCAAGTGTTGTTTTTGCTGTCTTGGCTGTGCTGCTGATAAAACGTGGAATAGGGGTGTTTGATGCGCTGCTTGTTGTTGCGCCTGTAGCTGCTTTCCATGTGTTGGCCGGTTATGGGGGAGGCGTCCCAAATCCGTCTGAGTTGCAGGCGGCTATTATTCATCTACTTGCTCTGTACGTCACGATAAGGGTTGTTGCGACGCATTTTAACTTCTCCGTTTCAGTGCTTGGCACACAACAGCGGCCTTTGCCCTATGTCGCGTGTGTCACGGGTATGATGATTTGCCTGCCTGTCGCCACGTTTTTTTCTGTTGGGCGATTAATGGACGGTTCGGGCGACTATATCTCGGTTGCGTTGTTTGCGGTGTGGTCCACGGTATTCTTCGTGAGCAAAAAGGTAAGTTCAAAAATGATGGGCTGGGTAGCTCTGGTTACGCTGCTGATGGTTTTTTATTTTCTAGTGCTCTCGTTTTCGAAATTGCTGGAGATGAATTGACTCTAAGCCCGTCAAAGAAGCTGGCTAGCTCCTTTTGAAATGTTGATTTATCAGGTGGGAATGGGTGCGATGACAAAACCGCCCAGCTCACCATGTGCGTTGATTATCACCGGTAACATCACTGTGTTCCGGCAATGCCCCGGCATGCTGTGCGCGGGCCAGGCTAGGGCGGTCTAAGCACTTGGGCACTGCTCGAGTGGCGGCTGCAGTCGGGTTGATTATACTGCGGAATTACACAGGGCTGCGAAGTGCCCATTCTTGCTGCTCAAAGCCATTAGCACGCGTTCAAGAAAGCCCCGTATCTGCCGATTTAGGCCACAGAATTCAACCCCAGCTTGAAGCTGTTTCTTAAAGGATGTTCGATGGAAATCGTATTGTACGGACTGGCGGCGATCGCTATCGGTCTCGCGTTCTATGTGGTCACTGCTTACAACCGTTTGGTGGCGCTGAAGCACAACGTCAAAACCGCCTGGAGCAATATCGATGTATTGTTGCAGCAGCGGCACGAAGAGTTGCCCAAGTTGGTGGCGACCTGCAAGCAGCACATGGCTTTTGAGCAGGAAACGCTCGAGCGTGTGATTCAGGCGAGATCGCAGGTGGCGAGTGCTCGTGAGAGTTCGAACCTGGGGGCTCTTGGCAGTGCGGAGGGCGCTTTGACGGCGAGTTTGGGCAGCTTGTTCGCCCTAGCGGAGGACTACCCTGATCTGAAAGCGAGCGAGTCTTTCCAGCAGCTTCAGGGTCGAATTTCTTCGATTGAGAATGCGATTGCGGATCGGCGCGAGTTCTACAATGATTCGGTCAACCTGAACAACATCACGGTGGATGCCTTTCCGACGAATATCGTCGCGGACAAGTTTCGTTTTATCCGCCGCAAGCAGTTCAAGGTAGAGGAGAAGAAGCGCGAAGACGTCGACATGGTCGCTCTCTTTGATTGATCTGCTTGATTTTCTGGGCGGCAGCAGGCGTCGCGGTGTCAGCCTCGATGCCTATTTGGCGCCTATGTACCTCGCGGAGTTGCCCTTGGCGCTGACCGCGGCGGTGGCGGGTGGCGCTGGGTATTTGTACTATCACAGCGAAAGTGGCGCCCACGACGTCACAAGTGGGGCGCTCTACCTGCTGGGGGCTGCCTTGAGCACAGGCCTCTGGAAGTATTTCTGGCGCCTTTATCACTACATCGCCGACACGCCCACCTCTCGTATCGCAACCGCCTCTCAGGGCTTGGTAGAGCTTCAGGGGGCCGGTGAATTGTTGCCTGGGAAATTGAGCCAGGGGATTTCGATGGGGCCGCCAGCTCTGTGGCAGAGCTATACCATCACTGAAGGGGACAAGGTTGTAGACACAGGTAGGAGCTCAGAGCCCTTTGTGGTGAGAGACAAGAGCGGCACGTGTGTCATCTACCCTGATAAAGCCACGGTGATCAGCAGCAGTAAAGCCTATCCGCGGCAAGGTAGGCGCTCGGCCAACATCAGCTTCTTGTGTCCGGGGGATGCGATCTATGTGCTCGGCGAGCTTCGCTCTGTGGGTGGCGACAATGATCACTACGATCTAGATGCCGAGACATCTCGCTTGCTAAAAATGTGGAAGCGGGATCAAAAGAATCTGGTGGCGAGCTTTGATCGCGACGGAGACGGCCGCATCGACGGAGATGAGTGGCAGGCCGTCAGAGTCAAAGCTCGACGTGTTGCCCAAGAGAATATCCGCAGGAGCCGCTCCGAGCGCCAGGTGGTGCATGAGATACGAAAGCCGGCCAGTGGTCTGCCTTTGATCATCTCAGATAAAGACCCCGCCTACCTAGAGAGGCGCTACCACTGGCTGGGCATTGCGAATCTCACACTCGCCTTTTGCTGTTTTATACTCGGCGCTATCAACATCAGTTAGGCATTTTGCTGTCGGTGTGCCAAAACTCCGCACGGGTTAAACCCTAAAACGCCACAAGCGCACGCAAACCTTTGCTGGGGCAGTGTGCCGCAGCGCAGATGATCCCCCTATTGCTTGGCGCGACGCGCTAATTTGTGTCTCATTGTTTTAGTCAAATAATTCTCATATTGAAGCAAAAGTGCACTGTGTCTGCCAGTTAAGTTGGTGGTCGCGTCGGTGGTTATTGACACGAGTAACGGCCAGTTGTGGTCTTTTCTGCGCTGTGCAGTTTGCTATTCAAGCCAATTAGACGTTGAAACTAAATGTTGGCGCCCACTGAAAACACCCACTGAAAACAGAAAAATCCAACGATCAAGACAATCCATTGTAAATATTGCGAAGGAGGGTTTTCTGGTGTGTTGCAGATCCATCTCTATTGCGTGCATTCGCAGGCGCGGGCGAGTTTGGCATTTAGGCCGGCCCGATCCTGGGGGGAGCGAGCGTCCGTATCTTCGAAGGGCGTCGCGAGCAATAGCCAAGTATCTGTGTCGATGTTGAGACGCTGTAGGATGTAATTGCACGTTTTATCGAAAATTGACAATGTGTCAAGGGAGTGAAATCACGGGGTCAGTTGTTAGGGGGGTCTTCAGATCTTGACATGCAAAGTCTACTTCGTTTTGGGATGTCGTGTTGTTTGTATGCATACCTACTATAATACAAGCGTGTTTTGGATTGTTTGTGTGTCATTCGTCTTCCTCTGATAAATCCCCATCCGTCAACAAGAAACCGAAAAAATATCAAGGGTTGACAGGGCGTGGTCGATGTCGGTATTAGTCCAAACAGGCTAGGTCCAGCATTGTATTATGTTTGCGCAAAGCACAATTTTAAATGAAAGTCAGCGATTGTTCGGGTTTAGATTTATGGCGCATTGGTTTCAGAAGAACGCTCATTGGAGCGTTGCAATTTTACTTACGATTTCACTTGGGCTTGTCTATCTTGGCGGCGTTCAGGCGATTGAAAAAATTGTTGTGTTTTCTGCTAGAGAAAATTCCAAAACGCTGAGTGAAACTATTTCAGCATTTCGCACGCTGTATACGCAGGACGTGGTCGAGAAGGTGATTCACTCGGAATTCGAAATCACTCACCTGCACAAAGATAACCCTCGCGCAATTCCATTGCCCGCGACGATGAGCATTGAGCTTGGGAAAATGATTGGTGGAAGTGGCAGCGGCACCCGCTCTTATCTGTACAGTCCCTACCCATTCCCTTGGCGGGTACAGGAGGGGGGGTTGCATGATGGATTTCGTCAGAATGCGTGGGAATATCTGTTGGCAAACCCCGAATCCCAGTACACAAAGGTTGAGTCGGTTGAAGGGCGGATGTCTATTCGTTATGCACGCGCAGATACAATGCGCGGCGCCTGTGTCAACTGCCACAACACGCACCCAGAGAGCCCAAAAACTGACTGGAAAGCAGGGGATGTCCGTGGTCTGTTGGAAATCACGTACCCGATCGACACAAATATCATTGCCGTGCGCAATGAATTTATTGGTGCTTATCGATATTTTACGCTTGCCGCGGTGCTGGTGTTCCTAGGCATTGCCACAGTGATTGCTTCGTTCCGATCGCAAATTTCGAAGTACAAACTGCTGGAGGAATCACTGCTTCGCAGCAACGCTGAATTGAGCATAAAAAATGAAGAGCTGGATCAATTCGCCTATCGCTCATCGCATGACCTGAAGGCCCCCCTAAGCTCATCCCGTGGGTTGGCAAGTCTTATTGAGTTAGATATTGAATCGGGTGATCTGGAAGAAGCCAAGAAGAATGCCGGCCTGATTGCCAAGCAGATGTTGAAATTGGAAACACTGATTGTGGACTTACTTGCGTTGGCGCAGGCAGACACCGTCGATAATGACCGTGAAAAAGTGGATGTCGAGTCTATGCTGAAGGCAATCAACGATGATTTCTCGTATCTGTGCAAACAAAACAGCGTTGAGTTTCGAACAAATATCGCTTTAAGTGAGCCGATGCTGGCGCAGAAGACGCGCTTGTCGCGTGTGTGTGAAAATCTTATTTTCAACAGCATCAAATATTGCGATTTACAAAAGGAAAACCGCTTTGTTGAGGTTTCCATCGTAGAAGAAAACGACAGAATAGAGATTTCCGTCGCAGACAATGGGCTGGGCATCCCTCTGGAGCATCAAGGAGAGGTATTCCAGAAATTCAAGCGATTTCACACCAGCGCCGCCGAGGGCAGTGGACTGGGCATGTCCATAGTCAAGCGGCATGTCGATCGGATGGGCGGTGAAATTAGCTTCGACAGCTCGCCCGAGGGCAGTACGTTTCGGATAGCTTTGCCGAAACACCTTGGCTAAGCGCCCGTTGTCTGTACATACTAAGCCAATACATCGGAGCCGCGTCGTATCAAACACGTTTCAAGTTGACTTCAGGCAGTGTGAGCTAATATCGCACTGATGCAGTGGCGTCAACCTCACACCGCGACGGATATTTCACAAGTTTTTCTCAGGCAGGCGCTAGGCATGTGAATATCTGATGATACTTAAGATTGAGCTGATGGGAGTCATACAGCATAAAATACCTGGTTGCCTTTTTTGTGATTCTATTCTCCAGCGTCGGGCTTGTGCTCGGGGAAGATCGGGTGCTAAAAATTGCGCGCGACGATTGGTGTCCCTACAGCTGTGACCCTGAGTTCGAGGGAGGAAAAGAGGGCTATATAAGCGATATCCTCAAGGCTGTGTTTGGCGCGGATGGATTTCGTATTGAGTCACAGCAGATGGCTTACTCTCGATTGCTCAATGAAGTCCGGGTTGGTCGATACAATGTGCTGACAGGCATGTACAAAATAGACAGCGAAGACTATGTTTTCCCGGTCAAAGCTCTGGGCGCCAGCAAGTACTCCTTTTATGTTCTGAAGGGGAATGAATGGCGCTACGACGGGCCGGACTCCTTGTTGGAATTGTCGGACATTGGGCTCGTGCAGGATTACGCCTACGATCAGCTGAGCCCGGACATAGCGAGTTTTGAACGTGAGTATGCGGATCGCTGTGCGTACATCACAGGGCAGCTGTCGGTAGAGCGAAACTTTAGAAAACTGCTCAGCGGCAGGCTCGACGCGGTGCTCTCGGACAGGACTGTTGCGCAGTATGTCATCAAAAAACTCGGTGCAAGCGGCAATGTTGTGGAAGTGAGCACACCGTGGCCTGCGAATCCAGTGTACGCGGCTTTTTCCGCATCGTTCCCTTCTGCGAAGCAGCTGGCTCGCCAGTTGGTTACAGGCACGGAGCTGCTGCGGCAGAGCGGTGCGCTGGATCGTATACTTGAGAGATACAATCTTGATACGAATTTCTAGTGCTGGAATTTAGCTGCCTGTTTGAAAGATCGGACTAATAAGGCAAGGGCGCCCTTCCTTGGGCGGCTTATCCTTAGCACCGCCGAGATCTAATCGCCCGTTTTCATTTCGACGATGACTTTTCCTTTTGCGCGGCCGGCTTCAAGATAGGCCATCGCATCGACCATGTTTTCAAAGGCGAATTTTTTGTCGATAACAGGTCTTAGTTTTCCGGCGTCGACAAATTCAACCAGCTCTTTGAGCTGCTCACCGCTTGCGTGCATCAAGAGAAATCGGTAGTTCACGTTGGCCTTTGCCGCGAGTCGGCGCAGCTTGAAACTGATTGCCCAGAAAATCAGCTTCAATTTCAGGCCTGCTTGCAGATCTTTGCTGGCGGTTGTCGGCTCTGGTAGCCCCGCTACAGAGATCACAGTACCGCCAGGCTTGGTGATTTCAAAGCAGCTCTCTAAAGAATCGCCACCCACAAGATCAAACACACCGTCGAATCGTGTGCTCAAGTCTCTTAGCTCGGTGTTGGTGTAGTCAATGACATGGTCTGCGCCCATTTGGCGCACGAGATCTTCGCCACGCGGGGATGCGGTGGTGGTGACTTCAGCACCGAGAAGCTTGGCAATTTGGATGGCGAGCGTGCCGACTCCACCGGCCCCGCCGGTGATCAGTATGTGCTTTCCAGTGCTTGCTCCGAACTCGTCACGCAGTGCCTGCAAGGCGGTTAGGCCTGCGAGGGGCAGGGCTGCGGCTTCTTCGAGGGCAATGGTTTTGGGTGCTAGGGCCGCGACACTTTCATCAGCGCATGCATATTCAGCGAATGCGCCCCAGCGGCCTTTTTCAGTGCGTGCGATGATTTTGTCACCGCACTTGAATTTTGTTACCTCTGGGCCAATGGCAATCACTTCTCCGGATAATTCGTTGCCCATGATTGCCGGCAGTTTAGGGCTGTAAATGAGCTTTAGCTTGCCTTCGCGGGCTTTGCTGTCCACGGGGTTTAAGCCTGCTGCCACTACTTTGATCTTAAGATCCAGAGCGCCCAAATTCTCTAGCTCGCGTTCTGCGAAATGAGTGCACTCGGCGCCGCCATAAGATTCTAAGACAAATGATTTCATTCGATTTCACCGTTTGTTTTTCACCCTGCATCAACAGCTGCTTCGGCTAGGCCGTGACTGATATCGTAGGAAGGTATTTGTTGCTTATGTGAAGGTGTAATGCCTTTTTTAGTGCGCATACAGTGTATTTTAAAGAGCGATGAATTTCATCCTTAGGTGGGGGTGGTCGGTTGCATGCGCCATACCGGACTAGGTGCTAATTGGGGGAGCGCTATTGTGATATGGGCAGGCCAAATTAGTGGGTGTTATGCAAATTGGTCTCTATTCAATTTGACATGAAAATCCTAAATTTGGATATTCATGGCCGCTGTACGCCATTGTTGGCAGCAAATGATAAGACCAAAATGGGGGCGATTCGGCTTGAAACTTGCGTTAAACGCACTTAAATAAGCCGGCAAACCTGAAGTCAAGGATGACTCCCATGCTCTCTCATCGTCTTTTACGCAAGTGTGGACAGTTTGTTCTCGTGTTTGCCCTATTGGGGCTGACGTCTGCTTGCGATCGCCTCATCATCACCGACACAGCTGATGAATCAAACGCAGTTGGCACAGTCTACGGCGGTGATGGCCAGCTGAGGTTGCAGTGGTCAGCGGTGAATGGGGCAGACAAATACAAGGTCTATTACAGTGAAGAGTCGGCCTTTTCTGTGGCCACAGCTACCTTGTTGAACGATTCGGTCGGTTCCATCAGTGGCACTTCGGCGGCCGTGCTGGGATTGAGTAACGGCACCACTTATTACGTGTGGGTGGCTGCGGTCACGGATGGTGTCGAGGGGGAGCTAATGCCCTTGGGCAGCGCGACCCCTGTGGCGGGTATCTTCGACGTGGTCGTCTCCGATCTCGTGCCGCCCATCAACGCCGTGGAGGTGAATCCGGCGAGTCCCGTGCGCATCCCCTTTAATGCGGCACTGGCGCCGTCCACAGTTGATCTCAACACCGTATCAGTAACGGTGGGCGGCGTGCTGCAAGCGGTGTCTATTAGCCTGGTGAACAGCGGCCTGAGCATCGAGATTAGCCCCAGCAGTGGCAGCTGGCTAGCGGGCAGTGATTATTACATCACGGTGAGCAGCGATGTGCAGTCGCAGACGGGGGAATCCCTGGGTGAGGGATTTGGCTTCGGCTTCAGCACGCTCGATACAGCGTCATTGATTGCTTGGTACGAGTTTGATAACGCACTCACTGATTTGTCGGGCGAGGGCAATCACATCGATTTTAACAGCGGTGTCAGCTTTTCTGATGCCGAGCATGTCTCCGGCAGCCACTCGGCGTATTTTGACGGTGCGTCCTTTTTGCGCTTGTCCGATGCAGCCTTCGAACTGGGGGATCAATTCTCCGTCACGACCTGGATATACCTGCCGCTCTTGCAGGCGGATATCAACACCATATTGGCTAATACCACGCCCACCGAAACCGTCAGCGGCTTCAAGATCGGCGTGAACAGCTATCAGCAACTCGACAACAGAGTCATCCTGGAGGCGGGCAACGGCTCTGCAGGTGGCAAGGTGATCAGTGACGCGGGTTTTGTGCAGGATGGCCAGTGGTATCACTTTGCCTATAACGTGGACATTGTTGATCTGTTGCCCAGTGGCGAGCACGTGCAGATCTTCTTTGACGGGGCGGAGGCGGATGTTACGCTCACCAGTGCCGACGATTCAATCAACACCATGGACTGGTCGCAGATGAAGACCAGTGGGCCCTTGTATTTTGGTGCAATGGCACACGGCACGCAGTTCTTTTTGAACGGTGCCTACCTCGATGATATGCGTATATACAACCGGCCCCTGACAGCGGACGAAGTGTTGAACATCGCCCGCTAAAATTGTTGGTCCCGTGTGCTGTTTCCCGTGCTGCACTTGTGGCTGTAGATTGTTTGCGGCATTTGGCCGCTCAGTGTCGGGCTTAGACGGAGGTCAGGCACTTGCTTGCATTGATCAGGTTTTCAGCGTTCTCGCGTATCTGCTGCAAGCTGTACGCGGGCGTGTATAACCACGATCCAATGCCAAAACCGCGCGCACCGGCGGCCCAGAACTGCTCGAGGTTGCCGGCGTTGATACCGCCCACGGGGATCAACAGTGTATCCGCGGGCAGCACCGCAAACCAGGCGTGTATCACATCGGGCGGGATGGCGTTGGCGGGAAATGCCTTGATGCCGTCAGCGCCAGCGTCCAAGGCTTGAAAGACCTCGGATACAGTCTGGCTGCCCGGCAGCGATATCAATCCCAGTGATTTGCTGTGGCTTATCACCTCGGTGTTGGTATTGGGGCTGATGATGATCTTGCCGCCCGCGTCATGCACCTGCTGCACCTGCTGTGGGCTCAGCACCGTGCCGGCGCCTATCAGGGCGCTGTCGCCAAAGGCTGCTGCCATGCGCTCGATGCTGCGGCAGGCATCGGGTGAGTTGAGCGGCACTTCGAGTACCTTGATACCCGCGTCGATCAAGCAGTGGCCGACTTCCACGGCCTTGTCGGGTGTCAGCCCGCGAAGTATGGCGATGCTTGGGCAGCGTTCTAGTGCGCTGCTCAGCATGCGTTTGCTGATATCGGATTTTGCACTCACTGATCTTTTACTCCTGCGACTTGTTGTTCGCGCGCTGAAATGAGCCCGGCGAGCGTGATGTGATTGGCGTCCAGTATCTCGCTCTGGAAACCAAAGTGCCGCAAGGCGCGCTGGTAACGAGCAGACATGGCCGGCGGGCCGATGATGGGGATAACCGCATTGCCGGCCTGTTGCTGACTGACGGACTGCTTGACGTCATGACCGATCAGCAAGCCAGATAGATAGTCGGCGCCGCTTTGCTCCGGTGCGACACCGAACAACGCATCCGTGCGCACCTTGAACAGGTCGGCGAGCAGGTGGTCGCTGCTGGACACTGTTTCTAAGCCCCGTTCAAAACCAGCGCCGGCCTCCGCTGATTCTGTTTCGGCATCAAGCGATTGTCGCAATATGCTGTGTTCGCTCAGTACTGAGAATAACTCGCCTGTCATGGTGGTACGGAAGCGCTCTATGATTTTGTCTTTGGCGTAGACCCATTTTGTGTGGGTGCCGGGAGCGCAGATGGTGCCGCTGGAAAAATGCTTTGAATCAAACAATCCCAGCAACTGCACTTCCTCGCCACGCATCACATCGAAGCCGCCATCCTCATCCACATAAGACAGGCCGGGGATGATGCTGATGTGCGGGTGATGGGGCACGGCAACGGATTGTTGCAGCAGCGCGTCTACTGTGGCGGGGCAGTTGACGTAAGGCGCCTCTACCCAACCCATTTTGCTGCCGGCCATGCCGCACATAAGCGTGGGCGTGTGTGCCGGCAGCTGCCAAGGCGCGAGCAGCTCATTCAATATCGATTCAAAACCAGCTTGCGCGCAGTCGCTGATATGGATTTTTTTCGAGCAGCTGTCGATCAGGCTGTTGTCAGCGGCCATGCGATACGCACGTATGTTGCTGGTTCCCCAGTCGATGCCGACCCAAGGGGCACGGCTTGCGCTGTTAGGGTGTGGGCATTGCTTCATTTAAAGGTCCGGTGTTTTCTGAAAGATGGTGTTGTGATACAGGCCCGTACCGAAAGCCCGCTATTTTATTGGCTGAGCCTTAGGTGCCCTAAAAGGTCTTCGAAGGCGCACTGTGTTGTCGTCAATTATTCCAGATTCCCAGCAAATTGCCAGTGCTTGTAGGCAGTGCAGAAATTCTCCGATTTCTCGAACTCATGCCAACCGAGCAAGCAGAATCCGCGCAAGCTATAGCGGCAAACGCAGCAGGTTATCGATAGGTAATCGAGTCGATTCTTTCATCTCCCGCAGCGACAGGTAGGAGCGGATACTGGTCACGCCGGGCAGTTTGCGCAGCACCGTGTCGAGGAAGTCGCTGTAATCGTCCAGATCGCGGGCAACAGTGATCAATAGAAAATCATCGTCGCTTGTGGTTTTGTGGCAGGACAGGATATAGGGGCTGTCTTCAATGATGCGCTGAAATTCTTCAGTAGCTTCCTAGCTGTGCTCGGAGCAGCTGAGCTGCACAAAGGCCATGATGCCCAAGCCCAGTTTTCGCCGATTCAGCTTAGCCTGATAGCCTTCGATGATGCCGGATTTTTCCAGTTGTTTTAGTCGTCGCCAGCAGGGGGGTCACTCAGGGACAATTGTTCAGCCAGTTTTGCGTTGGATATGCGGCCGTCTGTTTGCATCAGGTCATGCATTTGAAGATTGGTTTTGTCTAGAGGTTTCATTGAAGAGAATGATCTATTCGGTTCCCGAGAGTTAGCAGGATACACCTTGGGTGACCAGGTTTTAAGGGTAAATGGCGATTTTATTCCTAAGTGACTGCGTAGAATAGTCGCCACTGAATCAGGCTGTTCAACAGGAGAATGCCATGAGAGCCGTATTGTTTGAATCGTTTAATGCAGCGCCAAAAGTCGTGACAGTGGATGACCCCAGCCCAGCACCGCACGGCGTGGTGATCAAAGTCGAGGCGACGGGTGTCTGCCGCAGCGACTGGCACGGATGGATGGGGCACGACGCCGACATCGAACTGCCGCATGTGCCGGGTCATGAGCTTGCTGGAGTGGTCGTGGCGGTCGGTAAGGACGTACGCCGCTGGACCACCGGCGAGCGCGTGACGGTGCCCTTTGTCGGTGGTTGCGGTTCCTGCCCCGAGTGCCACGCCGGTCACCAGCAGGTTTGTCACAGTCAGTTCCAGCCAGGCTTTAGCCACTGGGGGTCCTTCGCTGAATACGTGGCTATTCATCAGGCGGACCTCAATGTCGTCGCCTTGCCCGAGAGCATGGGCTTTGCCACGGCCGCCAGCTTGGGCTGCCGCTTTGCCACAGCTTTTCGCGCTGTGGTTGACCAAGGGCGTGCCTCTGCAGGGCAGTGGGTGGCGGTGCACGGCTGCGGGGGCGTGGGCTTGTCGGCCGTGATGATCGCCAATGCCACGGGCGCCAACGTCATTGCCATTGATATATCCGATGAGAAGCTGGCGCTGGCAAAGGCGTTGGGTGCTGTGGCCACGGTTAATGCAAGTGAAGTGGCCAATGTGGTGGAGGCGGTGCTGCAGATATCCAAGGGCGGGGCGCACGTGTCGATGGATGCGCTCGGGCACCCCACGACATGCACAAATTCGGTCATGAACTTGCGTCAGCGCGGCAAGCACATTCAGGTCGGGCTGATGCTGGGTGAACACAGCAATCCAGCGATTCCTATGGCCAAGGTAATATCCCACGAGCTGGAGATCCTCGGCAGCCACGGCATGCAGGCGCACCGCTATGACGCCATGCTGGACATGGTGCAGACAGGCAAACTGGACCCCTCACGCTTGGTCGGAGAGCAGATCAGTCTCGATCAAGCGCCTGCGGCCCTGATGGCGATGGATCAGTTTCAAGCCGTCGGCGCCACGGTGATCACGAAATTTGACGCAGCAGACAACGCAGGGCAACCCGCATGAATGATCAGCCGAAGGTCTTGTGCATCGGCTGCGGCAACATGGGCGCCGCAATCCTGATGGGCATAGCAAATAAATACCCCGCAGCCACGCTGGTGGCTGTCGATCCGAGCGTAGACCGTGCGCGCTCTGTTAGGGGATGAGCACACGGTGCGAGTCGTTGGCAGTGTGGATCAGCTGGACGGCTACCGCCCGGATGTCAGCTTGTTGGCCATCAAACCGCAGCAACTGGGCGAGCTTGCCAAGGCACCCGGCCTTGCCGCTGTGTTGGGTGCTGGGGTAGTTGTGTCTATTCTCGCGGGCATGCCGCTGCAGGCGGTATCGAAAGCACTGCAATGCTAGTGTGTTGCACGGGTGATGCCCAACCTGCCTGCGCTTGTCGCTCAGGGCATGACGGTTGGCTATGCGTCCGCTGATATCACAGCGGTGCAGCGCGAACTGGTGCAATCACTCTTTGAGGCGACCGGTCAGTTCGCTTGGCTCGATGATGAGGCTCTGATGGACCCCTGTCCCGCGGTGATGGGCAGAGGGCCGGGTTATGTCTTTGCCCAGTACCTGGAGGCTGCTGCAGTGGCGGCGGGTATCGCGCCATCACTGGCGCGCCAGGGTGCTGTGCAAACCCTGTTGGGGGGCGTCGAGCATGCTTGTTCAGGACGGGCGCAGTGCCAAGCGGCTCAAACAGGCTGTCAGCAGCAAAAGGCGGCACCACTCAGGCCGGGCTTGCGGTGCTTGAGGCGGAAGGTGGTTTCGCTGCGTTATTGCCAGCCGCTGTGCGCAGCGCGTTACTCAGGGCAATTGAGCTCTCCCGAGTATAAGCATCGCGCTTGGATTTCCCGTTTTTATGCATGAATGTGAGTAGATCGCGCAGATCAGTCAATGGGTGTGGGCGTTGGGATGGGGATGGGGGGGATTGTGCCCGACCTTGCTAGTGTGGCTCGAAGGGGTTATCTGGCCCTTGTATCGGTTTCTACGCATAGCATTTGAGGGCGCATGTTTTTAGTATGGGGGGATGTCTTTGTTTGACCTTTTTTTCGACATTAAGGAAGATGGTATGAAGAAATTATGGCTTGGGATTTTGCTCTGTGCTGCGGTCTCCGCGCACGCCAGTGAAGGTGTTGTACAAGTAGAGAGCGCGCACGGCGTGCTTGCAACGGCGGATAAGCTTGAAAAAGTGCTCTTGGCCAAAGGCATGAAAATCATGGCACGCGTCCCGCACAGCACCGCCGCCGCAGGGGTTGGAGTGACGTTACGTGACACGGAGCTGCTGATTTTCGGCAACCCAAAAGCCGGTAGCCCGTTGATGAAGTGCCAGCAGCTCATCGCGCTGGATCTGCCGCAAAAGGCGCTGATCTACGCCGACGAGGCAGGCAAGACATGGATTGCCTACAACGACCCGCTGTATTTAAAAGCGCGGCATCAGGTGGAAGGCTGCGACAAACCCCTGAACAAAATAGCGGCCGCGCTGGCCAAGTTCACAGCAGCAGCTGCTAAGGCCAATTAGCACTATATGCGGAGCTGCGCATTGAATTGATCGAGGCAATCCAGACCCCAAAACTGATGCGGTCGGGTGCCGATTGACAAGCACAAGCCTGACACTGAACCAGGAGATCTGCCCATGCGTTCCGATGCCTTCCAGTATGTTTTTCTGTTAGCGGCTGCCTTTTTTATTGGCCTGCTGGCCTTTGGCTTCGTCTCTCCTGTTGCCGCTGTCAGCAAGAACGGCTTTGAGCTGGACGGCGCGTCAATCGACGCAACGCAGGTGTTCTCCGGTGGCCCGCCGCGGGACGGCATCCCCGCCATCGATAAGCCAGTTTTCGAATCCGTCATAGACGCTGACTGGCTGCAAGACGATGACCTGGTACTTGCCATCAGCGTGGGCGATCAACACCGCGCCTACCCGCTGCGCATTCTGGTGTGGCACGAGATCGTCAACGATACCCTGGCGGGCCAGCCGATCGTCGTCACCTTCTGCCCGCTCTGCGGCACCGGCATGGTCTTCGACCGCAACACGGAGTTTGGCGTCTTGGACTTCGGTGTCTCCGGGCTGCTCTACCAGTCGGATGTGTTGATGTATGACCGGCAGACCGAATCACTCTGGTCGCAGCTGGCCATGCGCGCGGTCAGCGGCAAAGCCAACCGTACCACCATGCGCTGGCTGCCAGTGGAGCACATCAGCTGGGCGGCTTGGCGCGATCAGCACCCGGAGGGCGAAGTGCTGTCACGGCAGACGGGTCAGCAGCGGGACTACAGCCTCAACCCCTATGGTGGTTATGAGGCGGGCGGCAAGCCCATGTTTGCGGTGCCTGAACACCGCGATGATCTGCCGAAGATGCAGCGGGTGCTGGGGGTGGTGATCGATGGGCAGGCAAAGGCCTGGCAGTTGGACGCATTGGGTGAACAGCCTGTGACGCAGCAGCTGGGCGGCGTCACGTTGAAGGTGAGTTACGATGCGCGCAGCCAGCGACCGCTGGTGGTTGATGGCGAGGGCAAGGTGTTGCCCTCGGTGATTGTCTTCTGGTTTGCCTGGCAGGCCTTCTACCCGCAGACACAGCTTTGCTCGGAATCTTCGGGCTGATCGAAACAGGTGCAGTGAAAAGATCGCCGTCGTGTGAAAAGGCCGCTGCCTCCCTGTGCAGCAGGGAGGTGGCGGCCGATGTCAGCTTATCCGCTGTTGAGTTGTGCAGGCTGCTCTTGTGCTGACAGGACGGGATCGCGATCAAAGATCATCAACAGCACCGGCAGTACCAGCAGGTCGAAGACCAACGCCAGCAGCATGATGATCGAGGTCATCTTGCCCATGTCGGTATTGACCCGAAATTCCGAGACCATCACCATGCTCATAAAGCCAGCCACTAAGACAAGTGTGGTGAAAACGATTGAAGGCCCCACAGTCTCAAAAGCATGGCTCACGGCATCTTGTGCGTTCAGTCCCTCGCCCTCGCGAGCCTGCAGGTACTTGCTGAGAAAATGCACCGTGTCATCGACGATGATACCGATGGACATGCCCGACACCATCGCCAGGCCAAAACCCACCTGACCCACCAAAAGCCCCCAGACACCAAAAGCCATGGCGATGGGAACCAGGTTGGGCAGCACGCTCAGAAGACCAATTTTCACGCTGCGCAACATAAAGATCAGCAACAAGGAAATGATCAACAGGCTGTAGATCGCGCCCAGCGTCAGGCCCTTGGTGTCGCGTTCCATGAGATGCGCAAACATGATCTGAACACCTGAACCCACGTACTCTGTTGACGGTAAGTTTGTCATCAACCAGTTATCAATATCGGCTTCCAGGGTCAGTACCTCTGTCACTGACATGGAGCGGAACGACGCCAGCATTTTCGACGCCGTCTTGTCGTGGTTGATCTGGTTATCCAGCCCCAGTCCAAAAGGCAGGGACATCTCATAGAGCAGCAGGTATTGGGCCGCTAGATCGCCGTCCTCCGGCAGCCGGTAGTGGGCTGGGTCATCACTGTGCATGCTTTTGTTGAGGCGTTTGAAGGTATCGGCGATGGATTTCACGTAGGCCACCTGAGGCAAGCTGCGCAGGTACTGAGTGAATTTTTCCACATCGGCCAAATAGTCCGGATCTGCCACGCCACCTGCATGCGGGCTTTTTAGCGAGTAGGTGAAGTTATAGGCGCTGCCAAATTGCGCTTCACTGAAATCATTGGCCTGTCGCCAAGCCAGTGATTTGGCAAAATAGGTGGGGATTCTATCGTCGAAGGTATTACGGGTGATATTCACTGACAAGACGATAAAGATAAGCGCTGTGATGGCTAAAACTGCTTTGCGATTGTCGAAGAGCGATTGGCTAAAACGCTGATAAAAGTCGCTAGATTTGTGCTCAGCCGGCTGCTGCTTGGTCGGCAGTAAAGACAGCATGGCAGGCAAGAACGTCAAGGACAGCAGGCAGGCCATCATCACCCCGAAGGCGGCCTCATTGCCAAGGGCGGCTATGGAAGTGGAGCCACTGAGGTTCAGCGACAGAAAGCCTATTGCTGTGGTGATGCTGGTGATGAAGATCGCCTTGCGGTTGATCGCGATGGCGTGTTTGAGCGCTTCTTTTTTTGCATTACCGCGTCTTAATTGCTGCATGTAGACAGTGATCAAGTGCACGGCATCTGCGATGCCGATGATCAGAATAATCATCGGCACCGTGGTGGTGAAAGGGGTGAGCTTCCAGCCCATCATGCCCGCCAGTGCCATGCCTGAAATCACACTGAACAACAGCATGGGAACAATGGCCAGCACCGGCAGCACGACGCGCAACAGCAGCATCAGCAATACCACCGAAATCACAATGACCAATCCCAGAAACAATCCTGTCTCCTTCATGGAGAGGTTCATGACGGTCGCATCCAAGGCCGTCAGACCGCCGACGTATACATTTGACTGTGTGTATCTCTCACGGAAATCTGTGGCGAGCTGATCGACAAAAGCGAAAGCGATGAGCTTTTCGTCGGGTTCGAGCAGCGGGAAATTAAAAGTGACATTCAGGGCCAGCACGTTGCCCTCTGGGTTGACCACACCGTGCAGGGCGATTGGGTCGTTCAGCGCGATTTGCCTGACTTTCTTGATGCGCTCCGGGTCCAGTGCGCTGGGGTCTGGCACCAATGCGCCTACCGCCAAATCATCCCCGATGGCTTCGGTGTACTGGAAGTTGGTGACCGAATCGATGCGAGCGGAGAAGGGGGTCTCCCACAGTGCCTCGGTCAAATGGTAAACGCCGCTCAGTAGCTCAGTGTTGAAAGCGTCGCCGTCCTTGGCCTCGATCAGCACCAGCAGATTGTCGTCTGGGATGTATTCGGATTGCAGAAAATCGTAGTCCACCAGCCCCGGGTAGGATTCGCCCAACATGTCTTTGAAATTTACCGAAGGCTTGACGAACTGCATGAAGTAGCCGATGCAGGCGACCAGCAGCAGTGAGGCGGTTATCACCGTCCAGGGTCTGTCGACGGGCAGGGTGGTTGACCAGCTGTGAGCTGAGTTGTTTTGTTTTTCCATGGTGTTGGGCTCTGGGATTGTTCGTCAGGACTCTGTGCCGCGCCCACGGCCTTTGTTTGGCCGTGGGCGGGAAGCTGATTGCGCGATCTAGGCCTGCATGCTCTCGTAGGTGATCAAGCGAATCGCCGCGCCTTGCGGGTCGATGATTTTTGCTGTGCGCCCGATACCCGGCATGTCCATCGGCGGTACGACAGCCGTTGCCCCGAGCTCAATTGCCGTGGCAAAGCTCTTGTCCACATCGGGCACGGTGATGTAAATATCCCAGCTCGCAGCGCTTGCTGTTTCCGCTGAAAAGCCGCCGATGGGGGCATCGCCTACCATGATTGCTGGATGCGAGGATCCATCCTGCATAGGCAGTTCTGCGATCTCCCAGCCCATCACTTTGGCGTAAAATGCTTGAGCTGCTGCAGGCTCGGGGCCGTTGAACTGGATCCAACCGGCGACGCCCGGCGTGGTCATTGATGTGCTCATGTGTGTGTTCCTTGTTGTCAATTTGATGCAATCAACACAAGGACGGATGGGCTCGCTGGAATCCGACAGGCTCAGCGCATTTTTTTCAGCTCTTCAATTTTTCCCAGCATGTGCTGCCGCTCGGGCTCGGTGGGGCCCAGTGCCAATGCACGATCAAAAGCGGCGATAGCTTCTTCTGGCCTCGACAGCTCGCTCAGCAAACCCGCCGTGAGGCTGTGGAACCAGCGGTAGTCGACGAGCCGCGCGGCGAGTGTGTCCAGTTCCAGCAGAGCAGCGGCCGGGCCATCGATGCGCGATGTGGCCACGGCTCGGTTCAGTGCGATCACTGGGCTGGGCTCGAAGCCCAGCAGCGCATCGTAGAGCCGTCTTATCTCCGCCCAATCTGTGTCGCGGCTGTGTGCAGCACTGGCGTGCACGGCCGCGATGGCTGCCTGGATTTGATAGGGGCTGGGCGTGCGGTGTCGCTGCGCCTTTTGCATCAGACTCTGGGCCTCGCCTATCTGTGCGCGGTCCCACAGTTGCCTGTTTTGCTCGTCGAGCGAGAGCAGCTGTTGCTTGTCATCGAGGCGCGCCTTGCGCTTGGCGTAGTGGAACAACATCAAGGCCAGCAAGCCCATCAGTTCACTGATTGCGGGGAACAAGTGCAGCAGCTCCCGCGCCAGTCGAATCGCCTCCTCGCACAGTGGCTGCTTGAGCGCGGTTTCGCCAGCACTGGCATACCAACCCTCGTTGAACAGCAAATACAACATCAAGGAGACGGATTTTAGCCGCTGCAGGCGCTCCGCGGGACTGGGTGTTTCAAAGGGAACGGCTGCGTCTCGTACTACTTTTTTTGCCCGCGTGATGCGCCGTTCCATGGCTTTCTCTTTCACTAGGAACGCAGCTGCAATTTCTGCAACGCGCATGCCGGCGACAACCTTGAGCGCCAGCGCGAGTTGATTCTCCACACTGAGATCTCGGTGGCAACAGACAAACAACAAGCGCAGCACGTCATCGCGCAGCTCGTCGCTGTCGATGTTCAGTTTGTCTGTGTCGATCTGCCGCCCTTCGTCGATGTCGGTAATCACTGAATCTCGGTATTTTCCCGCAGTCGCTTCGCGGCGCTTTGCATCGAGCACCGCGTTGCTGCCCGCGCGGATCAGCCAGGCCACCGGCTCGTCGGGGCGGCCCTGATCGGGCCAGGATGCGACAGCTTTCATGCAGGCGGTGGCGAAGGCTTCCTCGGCGATGTCCAAATCCCCGAAGCGGCGGCTCAATGCGGCGATAACGCGGGGCCGTACGTGGTGAAAGTGCGCTTCAAACCAGCGTGAGGGATCCATGTGTGATCAGCTGGCGAGCGCACCGCCAGCCCATTTCACAGGGCGCACCTCAATCGTGTGGCAGGGATCGGAAATTTCTTCGGCATACGCGATAGCCTCGTCGAGCGAGCCGCAGTCGAAGGCATAGATGCCCATGAACAGCTCCTTGGTCTCGGCAAAGGGGCCGTCGAGGGTGATGGGTTTGGATTTATGATCCGCGCGCACGGTGACAGCAGTGCTGGTGGGCATCAGCTGTGCCACACAGAGCGTGCTTTTGGATTCGGCAATGGCCTGCAGATCGCGGTGCTTCTGCATCACCTGCTCTTTTTCCTCGTCGCTGTAGGATTCAAAGACCTCAGGCACTTCATAGATCAAAAACGAATAGAGCATAAAAATTCTCCCAAACAACTTAGACGCACGGCGCCTGCTGAATCCGACTGGCTGCGACAAAGTTAGAACAAAGGCGTGTGATAAAGGCCCAGTGTACGGCAATTCACGGGTATTTCGGCTTCAATGGATAATCACATAAGGTGAAGCTGTCACGACAAGAGCAGAGGCGTTTAGAGCAGGGCACAGTCCGCGGCACACTGCGATTTGAGCCGCAATATCGTGATAGGCACGCAGCACGGCTGCGGCTAAACTTTCCTTCTTAAGTGGTTGGGGGATGCGGGAAACCTACGATGAGCAAGCAGGGGTAAGCTAATCAGCGAGGCGGTGGCCTTGGCAATCATCGTACCCAGCTCTGTCTATTCAATACGACGTGAGGATGAAATGTGAATTATCAAGCGATAAATTTCGAACAAAAATTGAGCCTGTTCAGCGAGCACTGGCTGCCCAAAGTCATCGCTGAGATGAACGACTATCAGATCAAAATCGTCAAAATCAAAGGCGAATTTGAGTGGCACGATCACGAGCACACCGACGAGACTTTCATTGTGCTTAACGGCACGTTGCGAATCGATTTCAGGGACGGGCAGGTCACGCTGAACAGCGGCGAGATGTTCGTCGTGCCCAAAGGTGTAGAGCACAAGCCCTACGCTGAAAATGAGGTGCAGATGTTATTGATTGAGCCGCGCGGCGTGCTCAACACCGGCGAC
>JAWSVD010000433.1:0-2855 GCA_033852095.1 Granulosicoccaceae bacterium | reverse complement strand
CCTTTCAAAGCACCCTCTTCACCGCCTGACACACCAGCACCCACAAAATGAATGCCTTTTTCCGCGCAGTATTTTTCACGGCGAATCGTGTCAGGAAAATGCGTATTGCCGCCGTCAATGATGATGTCTCCCTTATCCAACAAAGGTAGCAACTGGTCAATCGCAGCATCAACCGGTGCGCCGGACTTGACCATGATCATGATTTTTCGAGGCAAGGCCAAAGACTGGACCAGCTCTTCTACCGAATAGGCGCCACGGATAGATTCACCTTTGGCTCGACCACCCACAAACGCGTCCACTTTGGCAGTCGTTCGGTTGTACGCGGTGACTGTGTACCCCTTACTTGCCATATTCAGAATAAGGTTCTCGCCCATCACAGCCAACCCAATAAGCCCGATATCCGATAGCTCTTTCATAATCTCAGTGCTCCCTTAAGTTAAAATTTCCCGAACCGTGCTCTTTGCCACTCTGAAGCACGCAAGAAAGTCTTGTACGCCACCCCAAAGTATACAGCCGCCACATGTTAGCGCTGGGTTTTATGCAGGCTGAAGTCACAAATCGACACAGGCTAAACTGCAGCCGTTTGTTCTATGAAGCGCTTCGAGGAATTGAGCACTGTTAGGTGCGGTCTAGAAGCCGGGGGATTTCCACCGGCAATCTAAGCTGAATCAGACAATGCCAATGAACAAAGCCCGAGTGACTGAACTGGCGAAGCCGAAGCTGCCGACTGCTCGGCCCGAGCCCCTTCTCACGGGCGTCCTCTATAGCGCCGTTCTAAAGAAGTGTGACGACGGAGGAGGGGCAAACTACATAGTGAAATTTTTTGAACAAGCAGCCCCACTCTGCTTGCCCAATCAAATCCCTTCTATTCGGCCATCCACGGATGCAACCACAATACGTAGAGTCATGTCCATCCTTAGGCCGTCGCTGGTCTTCCGCAGTCAAAGAATGCCATTCGCTGATCGACTTTCTCAGACAGCCTGGCGAGGACTTCACAGGTATCAGTCGATTCATCAGCAAGCGCCACATTGTGCTGAGCCGCTGTATCGAGCTGCACCAGTGGTTCGTTGATTTGAATCACCCCCAGAGTTTGCTCCTCGCTCGCTTTGGTTATTTCAGAGATGATGTCAGAGAGCTATCTGATAGAGTTCACCATGGTCTGCAGCTCCTCCCCCGCGCTGCTCTCCAATGTAGAGCGGTCTTTCACTCGGTGCACGTTGTCTCCTATCAATTCTTTTATTTCCTTAGCTGCTTCAGCGCTGCGACCATCGAGTTGACGGACTTCAGTCGCAACCACAGTGAAGCCCTGCCTTGCTCGCCCGCTCGTGCCGGCTTAATCGCAGCATTGAGCGCCAAAAGATTCGTTTGGAACGCCATCATCATCGATGACACTGACATTCTGACGAATTTGCTCACTCGCACTGGAAATACCTTCCATGGCGGCCACTGCAGCGCCGGCGGTTTTCCCGCCCTCTGCAGCACAGTTGCCGGTGTTTTCGGCCAGTTCACAAGCGCGCTGCGAGTTCGTTGAGTTATCACGCACGGTTGATACGATCTCTCCGGTGCTCGCGGCCGTCTCTTCGATACTGGTGGCCTGCTGCGCTGTCCGTTCGCTCAGGCCCGCGCTGCCGATCAAAAGATCTTTGGTGCCACGATTGACTAATTCAGAATTCGCTGCCACATCCACAACCACATCCAGCAGGCTAGTGTTCATCTTGCACATAGACGCCAGCACACAGTGCGATGGAAATCTGAGATACGAAATATTGGTCTTCAGATCGCCGTCAGCAAAACGCTCCAGAAGATCCGTAGGGTCGCTGCCAAGCTGCCTCGAGATACTGCGATAAATGGCAGCCGAAATCACGCCACCAGCCAAACAGAATGCAACGGTCATGATGACCTAGACCCACATTATTTCGACCACTAGGTGTTCAAGTGCAGACCGGATTGGTTGAGCCTAAGCTTCATTGCTTTGCTACCTTTGTCCGGTGCTTCACTGAACTGGTGGTCCAGTGGCAGGATACTTTCCATGTGATGATCCAGACTCGTCACGGTGATATGCGCGTTACCGTTAATCTCGTGAAAGAGTTCACTCACTTTCTCTTCGTACAGTTTGTGACGGTCTTCTACTTCGAGGATGAAGCGCTCTATCGTTGCCAAGCTCGCAACACCAGAACCAGCATGTATCATGCTCCGCAAGAATTTCTTCAGCGCGGTGCAACTCAGCACCCACACGGCCATTCAATGATTCAAAGTGCTTAACTTCCTTTTTGTATTCGCTGGATTCAGGGTCGTGCTGTACTGCGTCCAGAACCCCCTCTCTAAAAGTAACGCCCTGCTCCAGCTGTACTATTTCGATGTCCGATATGTTTTCAAACAAAGGTATTTACAAATGAATGTAAACTGCATGTATTGCCTTCCTTGTGACTTCAATTTCTGAAAATGCAGCGCTGCATTCACAGATTCACGGGAGTCGGCTGTGCCTCTCTCGCAAACTGCAAAGCAACAATTGCTTCCGCAAGAAAGCTTAGAAGTCACCCATGCTACCTACACCTGTCGTGAACGACAGGGTAAGCGTCTTTTCTGATGAAGTTTTCAATCGAGTGAATAGCGCAACAATGAACGCACTGGCTGCCGATGCTCTGCCTGTAGCAGCCCGTTCAAGAACAGGTGCCGTCGCGAGAGAGTGCAGGTTTGAGGTAGATTTTCGCGCTGATTGAGGCGAATAGCTGTCCTATTTAACGAAATCAGGGTGAAAATATGGCCAAATCCAGCGCGCTCGCAGTAGGCAGTCGTTTTTGAACGGGCTGGTAGGAGCAATGTCAATCCATCGACTGGCCAATTCGGTCAAACAG
>JAWSVD010000432.1:0-582 GCA_033852095.1 Granulosicoccaceae bacterium | reverse complement strand
CCAGCACACTGCTGCTCTTGCGGTACACCTCTACTCTGCCCGAGACGTCATCGAGGTCCATCAAACCCGAAAGAAAACGCACCGTACGCGCCTTGCGGTGGCGAAGTGTGGCTTCGTCCTTGTCAGGGTTTTTCTGCAAGGCCTTTTGCACGCGCGCATCGACGACGGCCTGCTGACCGAGATCCACCATCCCAGCCCGATCCAGCGTGCCCGTAATGGTCATCACCGGCAACGCCACCCCCGGCAACAGCAACACCACGGACAGCAGCACCAACGCCAGGGAAGTCAGTTTGTCTGTCATGTTCATCAATCGGGGACCTGACGCGCGATGCAAAAGGCAAGTCTAGTGGCTAATCTCTTCGACTGCTTGTTACTGTATCGGCTGACTCCCAAGCACTCGTGCACCAATTTTGTTCGGTCATTTAAGCCAAATTCAGCGGATTCCGAAGCATCGCCGCGGATGCGCTTCGCTTATTCGCCCTACGGGCGATTCCACGCCCGTAGGGCGGTATATGGTCCCCTCCCGTTCAGCAAGCCTTTTTCGATCAATGGCAAAATCAGTCAGCTCTCGTCTATACGGCC
>JAWSVD010000431.1:0-906 GCA_033852095.1 Granulosicoccaceae bacterium | reverse complement strand
CGCAAGAGCAGCAGTGTGCTGGGCACAGTGCAGACCCTCTTGGACAAGGGCTACGCCGCGGTGGCGGGCTTGGTGGCTCTGTTCAGCGTGGTGATCCCCGTGCTGAAAAACTCCTTATTAGTGGCGGCCATTTTTCTCGCCGGTCGGCCACTGGGGTCGCGGCTGGCGGCAATCTCCTCCGCGGTGGCCAAGTGGTCCATGGCCGATGTGTTTTTGGTGTCGTTGTTTGTCGGCTTTCTGGCTTTCAACGCCACCAGTGCGATGGACGGGGTGTTGGAACTCAACGCCGTGCTCGAAACGGGCTTCTATTGGTTCACGGGCTATTGTTTGGTGTCGCTGCTGACGGGGCAGGTGTTGTTGGCCAAGATCTCCGGCATGTCGCAAGCAAGGCCCAAGCGGGCGGCGGGCAAGACGGTCGCTAAAAAGCGCGAGGCGGCTAAGGTGGCTGCCGCCAAGTCGCCGGCGTCTAGGCGCAAAAGGTGAAGCCCAGCAGCGTGTGGAGATCACCTTTCACAGCGGTGGCCCACCACCGAAGCCGTAGGGCGAATAAGCCGCAGGCGCATCCGCGGCATGCCTGGCAAGCAATCGCAGAGCCCGCATCGAATTCGGTACCTGACGCGAGACCAAGCCGTTGAGTTCAGTGCTGTCCGGCGAGCCACGCGCCCAGGTTAGCATCGCCGCGGATGCGCTTCGCTTATACGCCCTACAAATATCGCCACAGCGCAATGCAGCGCCGAACCCTTGGGATGAATGAGCTGCATCCGCTCGCCCAACAAAAATTCGCCGCGGCGCAGTTCATCACCGGACCCTGTAGGGCGAATAAGCCGCAGGCGCATCCGCGGCATACCCGGCAAGCAATCGCAGAGCCCGCATCGAATTCGGTGCCTGACGCGAGAGCAAGCCGGT
>JAWSVD010000430.1:0-6363 GCA_033852095.1 Granulosicoccaceae bacterium | reverse complement strand
CGTTGATGCTCAGGCCGCTGGCTTCTAGAATTAATTTAGCGTCCACACTGGTGCCGGATCCCGGCTCGTCCAGTGATACGCGTTTGCCTTTGAGATCCGCCACGGAATTGATGCCGCTGTCTTTGGCCGCAACGAGGTGAATGTGCTCTTCATACAATGAAGCGATGGTGCGTAGATCTCTCGCTGACGACATGTTTTCTATTGTGCCGCTCCCCGTGTAGGCCCAATAAGCGATATCAGATTGAGCAAAGCCGGAATCTCGCAGGCCGGAGAGTATGCCGTTTACGTTGTCGATGGACCCGCGCGAAGAAACGGCTGAGCCGATCAGCCCCTCGACACCGCAGCTTCCGCCTTCATCACAATCACGGGAGCTCGGGGGTTTCGAGATTGCATTGGCGATAACACCGCCCACGGGATAATAGGTGTAAGCGGTACCGCCGGTGCCAATGGTAAAAAAATTGAGGCTCGCCGCTTGGCCAGTGGAGCTGAGTGTGGCGGCGGTGATTAGGGTGGCAGCGATGACTCGCCGTTTACTGAAAATCTTCAAGGGTTTTTCTCCGATGACATTGCGTGCCATTAGTTCAAATTCGGTGCTGACGTGTGTGCGAGCTGACTGCAAATACTCCAAGATTTCTCGGGAGATTGGCCGAAATTCAACGATTTTTGGCGCCTGTGTTTCTGCCGTTTTGTCTCTAAACAACGGCAGTCGTTGCTGTGCTCTTCACAGATCAAAAATAATGCAGGCTGTGTACCAGTAGAATTATTTGTCAATGGAAGAACAGCTTCTAGAGAGCAAGAAGCAGTGATTTTCACCCAAGCAGGGAGACTTAGCTGATTTGGATCAGGTATTTATTCGAGGTGTTGATACTAACCGAGAGCACAGCGCCGGAACTTTAGCTGCGCTGAGAGACGCACTCGAATAGAAAGAGCCTGGGCCGAGCCTCGCCGCTGAGGCCGCGTGCGCCATGTATTTGCGCAATGTAATTGCATCGGTTGAGCATGTTCGTCTGCCGCCGAGGATCCGCAGCTTTCTAAGCTAAGCCCAGTTACAACAGCGCAAATAACTGAGTGGCGGCAGGGTGTTTGGCGCCCAGCTCTGTCAGCCGGGCGTAGAACACTTCCGGGGCGGGCAGGCTCTTGGCGGTGGGTAGCCGCTTGAGTTGCCCGTTGTCGAGCAAGGGCTGGACCAGCAGGCTGCGGCCCAGGGCCACGCCGAGGCCTTGCGCGCACAGCTGGAAGGTGGTGAGTGAGTTGTCGCTGCGCAGCGGCGGGGAGTCGTGCTGCTGTTGCTCTCTGAGCCATTCGTTGTAGCGTTTGCTGCGGGAGTTTGTCTTTTGTTGGCTGAGCCACCAACGCCACTCGCCGCTGTATCCAACCACCTGCAGCAGGGGCAGGGCCGCCAGCTGTTGGGTCTTGATGTTGGCCGCCACCACCGGAAATAACTGATCGTCAGACAGCATTTTCAGGCTCTTGCTCAGCAGCAGGCTGTTGCGCGAGGCATAGCTGATCTCAATGTGCGCATTTTCGCTGGGGTGGCCCGGGTCGTAAATACCGTTGTTGATGTCGACGGCGGCGCCGGGAAGCACTTGCTGCAATGTCGCTAACTTGACCGGCAAAATCAGGGTGCTGTAGCTGATGTTGCTGCGCAGTCGCAGGCGACTGTTCTGATGGCGCGCGGAGAACTGCTGCGTCAGTTGATCCAATTGGCTCAAGAGCGGGGCACTGCTGAGGTGGTAGCTCTTCCCCTGTTCGGTCAGCTTCAGCCCGTGCGCCTGGCGAATAAACAGCTGCACACCCAGCCATGCCTCCAGCCCTTTGATGTGCTTGCTGATGGCCGCCTGCGTCAGCGAGAGCTCGGCGGCAGCTTGGGTAAAGCTCAGAAGTCGCGCGGCCACAACAAAACTGCGCAACCACTGAAGTGGGGGTTGTTTATTCATGATTACATTATAGGGCCATAACAAAATAGATGTCTCAGGATCCTTCGAATTCGTTTGCCTCGCTGCGCTAATCGCTCAAAAATCGCGGCAAATAATTAACACCGGAGAAGAGCATGAGTGCACCTTTGATCACCCGTTCCAGCCGTCTGCGCGAGTCGCCCTTTTTCTCCCGCGTGCTCACGGGCGGCGCGCAATCATTTACGGTTTATAACCACACCTTGCTGGCCAGTTGGTTTCGTGGGCTGGAGGCCGACTACTGGCACTTATGCGAACACGTGCAGGTATGGGATGTGGCCTGTGAGCGGCAGGTTCAAATCAAGGGCCCGGACGCTTACGCGCTGGTGCAGCTGATGACGCCGCGTGATCTTTCCAGGGCGAAGCCGGATCAATGTTTTTATGTGCCACTGTGCGACGAACAGGGCTTTATCATCAACGACCCGATTGCCATCCCGGTGGCTGCAGACACTTGGTGGTTGAGCATCGCGGACTCTGATGTAATGCTCTGGGCCAAGGGGCTGGCCTTGGGCAGAGGCCTGGACGTGGAGATCTGTGAGCCGGATGTGTGGCCAGTGGCCGTGCAGGGCCCTAAAGCGGAGACGTTGATGGCGCGTGTGTTCGGCGAGCAGGTAAAGGACATTCGTTTCTTCCGCTTCAAACGTTTGAGTTGGCGCGGGCATGCGTTTATTGTCGCGCGCTCTGGTTGGTCGCACCAGGGAGGGTTTGAGATCTACGTTGACGACGCCGAACTGGGGCAGGCGCTCTGGGATGAGTTGTTTGAGCGCGGGGCTGACCTGAACGTGGGCAATGGCTGCCCCAATGACATCGAGCGCATGGAGGCGGGTCTGTTGTCCTTTGGCAGTGACATGGGACCCGACACCACGCCCTTGCAGTGTGGCCTCGACAAGTACTGCCACCTCGACCGAGACCTGCCAAGCCTGAGCGTGGCTGCGCTCGCGCAGCAGCGGGAGCTGGGGGCGCCGTCGCGCTTGGTCGGTGTGGTGGTGCCTGGCTTGTCTAAGGAGTTCAAGGTGCTGGGCTTGATGCAGGGGGATAAGCCGCTGGGCGAGCTGAGCTCGCAGTGTTTTTCGGTGCGTTACGGTGCCTGGCTCGGCTTTGTGTACCTGGACGCTGCGCTGATCGAACAAGTACGCTGTGGCGAGGCACAGCTCAGTGTGCGCACGGCACAGGGCTCGGTTGATGCTCTGGTGTCAGAGCTTCCCTTTAACTTTGCGGCTCTTGATCTGCCTGCAGCGATTGGCGCGGAGATATCCAGCGGGTGAATCTCATCCAATTTCTCTTAGCATCCAGGCAATAGCCAAGGACAGCGATCATGCAATCAACCGCGACCACGCCGCAAGAATACATGGCATCGCTGCCCGATGAACGGCGCGCGCCGATGAAAAAGCTGCGCGCCGTGATCCGCAAGCACCTGCCACGCGGCTTCACAGAACAAATGAGCTACGGCATGCTCGGTTACGTCGTGCCGCACTCGCGCTATCCCGCGGGTTACCACTGCGACCCCTCGCTGCCGCTGCCGTTTATCAACTTGGCCTCGCAAAAAAACCACATTGCGCTGTACCACATGGCGATTTACGGTGATCCGGAGCTCTCTGCCTGGTTTAAACAGGCTTACGCCGAGCAGGCGATTGGCAAGCTTGACAGCGGCAAGAGCTGTATTCGTTTTAAACGTTTTGACGCGATACCCTACGGCTTGATCGGCGAATTGTGCAGCAAGGTCAGTGTCGATGACTGCATTGACCTGTATGAGCGTGAGCGCCGTTGATGGGTACATTGATGCACTGAGGCAATACCGCGGCATTACACCGCCAGCGGCTGGAGCAGGGCATACCACCCGGGCGGTATTTACAGCCTGGCCGGCCAACACGCATCATTGTCGCTGCCAAAAAATGGATTTCGCAGCCGCACATCCAGCGTGTGCTGACTTAAGGTTGGGCTCTGTATCGTCAGGTTTCTACGCCCCACCGACGTGAGGGTGGTGGCTTGCAGGCTTGCTTGTGCACATTGCACCCGTTTTGTCGTCGGTCCGGCGCTATTTGTGTTGCAAAATACAGTTTTATTTGAAACTATCTTCACCATTGACCTTGTCGGACTGGTCATTTATTTCGGTACATTTGCGATGGTTTGATTTCGATCGGACTTGTCGCGTCCCCAGCTAAATAAGGAACTTCATGAGCGATCAACAGCATTACATCAACGGCGCTTGGGTAGACTCTCTCGGTGGCACGCCACTGGACGTGATCAACCCTTCCGACGGCTCGGTTGTCACGGCCATCACCCTGGGCAGCGAGGCGGACACCAATGCCGCTGTGGCGGCTGCTAGGGCTGCTTTCCCGGCCTGGAGCGCGACCAGCAAAGCGCAGCGTTTGACCCTGCTCAAAGCGTTCTTAGAGCAATACCAGAATCACGCGGCGGACATGGCCACGGCTATTTCGACAGAGATGGGCGCACCGGTTGCCCTGTCGCAGACAGCGCAGGTGGGAGCGGGTGAGTGGCATTTGCACGACGCCATCAAAACCCTGGAGAACTTCGAATTCGAGCGTGCGCTCAACGCGCAATCCCCAAACGATCAGATCCACTACGAGCCCATCGGCGTGGTCGCTCTGATCACCCCGTGGAACTGGCCCATGAACCAGGTCATCCTCAAAGTGATTCCGGCCATCGCCGCCGGTTGTACTGTGGTGCTCAAACCCTCCGAGGTCGCGCCCTTGTCTTCGCTGTTGGTGGCCAAGATGATGGACGCTGCAGGCGTGCCCGCCGGTGTCTTTAACCTGGTGAACGGTGATGGCATGGGCGTTGGTACGCAGCTCACCTCGCACACAGATGTGGACATGGTGTCTTTTACTGGTTCCACACGGGCGGGTATCGCCATCAGCAAGGCGGCGGCGGACACCGTCAAGCGCGTCAGCCTAGAGCTGGGTGGCAAGGGTGCCAACATCATTTTCGCCGACGCCGACGAAAAAGCGGTCACCCGCGGTGTCAGACATTGCTTTAATAACTCCGGCCAGTCTTGTAACGCGCCCACCCGCATGTTGGTTGAGCGCAGTATTTATGATCAAGCTGTCGCTACCGCTGCTGAAGTGGCGGCCAAGACTGAAGTCAATCGCGCGGACATCAAAGGTCGTCAGATAGGCCCGGTTGTCAGTGAGCTGCAATACAACAAGATACAAGGCCTGATTCAGGTGGGCATAGACGAGGGCGCCAAGTTGGTGGCCGGCGGCCTGGGCAAGCCCGAGGGCTTGGAGCAGGGTTTCTACGTCAAACCCACGGTCTTCGCCGACGTGAACAACGACATGGACATCGCCCGCGAGGAAGTGTTCGGCCCCGTGTTGACCATCATCCCCTTCGATACCGAAGAGGAGGCTGTGGCCATCGCCAACGACACCGTCTACGGCCTGACCAACTACCTGCAGACGCAGGACCCTGAGAAGGCACGCCGCGTAGCGCGGCAACTGCGTTCGGGCATGGTCGAGATCAACGGCAAGTCGCGCAGTGCGGGCTCGCCATTTGGCGGTTATGGCCAGTCGGGCAATGGCCGCGAGGGCGGTATCTGGGGATTGGAAGACTTCTTGGAGGTCAAAGCCATCGGTGGCTGGGAAGCTTAAACGCTAAGTTTATCAGTCGTTTGCATCCAGCGGGGAGCAGGGCGTTAACTTGCTTCCCACGGGGTGATTGAAAGGCAGGCGAGAGTGATCTCGTCTGCCTTTTTTTGTTTTGTCTCCACCCAGTGCAACGCAGGCATCAGCCAGCGGCTGGCTCAGCGGTGCACCCCGTAGCGCGATCTACGAGGGCAGGGCGCGCAAGCCATGCGCCGCGCGCTACACTCTGTGCTGAGGTGAATTGCACCGTATAGACAGGAAACTCTGATGTCAGAACAAAGCGCCGGCCGTCGCGTGGCCCTGATTGCCCACGACGAAAAAAAACCAAGTCTGGCTGCCTGGGTGGACACATGGTCAACGGTGCTAGCTCAGCACCATTTGATTGCCACTGAGACCACCGGTGGCGTACTAAAACAAAAAGTGCCTGGACTAAAACTCACCACAACCAAAAGCGGTCCGCTGGGCGGCGATCAACAGATAGGTGCAATGATCGCCGAAGAGAAAATCGACCTGCTGATCTTCTTCACCGATCCGCTCTCGCCGCACCCGCACGACGTAGATGTAAAAGCACTGACGCGCCTGGCCACTGTCTACGACATCCCCATGGCCTGCACGCCCGCAACAGCCACGTTGATCATGAAGTCGGGTTATCTGGGCTAAGCGCTGTTTCGTGGATGCACTTGTTGTCAGAAACACTCTCCCTGGCGGTTGACTGTATTTTGCTCATCGCGAAACGTCGCCTCAATTGACAATAGGCCCTGCAATTATTCAGGGCCTGCTCGGGTTCAACTCATTTTGCCCAGACACGG
>JAWSVD010000429.1:0-2130 GCA_033852095.1 Granulosicoccaceae bacterium | reverse complement strand
GGCCAAACTCAATCATCACCGAGCCTTCGGCGTGGCAATTGACATTGCGAGTGATGGTAACGGGGCGTAACTGGTCTGGCGATCGTCCACTGGGACGCATAGGGTATTCCTTGTGTGTAAGCCTGCGCGCGACCAATATTCTTCGGCGTTGCGGCGGAGACTCTTGCAAATTGTGGGGAGCGCGCATTGTACGCGCCCACCGCGCTCACGTCACATCGAACTCTCTCAATTCATCGCTCAGGTCATTTCTCATCGTGCGGACAAGTGCTGCATTCACATGCTGTGCCTTGCAGCCATGGGAGCGCAATAGCACCACCCAGCAACCGCTCCAGCGTAAAAAAACTGGCCATAAGTGACCGCGGGTAGCCTATGCTGTCACGCACCCTCACCCAGAGAGAAACCCCCATGCTCAGCAGTATGACCGCCTTTGGCCGCCTCGAAATCGTGTTGGAGACCGGCACCCTGAGCTGGGAACTGCGCGCCGTCAACCACCGCTACCTCGACCTGACCGTGCGCATGCCCGAAGAGCTGCGCGCCCTGGAGCCCGCCGTGCGCGAGCGCGTGGCCAAGGTGGTCAGCCGTGGCAAGATGGAATGCAATCTGCGCTTCAACAAAACCGACAACAGCACCGGCGCGGCGCTCAACCTCGACGCGGCGCGCGAAGCGGTGGCTGCCATCGGCGCCCTCAACGGCTTACTGGGCGAACCCTCCAAACCCGAGGTCGCCGACCTACTGCGCTGGCCCGGCGTGATGCAACAGAGCAGCCCAGACATGGCACCGGTGCGCAATGCCGCGCTGCAGCTCTTCGATGACACCCTCAGTGATTTTATCGCCACTCGCCAGCGCGAGGGCGAAGCCACTGCCCAAATGCTGCGCGATCGCTGCCGAGCAATCGCCGAGATCGTCGATCAAGTCGCGCTCAGCCGCCCCGCCGTGATCGAACGGCAAAAACAAAAGCTCGCCGACAAGCTCGCCGAACTCGGTGGCGAGCCAGACACTCATCGCCTGGAACAAGAGCTGGTCTACGCCGCTCAGCGCCTCGACATCGACGAAGAGCTGGACCGCCTGCGCGCGCATCTGGCGGAGATGGACAAGGTGCTCAAGCGCCGCGAGCCAGTCGGTCGGCGCTTGGATTTTCTGATCCAAGAGTTCAACCGCGAAGCCAATACCCTGGGCAGCAAATCCAACGACGTCAGCACCACCCAGTGGGCGGTCGATCTCAAGGTGCTGATCGAACAGATGCGCGAGCAGGTGCAGAATTTAGAGTAAGCGCTGCGGGATCGAATGCTGCGTCAGATTGAGCGCAACACATCCCAAAAGACAGCGACCAAAAATGAGAGGGGATTACCCGTGAGCGCGCTGGCCATCGACGATATACAGCTGCTCCACACCGTTTGCTTTGTGACCATGGAACACCACCGAGCCCAGACGATAGGCTGGATTATCTTGGTGCGTTTGCATGTCTTGAAACAGATACGACGCGTTTTTCTGTGTCCATTTGTAGGGACGCTGGTAGCTGGGTATTTGCAACTGAGGAGCCCGGAATTCTGCGGCTGCCGGTTGTATCTGATCATGACTAGCCCAGCGCAGCTTATCGATTACTCAGTCAAGCAAATAAATTCAGCTACACCTTTACTTATCAATGATTTAAAAACTATTCTTAAAAAAATACTTCCCAGTCAAGCAACGGTCAAGCAAATTGAACCCAGAGTTGAGTGGTCAAGTAAGAAAACGGCTCTTCACCGGTTCTATGAATGAAAAAGATCCCGATTCTCGCACAATATGCTTGTTTATAAGGGTCTAACACTTTACGACGAGTTGATATATGGAAATCGGCATCCAGAGAGCAATATTGGGCCTCACGGGGCAATGCGTCAATCGGATTGTGCTGGACAAGGAAAAGCAACAACTCGTCATTAACTGCCATCGAGACAGGCGCAGAAGGTAAGCGTTCACGCCTAATACTGAGGGTTCAGGGGCTTTCAGGGTTAGGAGCTGTATTATCTATGAAGATGCAAGCCGCTGCTGACCCAATGGGAGGCGCGTGGTAACTTGGCCCGTGGTGACAAATTCCGTGCTCGCTTGACGCAGCAGCTGGTAGGTCGAGATGCCTAAACGCTGCGCCGTACC
>JAWSVD010000428.1:0-5145 GCA_033852095.1 Granulosicoccaceae bacterium | reverse complement strand
CTACTCTCTCGGTTGCATATGTATTACGCGGATATCCGCACAATACATGCCAAATAGGTTATTAGCGTATGTGTGGTTATTAATCACGGGAGCTTGTATTTACACGAATGAATAGATTGTTGTAGCACCTTGGATATAAGAAAATACCTGCAACAGCTGTGGCATGTGGAAGGTATCTATGGTTTTGTAACTGCTTTGATGCAGAGCAGTTGAAGGCTGAGCTTTTTGTCCTTGAAACTACCTGAAATTAAAGGTCGACTGAAAGCCTTTGCGCCATGCACTGCCATCGTCGGAGGACCATACGTCGTTGTAAAGTAAACCTCCATAACCTCCCATGATCCAGAGTTGGCTTTTAAAATTCGCTGTTTGATGGAGCTCACGTGCTGGGAACGCTGCACTGGCAGTGGCTTGTGTCCAGGTGATGCCATCGTTGGAGGACCAGACGTCGTTTTTATAAGAACCATCATAGCCCCCAATGACCCAGAGCTTGCCGTTCAAGCTCGTCACTTTGTGATTGCGACGTGTTGAGAATGCGGCACTGGCGGTGACTTGTGTCCAAGTGTCGCCATCGGCGGAGGACCAGACGTCGTTTTTATTCCCGCCGTCGAAGCCGCCAATGAGCCAGAGCTTGTTGTCAAAGCTCACCACTTGATGGCCTTGGCGCGCTGGGAAAGCAGCGCTGGCTGAAACTTGCGTCCAAGTGCTGCCGTCGGATGAGGACCAGACGTCGTTTTTATAGGTACCGTCAAAGCCCCCAATCACCCAAAGCTTGTTGTCAAAGCTCAGCACTTGATGGGCATAACGTGCTGAGAATGCGGCACTGGCGGTGATATGTGTCCAGCTTTGCCCGTCGCTTGAGGACCAAACGTCATTTTTATTTCCGCCATTAAAGCCCCCGATAAGCCAGAGTTGGCTGTCATGGCTCACCACCTGATGGCTTTGACGAGGGGAGAACGCCGCACTGGCGGTGGTCAGTGCCCATGTGATGCCATCACTGGAGGACCAGACATCATTTCTACGGGAGCCGTCATCACCTCCTATGATCCAAAGTTTATTGTCAAAACTGACAGTTTGATAGCTGCGACGTGGTGAAAATGTGGCAGTGGTGCTTGGTTGTGCCCATGTGATGCCGTCGCTGGAGGACCAGACATCATTGTTATTTGGACTGTCAAAGCCCGCGATAATCCAGAGCTGATCATCGAAATTCACCATTTCATGGTAGCGGCGTGGGGAGAACGCGGCATTGGCGGTGACTTGTGTCCAAGTGATGCCATCACTGGAAGACCAAACATCATCTTTAAGTGCGCCATCATAGCCCCCGATGACCCAGAGGCGATTGTCAAAAGTCAGCAAGCGAAAACCATAACGCGCGGAGAACGCGGCACCGGCTGTAATTTGCGTCCACGTGATGCCATCGTTGGATGACCAGACGTGATTGTTAAATGAACCGGAGCCGCCGCCAATGACCCAAAGCTTGTTGTCAAAGCTCGCCACTTGGTGTCCAAACCGTTTCGAGAACAGAGCGTCGGCGGTGACTTGTGTCCAAGTGATGCCATCGCTGGAGGACCAGACATCGTTTGTGAAGGCTCCGTCGTAGCCGCCAATGACCCAGAGTTGATTATCAAAACTTACCGCTTGGTGGTAACGACGGGGTGAAAATGCTGCACTGGCGGTGACTAGTGTCCAGGTGGAGCCGTCACTGGAGGACCAGACATCATTTGTCAGTGAGCCATCATCGCCCGCGATTACCCAGAGATGATTGTCAAAGTTGACCACCTGATGGCCGTTGCGAGGTGAAAACGCAGCACTGGCGCTTACTTCAGCCCAAGCGCTGCCATTGCTGGATGCCCAGACGTCGCTCCGAAGTGAACCGTCATCACCCCCAATGAGCCAAAGCCGATTGTCAAAGCTCACGGCCTGGTGGTTAGAGCGTTTTGAAAAATGTTCAAGACTGACTTCCACAGTTGCCTGCTTGTCGCCGTGTTGTAAGGTGTAGAAAGCTGTTCGATTTAGCGTGGCCGAGCTATCGGTGACGGTGGTGCTGTTTAGAATGTCTAACTGTCCCGCGGCGCAACTGGAGTAGTTGTTCAAATCGCAGTTTGCTGCTGTACTACGGTAGAACTCTAAGCTGTCAGCAGACGCGGGGAAATCGATCAAGGTATCGTTGCTGCCAATCCAAGAGGTCATGGCAACACGGCTTGGCGCAATATTCACGGAATAACTGGCGCTGGTCGCATCGAACTGAGCATCGGCCGCTTTGTCGGCGCGAATGATGACGCTGCCCGCGCTGACAGCGCTCACCAATCCCGTGCTGTCGATCGTCGCTACTGCGGGGTCACTGCTGCTGTAGCTGATCACTCCGGTGCCACTACCGCCACTGGCTGTATTGCCGAAGGTGGTATGGGTGATTAGCTTAACCGGGCCTGCATTTGCAAAAGTTATGCTTTGAGCAGAGTGCCTAACATGCACAGTATAGCTGGCGCTAGCAGCGTAGAACTGAGCATCAGCGGCTTTATCGGCGGTAATGATGACACTGCCCGCGCTGACGGCACTCACTAAACCCACGCTGTCGATCGACGCTATGGCGGTATCACTGCTGCTGTAGCTGATAATGCCTGATCCATCTCCACCGCTGGCCGTGTTACGGTTTGTGGTACCCGTCACTAGGCTCAGCGGACCGGCGCTGCCGAAAGTAATGATTTGACTTTGCTTGTCAGCATCATCATTAATGACACTGCCACAAGCCACGACAGTGCTGATAATCAATAATAGAAATATCAGCGTACATGGTTTCGAGTGCGGCATTGCAAAGTCCATTATTGTTCTAATAACTGCCTTTGTTTTTTTTAGATGAACTTCGTAATGGTGCTGAGATGTTTGATCTTATCTGAATGAGATTCGCAATATTGGTGCCCGCATTCAGTGGCAGATCAACCTGTTTGAGTCAGTGATTTTTCGATATTTTGTACTTCGATGACAGGAAGTCAGAGAAGCGTCTGTTTAGACGAAATAGGTAAGTGCTGCACTTTTGTATCGAGGTTCCCCATCAACAACTTGCACCACATCCGCCCTGAAAAGCGGGCGATCTTCCGGATCAAATTTGGCGATGAATGCCGTCAAGGCGTGTCTATGGTTGCTTGGCTGAGGTCACTGCTTGATGGCTGGGGCCATAAAGTCGCATCTCGTATCTGGCACTGGGTCTACCACCAGCCACACGACATTCCACTGGCTGGGGAATTTGCTGCCATCGAACACGGTGTAGCTGCCGTCGCCTTTTCCTGCATAGCCAATGCCCATGAAGCCTTCGCTGGCGGCGGAGCCTCGGTCATTGTTGAAGCCGGAGCCGCCGTCTAAGGTCTGGTCTTGTAATAGCATGGTGACCCGGTGTCCCCATGTTGAGCCCTCATCTGCGTAGAGCCAGTTGTATATCGCGCTTTCGATCAGTGTCTTGGGGGCTGGTGCATTTGCTTCTGACTTGGCTGTGACGTAGAGGTTTTCGGCGTAGGGGAGAAACTGGCGGCAGCCGCCAATCACGGCATGGTCTTTTATTCGGGTGAAGGGGTCGGACCCTGCAAACGGTGGGGCCGATATGCTGGCCGTTGGGCGGTGATCCCAGAAGTCTTGCGCCACCATGTAGTCGGCATACGCTTGTGCTAGCTCATTCAGATGAGGCTCAACAGCTTCGAGTGGTAGGCCCATCACCTTGCCGTGCTTGGGGTAATGCACACCGTGGCGCGCTGTCCGCTCGGCATTGGTGATCATCAATGCCTTCGCCGCAGGGGTCATGGCATCCCATTCTGGCTGAGAGGGCAGTTCGAGATTGCCCAGGGTGTGAGCAGCGATCGTGTGTTGGGTCTCCTCTGTCCGACGCGCTTGCGTGAAGGCTATTTCCACTGACTCGACGCTATCCGGTGCCGCGTTGCCCGCGTTCCATGGAATGTCCGCTGTTGGGTTTGGAGGTGATAGGGCGTGGCTGGGTGTCGACTGCAAGAGCGCGCCGAGTAATAAACCGCAGGTCAGTTTTATTGTTTTAGTCATTGTGTTGATTTCCTCTGTTTGATGCAGCGAACTCTGAGCTTGCAGGGTCTGACAATGCATGTCTATGGGGGTGATGTCGCTTCCTGTCGCAGTGCTTGTTCGCTTAAGTGTTGGAACACGGCGCTCCGCGTGGATATCTTTGTTATTCAGCACTTGGCTGAGATTGAGAGGCCGTCTTCACCGATATGCGCCAGACGCACGGGTAATCCCCCCTGATATTGTGGGACTGCTGTCTATTCTCATTATCCGGCGTGGTGTTCGTTTTCAGCTTCGTAGCGAAGGAGTACTGCGTGTCCAATGTCCTGATTGATCAATTGTTGAAAGCAGCCGCGCGGCTTGTGCTGTTGGGCTTGCTTTGCGTGGGGTTGTTGGCTGCGCCGCTACGCGCTGCCGAGGTGGCCGGATCGGCTGGTGGTTTACTGCGTGGATTTAAGGTAGTGGTGCCGCCTGATCCGGTGGACTGCCAGCGGGCGGACCCTTGGTCTGCCGGTGAGGGCGTGCTGGCCGAGGGCGGTTTTGTGCCCTCCGGTGGCTGTCTGTCGCTGCGCTTTGCATTGAACAGCTCGGCGTTTGTCTACCTGTTGCACGAAGATCCATCTGGGCGGCTGCGCCGTCTGCTGCCTGCGGGCTGTGATGGCGCTGAGGCAGCCGTGCTTGAGCCGGGAGAGCAGGTGTTTCCGGCTGCATTGAATGGTCGTGATCGCGTGCTGAAACTGGACACTCAGGCGGGTGTGGAGCGCTTGTATCTGTTGGCCTGGGGAGCGACGCCGCCATCTGCGGTGCAAGGCTTTTTGGCGGCTGTGGCCGCTGCCGGGGGCGGCTGCGAGCTTGCGCCCGACGACTCACCACAGCCGCAGCAGCTGCGGCGGCTTATCCGCGAGCAGGGCGTGATGCTGGAGTGGCGCTATTTCGAGTTCAATCATTACTGATAGCGCTTGTTGGGGCTCTAAGTTGTCAACGGGGTGATATGCAGTGCCGAGGTTCGTTACCATGATTGGATGGACAGAAAGGTCATAGGAATCAGGGTGAATACGGCGAACACAATGGTGGCGAAAGCCTGCGCGGCGAGCTTGCTGCTGGGGCTGTGTGCGGGGGTCGCGCAAGCGC
>JAWSVD010000427.1:0-1745 GCA_033852095.1 Granulosicoccaceae bacterium | reverse complement strand
CCTATGAAATATCTAGGCTAGAGCGCCCAGCTGAAGAGTGGTACAGATCGGTGCGAATGATTGAATCCTTTAAGAGCTTGTTTGTTCAGTCTGTCTGATGTTTGGTCTTATCCATGTTTTCGAATGAATTTTGAGGTTGGAAATGAAAAGTAAGAAATCTTTTGTATTGATGCCGTTTAGTGAATCTCTAAATGATGTGTATGAATTTCTAATAAAAGGGGCTTTGTCTGAAGCAGGATATCAAGTAAAAAGAGCCGATGATATTAGAAGTCAAAGCAATATTCTAGAAGACATAGTAAAAGGAATTATAGATAGTGATCTAATAGTTGCTGATTTAACCGATTCAAATGCAAATGTGTATTACGAGTTGGGTATAGCGCACGCACTTCAAAAAAAGGTTGTCCTTATAACTCAAGACATTGACGAAATCCCATTTGACTTGAAATCCTATCGAGTTATTGGCTATTCCACTCATTTTTCAAGAATGAACGAAGCAAAAATCGAGTTGACTCAATTAGCAAGGGAGTCCTCGAATGGAACTCTGCCATTTGGTAATCCTGTTAAAGACTACGGAAAAATAGAACCTTCTGAAATTTGTGATATCCATGTGTCAGTTGTAGGTGATTGTGTTCAAGTGGAAGAAGATTTAGGTCTTTTAGATCACGTAGTGAAAATCGAAGATGATTTTTTAGCGCTGACAGAAATTGTGAAGCTTGTTGGTAGTAAATTGGTTGATGAGCTTACACCTGAAATTGAAAGAACTAATAAACTACTTACAGCAGGTGACATAACAACTAAACAGCGACGAAATGCGGTTAAAGAGTTAGCTGAGCATGTGGGTGGTTATGCCGAGCTTTTAAAGCCAAAAAATGAAGAGTATAGAGTGTTAAATAAAGAGCTAGAAACAAGTATAGAAATTATCCTGGTGTCTAGCCAAGTGGATGATGAAGAGTCAGTCAATGGCGTTAAGAACTTCTTAGACAGTTTCGAATCACTCGGGAGTGGTGCTCAAGGTGGGCGTGATGGTTTTATTGGTCTGCTCGGTACTATGAAAAATTTACCGAGTTTGGAGAAAAGTTTTAATCGTGCAAGTAAAGACGTGCAGCGAGAGTTGGAATTGTTTGTTGATAATATTGACCAAACTATTGCAATGGCCTCAAGAGCAGGGACTTTGGGGCGGTCGCTACTAGCTAGTGTCCGTCTATAAATGCTATATCACAGACGGTTTGAAGGTAACGGTTCACGCCCCATACCGTTTAAATGAAGACACCCACCGAAAATGATGGGTGTCCTCATTTGAGAAGAGTTCGTTTCTTTGTATTGCAAGGGTGGTATAGGTTTGTTTGGAAGGCACGGATTGGCTGGGGAATCGGGGCGCGTGTTTCAGATGTTGTACGGTAGGGCTGAGGTCTGGGCGAGCTGGGGTAGGGCTGATAGTTTTTGAGCTTGATTCTGCGGTGCGTTGTTGAACGAAGCCGCTGCGCGGCAGAACCACACAACGGCACATCTCGTGTCTCTTAATTCCTGCCAATCCGGCATGACTACCAAGAGACACCACTGTGACCACTTCCGATCGCCAACGCTTTGATAAACTCTACCAACGCCATGTCCAAGCCCTTCGTTTGCAGGGCTTGGCTCACAGTACCCGCGATGTCTATGCACGTGCCGTGCGTCGACTCCGTGACTTCCACGGGGTTTCCCCCGATCAACTATCTGTCGAACAAGTGTAAGCGTCCAACTCAAGG
>JAWSVD010000426.1:0-1683 GCA_033852095.1 Granulosicoccaceae bacterium | reverse complement strand
GTTCCGATTGCTGCAGGATCACGCAGTGGTGGCCACGCTCTTCCATGGCGCGCAGATAGACATGCGAGGCACTCTCGTCTGTGATTTGCAGGCCCAGTATCTCGGTGTAGAATTTCTTGGAGGCAGTGAGGTCTTTGACGTTCAGGCACACATGGCTCAAACGAATGATGTTGAAATCGGGGTACAAATTGGGTGCGGGTACAGGCATTGTATTTCTCCAAAATATCGTTTTAGTCGTCTGGTTTATTGAACACCGAGACGCATGATCTTGTGATCGCCGAGGGCAAAGCCCACGTGCTTTTGCTCCATGTAGAAGTCAAAGCTCCAATCGCCGCCGTCGCGTCCTATGCCCGAGGCCTTCACCCCGCCAAAGGGTGTGGGCAGATGCCGCACGTTCTCCGAATTAACCCAGACCATGCCCGCCTCCAATTTGTCCGAGAATCGCATCGCCCGGCTCAGGTCATTGGTCCAGACATAGCCGGTGAGGCCGTAGTCGGTGTCGTTGGCGATCTGCAGCGCCTGTTCTTCGGTATCGAATGCGATGGAGGTCAGCACGGGGCCGAAGATCTCTTCGCGGGCAATGCGCATGTTGTTGTCGGCGTCGGTAAACAAGGTGGGTCGCACGAAAAAACCTTCGTCTCCTACCGTCACACCGCCAGCGGCCACCGTCGCGCCAACATCGACGGCGATATCAAAATAGGAAGTCACCTTGTCATAGTGCTCTTGCGACACAATCGGCCCGATTTCGGTGGCGGGGTCGAGCGGGTGCCCCACTTTGATGTTGTTCACCCGTGTTATAAGCTTCGCCTCAAATTCTTCTTTGATGCTGTTTTGAATTAACAAGCGCGACGACGAGGTACAGCGCTCGCCGTTGATCGAGTAGATCATAAAGATCACCGCGTCCAGCGCCCGCTCCAAGTCTGCATCGTCAAACACCACCACTGGGTTCTTGCCGCCCAGCTCCAAGTGCAGGCGTTTGAGGGTGTCTGCGCCCTGCTTGCTGATCATGGAACCCGTGCGGCTCTCGCCCACAAAGGCGATGGCCTTGATCAGCGGGTGCTCGGTCAGTGCTTTGCCCGCGTCCTCGCCAAAGCCGTTGACGGTGTTCAGCACGCCAGGCGGTAAACCCGCTTCTTCGGCGATCTCCACCAACAGACGCGCACTCAGCGGGCTCGCCTCGGCGGGCTTGTGCACCACGGTGCAGCCTGCTGCCAGCGCCGGTGCGATCTTCCAGGTGGAGAGCATAAACGGTGTGTTCCAGGGTGTGATCACCCCCACCGGGCCGATCGGAATGCGGGAAGTGATGTTCATCAGCGTGGGGGATTTCAGGTGCTGACCGTCCCGCGCCTGCACCACTTGATCGGCGAAATAGCGGAAGTTCTCCGCCCCGCGCAGCGCCGCTTTACTCATGAATCGCCAGGCCTGGCCCGTGTCCCAGCACTCGCACAGGGCGATCTCCTCGGCGCGCGCCTCAATGCCCTCGGCAATCTTGATCAGAATGTTCTTCCGTTCTATTGCAGGCATGTCACGCCACAGCGGAAATGCCGCTGACGCTGCGCGCGCAGCCGCATCTATGTCCGCCGAGGTGCCGTGCGCCACATCACAAATGACAGTTTTATCCACAGGCGTGCTGGTCTGAAACACCCCGCCAGCCCCCGGGCGATCCTCGCCGTCAATGCGATT
>JAWSVD010000425.1:0-3754 GCA_033852095.1 Granulosicoccaceae bacterium | reverse complement strand
TGGTGGCCGCCATTGTCTTGCCCTTGGCCGCCACTACACTGGCGCGCAGTCACGTGGCGGTGGAATTCGTCTCTAATGCTCTGCCCGAACGGGTGCGAGCCTATCTGGTGGTATTCGGGTCGGTGGTTGGCATCTTTGCCCTGACGCCGCTGATCTACGCCAGTGGCCGAGAGTTACTCGGTGTGATTGAATCTGGCGGTTTTTTCTACGGTGATCTCAAACTGCCCAAGTGGCCAGGGCGCCTGATTTTTTTGGTCGGCATGACAGCTTGCTGGTGTCGGCTTTGTGTTTTGGTGGTGCAGGACACCCGTGCCATCCGTGCCGGCAATTTACATTTTGACAGTGTGGAGGAAAGCTAGATGGACGCTTCGGCTATTGGTGTTGTCGCCTTTCTCGCTGTGTTGCTTTTGCTCGCGCTGCGAGCGCCCATCGGCTTCACCCTTGCGGCGGTCGCCACTGTCGCTACGTTTTGTATCTTCGCTTTTCGCAGCGGCAGCTTCATGCCCGAGCGCGCGATACGCGCCACCACCTCGATGGTGTTTTCCAACTCCTTCGACCTCATTCATTCCTATGATCTGAGCATGATCCCGCTGTTCATCGCGCTCGGTCATGTGGCCTATAAGGCCGGCATCACCACGCGCATCTATTACGCGGCGCGGGTTTGGTTATCGAGCGTGCCTGGCGGCGTTGCCATGGCGTCGGTCGTAGGCTGCGGCGGTTTTTCTGCCATCACCGGTTCCAGCATTGCCTGTGCCTCCACCATGGGCCGTATCTGCGTCCCGGAGATGTTGCGCATGGGTTATGACCCGCGCCTCGCCACTGCAAGCGTGGCCGCGGGCGGAACCCTGGGCTCGCTGATCCCGCCCAGTGTGCTGTTCATCATTTACGGCATCTTCACCGAGACGTCTATCAGCCGTCTGTTTGTCGCGGGTATCCTGCCGGGCTTGCTGACCTTGTGCGGATTTCTGTTGGTGATTTACATCTGGGTTTCACGCAATCCCAGCGCCGCGCCGGTGGATGCCCAAGTGGTCAGTTACCGCGACCGTTTGATCGCCGCTGCCAATGCCTGGCCCGCGCTTATCTTGTTTGTGGTGATCATCGGCGGCATCTACGGTGGGGTGTTTACCGCCACTGAGGCGGCGGCTGTTTGCCTCTCGGCGGCGGTGGTGATCGGCGTGTTGCAGGGCCAGCTCAGCGCGGCTGATATCTGGCAGGCGATGCGCGAGACCTGCATGCAGACGTCCTCCATCTTTTTTATCGCCGCAGGGGCCAAGATATTCGTCGCCTTTGTGGCCCTGACCGGGGTCGCGCCTGCCTTAGTGGAGGCGGTGACCGAGGCTCAGCTCTCGGTGTTCTTCCTCTTGCTGGCCATTGCGGTGCTGTACCTGGTGTTGGGCATGTTCCTCGACCCCATCGGTATCATGGTGTTGACGCTGCCGCTGGTGGTGCCGCTGGTCGAATCCTACGGCTTTGATCTCATCTGGTTTGGCGTGGTGGTGATCAAGCTCTTGGAGATTGGGTTGGTAACGCCTCCTGTGGGTTTGAACGTGTTCGTGATCGCCAACGTGGTCGGCAAGGAAGCGCCCATCGACAAAATATTTGCCGGCATCGCGCGCTTCCTGACTATCGACGTGCTGGTGCTGATACTGATCATGAGCTTCCCAATAATATCCCTGTATCTGCCCAACTCGATGTGGTGAGCGGGATCACGAATCAAACAACTGTACAAGTGTGGCGGAGAAAGACATGACTGACACCAATAAACCAGCCGCGGTGGATCGCCGATTCGCCAGCACCCTGGCGCGGGGCTTGAGCGTCTTGCGCGCCTTTCGCGTGGGTGAGCAGGGTTTGACCAATCTGGAGATTTCGCAGCGCACCAAGCTGCCCAAATCAACCGTTTCGCGCCTGACCTTCACCCTGCAAAAGCTGGGTTATTTGTCGCACTCGGGCCGCCACGATATGTACAGACCGGGGCCGGCGCTGCTGGCGCTCGGCAACATCGCCATGGCGTCTGTGTCCTTTGTGGAGCTGGCCTCAGATTCTATGCAGGAGCTGGCGGAGCAGGCCGGCGCGCTGGTGGTGCTCGCGGTGCGCGACGAACACAAGATGCTGCTGCTCAAGACCTGGCGGCCCACTGCCGCGTCGTCCCTGTGGCTGGAGGTGGGGCACCGCATCTCAACGCCGCGCTCCTCCTCCGGTCAGGCCATGTTGGCCGCGCTCTCCGACGCGGATTATGCCAAGTTCTCCGACGTCTTTGCCGCGGATTTGGGTGAAGGTATAGGCACACTCGATGACGTGCGGCAGCAGGCCTATGAGCAGCTCGTGAGCCAGGGTTTTGTCATAGCGCCCCAGCACATGCACTACTCCGGCACCATCAACGCGGTGTCCGTGCCCTACCGCAGCGGTGATTCCGATGATCCGGTCTCCTTCAGTTGTGGTGCTCCCTCGGAAGACATGAGCACTGAGCGCTTGATCGCCGAGGTGGGGCCGCAGTTGCGTGACAGGGTTCGGCAGCTGCAGCGTCAGACGGGTCAGGTATCTGCCTATTCGCCACGCGACTGAGTGCGGCTTGGCTTTGATCACAGTAACGCTATCGTCTTAATCATTCACTGCCTATCCACCCTGAACGGAGTCCCAACATGCCCGAAGCCGTCATAGTCTCAACTGCGCGAACGGCGATTGCCAAGGCCGCGCGCGGGTCTTTCAATCTCACTCACGGCGCCGTGCTCGGCGCGCACGTGGCGGGTGCGGTCGTGTCCAGGGCCGGTATTGACCCAGGTCTGATCGAAGACAATATCCTCGGCTGTGGCTACCCCGAGGCGGCAACCGGTGGCAACATCGCTCGCCAGATCGTCTTGCGCGCTGGCTTGCCGGTGAGCATAGCGGGCACCACGGTCAACCGTTTTTGCGGCTCCGGTCTGCAGGCCATCTCCATGGCGGCCAATGCGATCACGCAAAACGGTTCGGCGGCAGTGCTGACGGGTGGGCTGGAATCCATCTCCTTGGTGCAGCCCACACCGCGCGACAGCCGCGAGCCGTGGCTGGAAGAGCACGTACCAGAGCTGTACATGCCAATGATCGAGACCGCGGATATTGTGGCGCAGCGTTACGGCATCAGCCGCGAGGCGCAGGACGAATTCGCCCTGATCAGTCAGCAGCGCACGCGAGAGGCGCAGACGGCGGGCCGATTCGACCAAGAAATCGTGCCGCTGGAAGTGACCGCCGCGGTCAAAGACAGAGAAAGCGGGGAGATCAGTCAGGTCACGCGCCTGGTCAGCAAAGATGAGTGCAATCGACCGCAGACCCGTCTTGAAGACCTCGCTAAGCTCCAGCCCATCAACGGTGAAGGCAAGTACGTCACTGCAGGCAATGCCTCGCAGCTCTCGGACGGCGCAGCCGCGCTGTTGATGATGAGCGCCACCGAGGCGGCAAAAGCGGGGCTGGAGCCTCTCGGTGCTTTCAGGGGCTTTGCGGTGGCGGGCTGTGCGCCGGATGAAATGGGCATTGGCCCGGTCTACGCGATTCCACGTCTGCTGCAACGCGCCAGTCTCACGGTCGGTGATATCGATATCTGGGAAATCAACGAAGCCTTTGCTAGCCAGGCGCTCTATTGCCGCGATAGCCTGGGCATAGACCCGCTGCGCTGCAACGTGGACGGCGGTTCGATTGCGCTCGGCCATCCCTTCGGCATGACCGGTGCGCGCCTGGCGGGCCACCTGTTGCTGGAGGGGAGGCGCCAGGGCGCCCGATGGGG
>JAWSVD010000424.1:0-1895 GCA_033852095.1 Granulosicoccaceae bacterium | reverse complement strand
CTGGCCAACATTTATCTCAATAATCTTGACCGAATTTGGGACAGAAATGGCTTGGCAAAAAGGTACAAAGCTCAAAAACAAGGGTCCAAAAACAAGGGTCAGGTCCAGCATTCGAACATTGATTCGGTGGCCAAGCCACGAGTAAGCAGCCTGCGTGTGACTGTCGAAGTATGTGCGCAAAGGGTCGTCTCCACTAATACTATTAAAGCAGATAGGCTGCATTGGATGATCAGATCACACAGAGAGGATACTTCGGTCGGTTTTGTGAAATATCCATAGCATGCTCATACATGCAGCTGTACCTTCACTTTATAAAATAGGCGGCCCAATGTTCCGTGGGCGCTCTGTAGGGCACAGATAGATTCACGGTATCAGGCTGTTGAGAAAAACCACGCATTTATCCGTGTCGCTGAATTTCTCTTGCATGCCTGCATTCAGTTCGCGACATCGATCAAAATCCGATGGGCTGTTGGAATTTGACAAAAAAGTGACAACGGGTAGTTCCTTGAATTCAGTGCTGTCTCTCAGCGCTTCTAGGACTTCAAATCCGTTCATGCCGGGCATGTTTATGTCCAGTAATATCAGTGCGGGCATATCGGTGGGGTCCTGTTTGAATTGCTCCATGTAGTCGAGGAATTTTTCACCGGAACTAAATGATATAAATTCATTTTTCAAGTCTGACTTTTTCACAAACCTCTTCATCAGCATGATGTCGATGTCACTGTCGTCGACCATAACCAGGTTGTTGGTGTTCTGAAGCTTAATGCTCATGGGTGTTTTCCAGCTGAAATTTTATACAAAACAATCCTTCCTTGGGTTCCGCCCAAATGGAGCCTCCGTGCATGTCGATGACACGCTTGCATATACTTAAGCCTATTCCTTGTCCATCGTGTTGACTGTTCTCTCGAACAAAGGGGTGGAATAATTTTGTAGGTTCACTGATAACGTAGTCGCTTGTATTTTCAATGGCGACGGTGGTTTTGCCTTCCAGTATCTCGCTGGAGAATGACAACTTCATGCCTGGGCTGCCATATTTGACAGCATTGGAAATGATGTTCCGTAACATGATTTGAATCAGATTCGGATAGCCAGAGAAAGAGTAATCCAGTTCGAGTTCTACCCTGGCATCTTTTAATTCTGTGGTGAACTCCGACAGCACAGTCCGAATAACCTCTTCCATTTTGCATTGATCGGCGCTGACCGGCTGCGCGCCAACATTCGTCAATGCACGAAAAGAGTCAACCATGCTCGACATCTGAGCGGCTTGTTGGGCAATCTGACTCAAGACCTGGCTGACTTCCTCTGGGACGGAATCGGCGTAGTCCTCAAGCACCAAATTCGACATTGCTTGCAGTCTTCGGCAGGGCTCTCTGAGATCGTGTGCAGCGATATGGGTGAAATGTTGTAGATCGTTGTTCTTCTCTACCATCACTTGCTGCATTTTCTTCTGCTTCGTGATGTCCCAATTCACACCGCACATGCTCGAGGGTTGCCCGTATTCATCGAGACTCACATCTCCCAAGGCGCGAATGTTTCGGATCTCGCCATTTGGCCAAGTTATCCTGAATTCTGTGTCAAATTTTTTCACCCCGGAGATGGCGTCTTGTAGATTCTCTCTGGCCATCTCCAAGTCATCTCTGTGCACACAGTTTTCCCACGATTCGTAGGCGCCTGCAAATGTATCCGGCGTTATACCGTGGAGTTTGTACATTCGCTCGTCCCAAAAAAGGGACCCGTCTACAAGGTTGAATTCCCAAACGCCAACATTGGATGCAGTCAGTGCCAGGTTGAGGCGCTGATTGAGCCGCTCATTAGATTCAATAAGGGGAGGAGGAATAGTCGTAGCGGATTGATTAGCCATAACAATAGATTTTCTACTCTCTCGGTTGCATATG
>JAWSVD010000051.1:0-8810 GCA_033852095.1 Granulosicoccaceae bacterium | reverse complement strand
ATTCGCCTCAAGCAACGCGAAAATCTACAGCTGCGCGCCCCGCTCAAACCAGCACTCTCTCGCGACGGCACCTGTTCTTGAACGGGCTGATATGACTTTGAAGCAAAAAGCGCGGGCAATAAAAAACCCCGCCTGAGCGAGGTCTTTTATTTGCGGGGCAGACGCCAGCGAGAAATATCGCCAAGCACCTACCTCACGGCAACAATTACTTACCGCCGAAACGACGACGGAATTTGTCGACCTGGCCAGCAGTATCAACCATCTTCTGCTTGCCGGTGTAAAAGGGGTGGCACTGAGAGCAGACTTCTACTGACAGGTCCTTGCCCATGGTCGAACGCGTTGTGAAGTTGCTGCCGCAACTGCATGTAACGCTGATTTCATCGTATGCAGGATGGATTCCGGCTTTCATGGCGACACTTCCAATTCTGGGTGTGGAAAAACGGGGCATTCTACTAGACAAACTGCCTACTTGGCAAGTGCAGACTGCGGTGATTTGATTCTCCGGTCGCAAAACCTGCGCCAATCCCCATTTCTGAACACCCCGTTTGGCGGCGGCAAAGGACGCCACTAGAATGGATCACCTCTCAAGCAACCTCCGTGTGGCCACCCGTGCGCATCATCAGCAAATACATCTGGTTCAGCCTGTTACTCTGCTGCGGCACCTTGGCAGCGGCTTGGTGGGCACTGCACAGCAGCGGTACCAGCTTGCCCGCGAGCGTGCTGAAAGAGGTCAGTCAGCACATCAGCAACAGCGCCCCAAGGGTTTCTATGCCCTCGATCAGCCTGCCCAGCCTGAGAAGCGCTCTGCCGCAGACCCGCACCTACTACCGCTGGACGGACAGCGAGGGCAACACCGGCTACGCCAGCGAGTTACCGGCCAACGTCAGCTCCTTCAGGGCGATCGTCTTGAACAGCGACGAAAACGCCTTCGGCGAGTAGGACTCAAGGCGGACACCTCGGTGCGCAGCGCCCGCTCTACCTCTACTGCGGTGCTGCCGCCCACCGGGCCTTGCCTACCCACTGCTCAAAGCGCTCTAGCCAGCTTTCATCGCCGGTGTAAGCAACCAGATCTGCGACAAAATCATCCGTGGTGTAGGGCGTGAACAGGCGAGCGCGGTAGACCGTGTTCAGAAACGCCAGCAGACGATCCTCGCCCATGCGACTGGCCACTGCCGCGATCACCCGCGCGCCCTCTTCGTAGGCCCGGCCATCAAAACCCAGGGACAAGCTGTGCCTGCCGCCGAGGATATCGGAGCGAAAACCTGCGTCCACAGGCGCGGATTCGAAATTCCACCACACATTGATCGACTCGTCGAGCCAGCTGTCGCGGTAGGTGGCATTGACCGCCGTGGTGCCCCAGTACAGGTGCGTGAGCTCGTGGCTCAGGGCGCCCAGCCCCGTTGTGCTGCCGCCGTAATATTCCATGCCAGTGTCCCAGTCAATCAGCAGGATATCCACCGAAGGCACCGCCAACTCGCCAAAGCCCGCTTTCAGGATCGACAACTGCGCCGTGGTGACGGCTGCGGCCAGCTGCGTATCCGCCTCGTTCAAGGTGGACATAATTCGCACCGGCGTATCACCCGCAAAAAACGCTCGCTCGATCACGTCTGCCCGCGGCAGTGCGCACAACATCACCGTGTAACTGGCGACCTCTCGCACCGTATCGATGCTAAACACCTGCACGCCCTGATCAACAGACGCCGTGACGCCGCCAGACCCCACAGCGCTGTAGGCCTGATCGCTGTCAATGCGCAATTCGATGCGGTGCCGCGCCTGCTCGCTCGGCGAATTGATGGTGGGCCACAAGGCCTCGTTGCCCAGGCCGGTGGAGTCATCGACCAGGGTACGAAACCAGCCCCGCTCATCCTCACGAAACCAGTTCCACAGCTGCCACTCAAACTCCAAGACGTGCGAGCCCGCCGCCAGCTCGCGGTCTATCTCAAAAGCGCGTTGGGACGAACCCTCAAAACGCAGCGCCGACAACTCGGCAATGGGAATTTCCTCACCGTCCAACACCACGCGCCGCAGGCTATCGACCGCGCCGCGGCCAGATTCTGTCCAAGGATTGAAGTGAAACAAGGGCCGGCTCTGCCCCGCCCGCATCTCAAACACCATGCGCGAACGGCCGTCGACGTACTCAGCCTCGGGAACAATGTCATACACCACGTCGATGTCGCTGATGTCGATGCGATAGGCCTGGTCAAAGCCATCCACGGGCAGCAGCAGGCTCGACTCAGTGCTGCAGGCACTGAGCAGCACTGAAAAACACAGCGCGCACAACACGCGCAGGGTGAAGGTGGGTGGGAAAACGGGGGTAAATCGCATGGCGGCTCATGCCCAAAGATCAGCTCAGCCCTAAATATAGCGGGCCGCTGACTGTGCAACCTCCTTTTCAGTCAAGGTCGAGAAAGCTCTGCAGCACATCATCCAAATAATTGAGACCCAAGGGCGTGCAGGCGAGGCGCCCTGAAGATGCGGGCAGCAGCAACAGACGCTGGCGGAGCCGCTGCAGACACGGTTCAATGCGCGCCAATGGCAGGCCCGTCACGCGTTCAAAAAGCGCGATCTCCACCCCTTCCACCAGCCGCAACGCATTGAGCATAAACTCAAAGGGCAGCTGATTCGTTTCGATCATAAAACGCTCGCCAGTGGGGTCGGCGTCCTGCATGTATTGGCGTGGGTGGCGCTGCTTCCACACCCGCCACACGCCACTCTCGGCGCTCAGCTTGCCGTGCGCGCCCGCGCCCGCCGCCAGGTAGTCGCCAAAGCGCCAGTAGTTGAGGTTGTGCAAACACTGCCTGCCCTCGCGCGCAAAGGCCGACACCTCGTAGCGTTCGTAAGCAGCCCCCTGCAACAAGGCCAACCCCTGAAGGTGAAGATCAGCCAGAAGATCGTCGTCGGGCATGCCCGTCGGCACCTGGCGGTGAAATAAGGTATTGGGTTCCAGTGTCAGCTGATACCAAGAAAGGTGCTCGGCTTGCATATCAATGGCACGCTGCAGGTCCACCAACGCCGCCGCAGCATCCTGCTGCGGCAAACCAAACATCATGTCGAGATTGATGTTATCAAAACCCGCCGCCCGCGCCATGTGATACGCCTGGCGTGCCTCCTCGGCACCGTGAATACGGCCGAGCAAACGCAAGGACTGATCGTCCAGGCTCTGCACCCCCAGCGACAGGCGATTGACCCCGGCCGCACGGTAGGCTGAAAAGCGCCCCGCCTCGGCAGTACCCGGGTTGGCTTCTAGGGTGATCTCGCAATCGCTTCGAAAATTGAGCAATTCCCTTGCGCCATCGAGCAGGCGCTGCATGGCCTCGCCGCTGAACAGGCTGGGCGTACCCCCGCCTATAAAAACAGAATGGATCTCCCGGCCCGACGCCCTCGCGGCCTCGTTGGCCAAATCAGCCAAGACGGCCGTGACGTACGCCTGCTCGGGTAAAACTTCGGCCGCCTTGTGACTGTTAAAATCACAATAGGGACACTTGCGCACGCACCAGGGAATGTGCAAATACAGCGCGAGTGGCGGCAGCTCGGTCAAAGCAATTGAGCCAATTTCTTTTGCAAGTCCGGGATAAATTTTGCCAGCGCTATGCCACGGTGGCTGACAGCTTTTTTCTGCTCCGGCGACAACTGCGCGGCGCTGCCACCCTCATCTGCGGGGACAAACACCGGGTCATAACCAAAGCCACCGTCGCCACTGGGCGACTCGGCAATTGCACCTTGCCAGCGCCCCTCGGCGATCAACGGCACCGGATCATCGGCGTGCGCAACAAAGGCCAATACACAATAGAACCAAGCGCCGCGCTGCGACTGCCCCTGCATTTCTGTCAGCAGCTTTTGCACGTTGCGCTCATCGGTGGCGCCAGCCCCCGAGTAGCGCGCCGAGTAGATCCCCGGCGCTCCGCCCAGTGCTTCCACGGCAAGCCCCGAGTCATCGGCCACCGCGGGCAGGCCCGTGGCAGCGGCTGCATGGCGCGCTTTCAGGATCGCGTTTTCGATGAAACTCAAGCCGATCTCATCGGCTTCCGTGACATCGAACTCGGCCTGTGAACGAACCGCCCAACCCGTCTCGGACAAGCGCGCAGAGAGCTCGCGCACTTTGCCCGCGTTGCCAGAGGCCAACACCAAGGTGCCAGCCCCCGCAGCCTTTGCAATATCAACACGATCGCCAGTTTCACTGCTCATCACTCACACTCTCGGTCTGTTATAAGGGCCACGACAAGGCCACCGCACATGGGGAGCTGAACAAATCCCGATGGAACTGTTCAGACAACCCCATAAGAGGCCATAAAAACTAGCTTTCCAGCGCGGCACGCTGCATCACGATCAGCTCGCCTATGCCCTTGTTGGCCAGCGCCAGCATGGCCATCATCTCCTCGTGCCTGAAGGCATGGCCTTCAGCGGTGCCCTGCACTTCGATGTAGCCGCCGGCTTCGTTCATCACCACGTTCATGTCCGTCTCGGCGTTGGAATCCTCGGGGTAATCCAGATCCAGCACCGGCACGCCGTTGTAGATGCCGACCGAGATCGCGGCGATCATGCCGTGAATGGGATTGCGCTTGAGCTTTTTCTTCTTGCTGATCTTGTCGATAGCGTCGCACAGGGCCACGTAGGCGCCGGTGATGGACGCAGTACGGGTGCCACCGTCCGCTTGGATCACGTCGCAATCGAGCGTGATGGTGCGCTCGCCCAGGGCTTCAAGGTCAATCGCGGCGCGCAGTGAGCGGCCGATCAGACGCTGGATTTCCAGCGTGCGACCGCCCTGCTTGCCCGAACTGGCTTCACGCCGATTGCGGCTGCCCGTGGCGCGCGGCAGCATGCCGTACTCAGCTGTCACCCAGCCCTGCCCCTTACCCCGCAGAAACGGCGGCACACGCTCTTCCACAGAGGCGGTGCAAATAACTTTGGTGCGGCCAAACTCAATCATCACCGAACCTTCGGCGTGACAATTGACATTGCGAGTGATGGAGACAGGGCGTAACTGGTCGGGCGATCGTCCACTGGGACGCATAGGGTATTCCTTGTGTGTAAGCCTGCGCGCGGCCAATATTCTGCGGCGTTGCAGCGGAGACTCTTGCAAATGTGGGGAGCGCGCATTGTACGCGTCTCAACCTCCCACGTCACACCCGAGAGGCACCAGCTTGGGCACACTCCGCTCGCAACGGGCCAAACAAGTTAATCAGAACCGCCGAAAACGAGGGCACAAGCTGCCTCCAACCCACTGCTGACACACGCAGAGAGGATTTAATCGGCACGTCCTTGTGCCATTGATAACCGAATAATCAGCAATCAGTACAAATCAACGAGCAATCCAGTCCTACAACACACGGGCGTATCGAAGAAACGCCCTGATATCACTGATTTCACTGCCGTCTTGGAGCTCACTGTTCTCGGGCGCCCAACCACTCGCCAGCACAGAGTGCGAACTGTTTCGCATAATACCAATAAGTGTTTCGACTACCAATCGACTGCCGAGCTCTCCGAGATGCAAACCGCCCTCCCTAACTTCAGCTTCTTTGAGAATGTAAAACCACAGGGGGGTGTGCCGCAACAGAAAACCTCCGTCGCTATGCAATGCAGCACTGATCGCTACCCGCTCCCCAATAGGATCCCGCAGCAGTTCTTCTTCGCTGAGGGGTCGCAAGCCCGCCTGAGCAGCCATCGCCTGTCCCGTTGGAATTTGCAGTAGAAACCCGCGGCGTAAATTTCGTTTGGCCAAGTGCTTCATCAGCGCCTGCAAGCTCATCCCCGCAGATGCGGAGTCTTGGTCTACCTCACCGTTTCCCTCATTCGCCATTGCCCCCAGCGGATCCGAGAGTCGCGTATCAATGCGCCGCGCCAATCGTTCAGGCAAACCATCATCAAAACGCAAGCTAGGCACCGCCAATCTAGACCAATCAACGATCCAATTGCTGGGAAGGCGGCCGTCTGTAGATTGCCCAGTGGACGCCGAGTGCCCTGTAAACTGAAACAATTGATTGAAGCTAGCACGGTCATCTATGCCCGCATCGCGGCCAAAATTGGCATTGAAATCATATGACGAACGCACCATGGAGTGTCCAAATCGATAGGCCGCCGTTGAAAATTCTAAGGGCATGAAATCCCCAGAAAAATTAAATCGCGTCTCCCCATCAAGCACGGCCTTCACCACATCAGTGCGAGCCACTTTTGGCAAAAAATCATGCAGCACCAACCACTGGTAGTGCCAGCGGGTGTGATTCCGCGCCCGCTCGAAATCATCCAACTCCTTCAGTGCGCGGTTATGAAAGCGCAAAAACGCCGTGTGAAATTGAGCAATTATCAAGTTCTCGTCATTTCGCGAATCGCCAATGACAGCTTCATTCATCTTGGTGCCGCTCTCTACGGCGGTTCGACGCGGCAGGTCTCTACAGGTGTCCTGGGAATCGGGCCCAGGCACAACGCCGACAACGTCTTTCGCCAAGCCCAAGGCGAATGATCCTCGTCGACCTTCGTGACAGTGCTTTGCAGGGTCTCCAACGTCATACATGCCTGTCGTGTCTTTGTCTGGCCCGTCGCCATAGACGCTGTCTAAATCCAACTGTCGAGTCCGTGCGTTGATCAATGACTCACGGATCTTGGATTTTCCCACTGGCACGAAGTCACTGCTGCGAATGTCGAATTCAGCCACTCCTTCACTGTGGCGAGCGCGGGCGTTGTTCCCTGTGTTCAGGGTAATATCATGATCAATGAACTGCCCCCAATAGGTATAAACAGGGGGAATATTTGAATCGCCATGACCGATGTCATCATCACCTTCAGTGACCATCGCAGCACCAAGCGCATCCAACAGCGCAATTGTCCGAGCGGGATCGGCATCGGATAATCTCTCGGCGGAATCTGCGGCCAAGAAATCAAAGCGCTGAACCTCTTCACCTTTATCTTTGTAATAACTCTCTTTCAACTGATCGACGGTCCCATGGGCGCCAGACCCTCCTTTCTTATCCAGTAACTTTTCCATAAATTCTCCAATTGTTTCCGCTCAATAATTACAACGAATACAGTATCTACAAGAGAAGTTTATGGAGCGTTAAAAAACCGTTATCGCAGCATCTTTCCACAGCAAATAACGACCGGAAAACGGTAGCCCCCTATTGCAGCAAAAATATTATCGCGTAAATTAATACTGGGCAGTAGATAATGGCGCTGATGACAAACTGAAACGCTGGACCTTATGATGCAGCTTTCTATTTTTTGTCAATATCGCCTATACCGCCTACAGGGAATATTCGATTTACTCGTGATTTTCCGCGGCACAGGGAAGTGCCAACTTACACCGTCACTGCAGGCGACAGTAGCACTAGAGATCAAAAAAATAGACATAGGCCTTTGTGACGTCGATCTTTGATACACCAAATAAAGGACACAAACATGATAGCCGATGACGTCAAAACGGCATGTGGACACACGGACAAAGACTCCCCGCCAAAACCCGACTACAGGTTTCGAGTAGTGTCGGGTCACCGTGAGATGGGGGAACTCATCAGCCGCTGGACCAGGGACATACAGCAGCGCCCGCAGTCACTGCAGGAATTGAAAGACCAAGCAAGAAAAGCAAAGGTGGAGCTTGAGGTCGGTGTGGATGTGACTGAAGTTCAGTTCTACCCCATGCCCAACAACCACCGTGCAACAATTTACCTACCCCCTGCCGAGCTGATCGACGAAGACCTCCCCAGTGGCGAATACCCACTGCCTAGATTCTACCGAGATGCATTCCCCTGCGAAGACAGGATAAAAGACAAAGAAGCATTCAAAATGTCACGCATTGGAGAGTACACCACTCAAAAATGCTACTAAAAGACAAACAGGCTCAGAGCGGATTCAGTAATTCGCTCTGCGCTAACAAGCACAGCCTCCCCCGTTGCGACGAGCGCTGCGAAACCACGCGTAATATAGGCCCAAACAAGCGCTGCTGTGAACAGGGACTGCTGGAGCTGCAGTCTACCGATTTATTCAAGCGCTGCTTTTTCGATGTTTGCCCGGACGCCCCAGGCCTGCATATCATCGGCGGTGAGTCTCTCGACAAAAACCAAAAAGGAATATACTCCTTCACAGGCACAGGCGTACGCCTCTGCGAAGCCCTTGCACGTGCAAAAGGTGAAGCCTCAGAGATTGCCGCACTTCGCGCCAACGGCTACAAACGTGCCGTGGGTCTGGGGGCATCAAACAGCCGTGACAGCGCAGTATGCCACGGCATTTATGAACTCATTGAACACGACGCAATGGCGCTGTGGTGGTTTGGCGCAAGGCTTCCACCGGAGCTCATTCTCCCCCCAGCCCTGCATGCCTCCATAGACGAGTACATTTCTAAATTGCGAAGACGTGAGTGTAAGCGAAAACACTTATTGCTCGATATAAGTTGCGACACCCATGTACCGGCAGTTGCCGCCGTATCATTTGATGAGGACGGGCATTGCTTTTCGCTTGGTAGTGCTGCTCGCGCGAGCTTCAGCGAGGCAATAACCGCCGCGCTGCGCGAAATGTGTCAAATGGAGTATGCTCACCACCTGACGCGCGCCAAACTGCAACAACGAGGTTATATTGAGCTCTGCGACCAAGAAAAAGATAACATTCACCGTGCAACCGTTATAAAGAAAACTTTATTTAACAACTATATTGGACCGGCCAGTTTGCCTACTGCGCTTTCCCTTCCCGACAACAGTGTTGCGCTCTGCGGATATCTAAAAACACAAGGCATTGATCTAAACACTAAAGAATTGCTGTTTAACAACGAGGGTACACGCGTGTTTTTAGCCTCTTCACCACAATTGCAAAAACTGGGATTACACACC
>JAWSVD010000423.1:0-3164 GCA_033852095.1 Granulosicoccaceae bacterium | reverse complement strand
TGTGGTGTCAGTGCTGGCATCACCGACGCTGATTTCCAAAACATGCACGGCTGATCGATCATAGGGGACATCCTCGACAAAGCGACCGATGTTTTCCAGCGAGTTCGGATCGTGGTCGGTGAGGGCGAAATACACTTTGGAGCTTCCTGTGACTCCCTGCTTGAATTTGAAACGAAGCGACCCAGAAGGCAAACTGAGCCAAGGATCGATTTCGAAAAGGTGTGAATTGGTGGTCCACAGATTGTGATACAACAAATGGGACGTTGCAGTCGCGTTGTTGCCGGGCAACGCGTTGGTGGCGAAGCCCTCGTGCTGCTGAAAGCCATAATCCGTGCCTGCGCCAATTGATGCTGGCAAGTAAAAGCTCGGCATGTTGTCCTTGCCCGCTGTGCCGTCGGGGTGGCGAAGTATGAACACTTCCTCTGCAGTACAAGCGCCTAAGGGGTTTCGATGATCTGCGAAATCGCATAATTTCAAGACTGCCAGGCCATCGGCTGGAGGGAGTCCGGTAACGCTTGTAATACGCAATGTTCCCGAGGGAATGCTGACACTTAGGCCATAGCCTGGAGTGGCGATGTCTCTGTAGAAAAGCAAGTAGTCTTCACCCGAGTCACCGTCGTGCATGTTGTAAGCCCACCCTGGCAGCAGGGCGTTATTTAAGTCGACTGGGAACCTCAGCACATGATCTTGCGCAGGGTGGTCAAATGTGGGTGCATGATTGATCACCGACGTATCGATCACCACAGCTTCGCTTGACGAAATGCTGTTGTCTTCTGAAACTTCGCGAATTTGAATCTCTCGAGATGTGCTTGGGCTTAGTCCAGGGACAGTGCCACGCCAGTGACGATCCGAGCTGAAGTCCTGATCGATCAGTTGAAACTCACCGCCGAGAGGGCGAGAGTACACGGAAAATAGGATTTGCTGGTGCCTGTGGTTTTTTGCCTGCCAACTCAGCGCAACTTCGGTTTCTCCGAGGTATTGTGTTGCCTTGATGCGTGTGGCTATTCTTTGATCAGCCAGCTGCATAGCGAGTTTGTCGACAATGATCCGGTTGTCGCTGTAGAGTCGATTGTCTCTGAGTTCGACGAAATCCAGCACGCGATCCGCAGGAGGAACGGCCCATTCATCGGGCACTTTCCCACTGAGGTTATTTGATGGCAGGGCTAAACGCCTGAGACTAGGTGGGTAAGCAATGCTCGGCGGGATTTCGCCGACGATGTTTGGGTTTTCAACGATGATGATCACCTCTAACGTTGCATGCTCACCCAAATAGTCGGGCAGGTTCCCAGCCAAAGGAGTCGCCAGAATGGAGAGGTTTTCAAGGCTGCCAAGTTCGCCGAACCACGTGGGCAGTGGAATCGCTGCAGTGCCCGCTCGCCAGCTTAAATCGAGGTCAAGATGTTTAAGTCGAGTGAGCGTGCGAATAGCGTCGGGCAGCGGCAGGCTAAAACCGGTTGAAGTCAGGCTGAGAATTTCCAAGTAGGGTAGATCGGCGACACGCGCGCTGAGTCCTGTGTCATCCGAGGTGGGGGTGCCGCTTGCCCCTGGATGTAACACAGTGACGTTGTCGTTGGCATCGCAGGTGAGTCCAGCGGCATCACAAGTTATCTCAGCGTCTTCCCAGCCCAGTCGATCTCGCTCCACCCAAAGGGGGCCACCGGCTTCGATGAAAATCGCTTTTAGCGCGTCTTGTTGTGCTTGGGGGATGGCAGCGTGTAAGACGCTGCTAGAAAACGCCGTGAGTGTGCCAAGGCACAAAACTGTTGCAGTTAAATAGTGCTTTTCCATGACAGTATTGCTCCGTATCGAAAATACAGTTTAAAGGGTTTGTACAGGCAAAAAGATGAGCATCTGTGCCGCCCCTTGGGTGTAACCCAGCACTAATACAAACAGGGTTGGCCATCTACCGTGCTGGGTAGATCAACGAACGCCTGTGCGAGAGTTTCTCAATCAGCGTCTATTCTCAGAGATTTCGCAGCGGTTTCCCAGCGGTTTCTCAGCGGGCACGAGGAAAATTTGAGGCGTCATGACTTAGCTGTCGGCGCGTCGATTGGATAGGGCTTGAAAAGCTAGGGGCTATGAATATGTGCAAATGCCAGCGGGCATTTGACCAGCGCGATGTGTCTAGCCTGTCTTAATCGGACTGGCTAGAAGCCACTCTCTTTTCGGGCTGAGCGGGGCAATTGGATAATTGCTGTGCTTACGAAGCTTGCATCGTTTTCTGCAGCAAACGCCGCAGTTCCTGTATGTCTCCGCTGCGCTGGGTGCTGAGTGCAGGTCCACAGTCTAGACAGGCGATGGCGCGGCGTGCCTCTGCGATTATGTCGGCTTCGGCAGGCAGGGCCAGCAGCCAGGCGTAGTAGACAGCGCGTGGGCTTGGCCCGAGCGAGGGCGGGCGCGGCTGTTCGGCGAGGGAGCAAAAAAGGCGGACGTTGGAAGTGCTGCCGCGACGGCGGCGTGTTGATCTGTGCGTAGACATGGTGAATACCCCGTACTCTGATACGCAAGTGGCCAAAAAGTGGCAGAGTAGAGTCGGTGGTGTCGCGAACAGCGAAGCCCACACAATCGCCCGCCGCGACTTTTTGGAATGTGTTCAGGCTGGTTTCCGGGCTTGAGGACATTGATCGAGCGGCTCGCCTTCCCAAGAGTGATCTCCCAGTGGCGTGTTGAGCGGCTCGTCCTGTTTACCGTTGCGGGGGCAGCGTCGGATCTTCACCGACTTCCCAATTATCCGCGCGAGTTCGGCTCGCGCAGCACCTGAACCGTCATCAGACCACAATTTCCCGCGCGGGTGTTATCGTTTTTAGGGTTCGAGTATTTGCTGGTCTGCCATTGTGTCGCTGTGTGTTCGTTCATTGTCGCTGTCGGACACTTGATGCATAAAGCACACTGGACTCGCTGAAATGAACGTATTCAAATTGAAAACAACGCTGTTTGCCGCCCTGGTACTCCAGTTGTCCGCTTGTGTGGACGTGGGTGAAGCGGAGCAGGCTGCGCATAACATCATTGATCATGCCGCAGAAGTCGCGAGCAATAACACGGGTGACGATGCCGGTCAGCCCGGGCAGGGTGGGTCATCCGCAGGCGGTGCTGGCAGTGCCGTCGACGAACCCCAGATGAGCCGAGCGGAGCATGAAGAGAATTTCTGGCGGCAACCTTTAGAG
>JAWSVD010000050.1:0-49809 GCA_033852095.1 Granulosicoccaceae bacterium | reverse complement strand
CGCTCGTGCGGACTGCCCACGGGAGAGACCGCTCAGTTTATGCAACCGCTACGAGGACGAGGTTGTGCGAGGACGCCGTCGCGACAAAGAGACTGTTTTGTGCGGGGCGCGCAGCTGCGGATTTTCGTGACGATTGAGGCGAACAGTTAGGCACTTTTTACAATCAGTACAATGCGTGACTTTTTGCTGGCGACGATGCTGTGCGGTCGATCGGTGCGGTAGCGGGCAGTGTCCCCAGCGCTCAGGTCCACGGCACTGCCATCCGATGTGACCCGCACAGCGCCCGAATACACGGTCAAATGCTCCACGCTGCCGTCCCTGTGCGGCTCACTGTCCAGCAAACCGCCCTTTTCAAAGCTGATGTCGTAGACCTCCGACAGCCCCACGTCATCGGGGGCACTCAAGATGCGGATCAAACAGCCCTGCTCTTTGCGGTGGATGAACGGGGTTTGCGCCAGCCGCAGCACCTCGATGATCGGCTCTTCGGCGGCCTTGTCTGCGTCCAGCAGCTCGGCGAAGTCCACCTTCAAGGCGTTGGTCAAGTTCCACAGGCTGGCCACGGTGGGGCTCGCCTCGCCACGCTCTATCTGCGACAGCATGGAACGCGACACACCCGAGAGCTTGGCCAGCGCCTCCAGGCTCAGGCCCTTGCCCGTGCGCTCTCGCTTCAGCCGGCTCGCCAGCCGGTGCGTTATTTCATTGTTCGAGGCCATTGCAATCGTTCTTCCCGTTTTTAATTTCCAAGGCACTGATGAATCATCGCGCGCCCTACACGCTACTATAGAATTAAACCCTAGCAACTTGGAACCCACGCCCGCATGTACGATAACAACCATCTGCTCGCTCAGCTCCGCATCGCATCCATTGGCCGCGAGGACGCGGTGTTTGCTTACACTGATAGCCGCGGCCAAAACGACGGCCACCTGCTGTACGGCGAACTGTTTGCAGGCGCAGAGAAAATGGCGGCGGCACTGGTGGACGCGGGGCTGCTGCCGGGTGATCGAGCGGCAGCCCAGGTGGAAAAATCCCTGCCCGCCCTGCAGCTGTACCTCGGCACCGTGCTGGCGGGCGGCGTGTTCCTGCCCTTGAACACGGCCTACACGGCGAGTGAAGTCGCCTATTTTTTGGGCGACGCGACACCGCGCGTACTGATCTGTGACCCCGAAAAACGAGAACAACTGATGGCGCTGCCCGAAGTCGAGCCGATAGCGTCGGTGATGTGCTTGGACGCCGAGGGCAAGGGCAGCTTGGCTAAGACCGCGGCAGCGCAGCCAACTGGCTTCAGCGCAGTGACGCGCGGCGCCGACGATCTCGCCGCCATCCTCTACACCTCCGGCACCACCGGGCGCAGCAAGGGCGCCATGTTGAGCCACGCCAATCTGGCCTCAAACTCCGCTGTGCTCAAAGACTACTGGCTATTCAGCGCCGACGATGTGCTGCTACACGCGCTGCCGATTTTCCACACCCACGGGCTGTTCGTCGCCACCAACATCATGCTGATAGCCGGCGGCGCGCTGATCTTCATGCCGCGCTTCGACAGCGATGCGGTCATCGAGGCGCTGCCCAGGGCCACCGCGATGATGGGCGTGCCCACCTTCTACACGCGCCTGCTCGAGCACCCAGCGCTGAGCAAGGACCTGGTCGCGCACATGCGCTTGTTCGTGTCAGGCTCCGCGCCGCTGCTGGCGGAAACACACCAGCGCTGGACGCAGATCACCGCACACCACATCCTCGAGCGCTACGGCATGACCGAGACCAACATGAACACCTCCAATCCCTACGACGGTGACCGCATCGCCGGCACAGTGGGTTTTCCACTGCCGGGTGTGGAACTGATCATCTGCGATGCAGTGACGGGCGAGCCGGTGCCACAGGGCGAGATCGGTATCATTGAGGTGCGCGGCGACAGTGTATTCCAGGGCTATTGGCAGATGCCAGAAAAAACCGCCGAAGAGCTCAGGCCGAACGGCTTTTTCATCACCGGTGACATGGCGGTGATGGACGAACGCGGTTATGTTTCGATTGTCGGGCGCAGCAAGGATTTGATCATCTCTGGCGGTTTTAATATTTACCCCAAGGAGATTGAAGGCGCGCTGGACGACGTCGAGGGCGTGGTGGAATCAGCGGTGATTGGCCTGCCGCACGCGGACTTCGGTGAAGGCGTCGCTGCGGTGGTGGTGAGCCACGCTGATGCTGACACCGTGCGCGCGGCCATCACGGCACAAACCCAGCACTGCCTGGCCAAATTCAAACAGCCAAAAGTTATCTTTGTAGTCGACGAGTTGCCGCGTAATGCCATGGGCAAGGTGCAAAAAAATCTACTGCGCGAGCAGTATCACGCAGCGTTCGCCAAACACTGATACAGCTTTGTCAGAGCTTGCCGGCGGCCATCAGCCGCCGCACCAGCTGTTGGGCGTTTTGCACTTCCAGCTTGTGCAATACCCGTGAGCGGTGAATCTCCACCGTGCGCGGGCTGACATCCAGCAGGCGCGCAATCACCTTGTTGGCGTGCCCGTCACAGACCGCTAACATCACTTCATGCTCCCGGTCGGTCAGGCTCTGTAGCGCCTCTTCAACGGATGTCTGCTCGCCCGCCTGCGGCAAGCTATCAATGGCCTGGCGCACGGCTTTTAGCAGGATCGAATCAGTGAAGGGCTTTTGCAGGAAATCCAGCGCCCCGCGGCGCACCGCTTCAATGGCCATCGGAATGTCGCCGTGACCACTGATGAACACCAGCGGCAGGCGCCAACCGCGCTCTTGCATCTGTGCCTGCACCGCCAAGCCATCTAGAGTGGGCATGCGCACGTCCATCAGCACAATCGAAGACCCATCCGGTGCATAGTCCTGCAGAAAAGCCACGCCGTCCGCGTGCTCCCGCACCTGATAGCCCTCGGCGCCGAGCAACATGGCAACCGCGGCACGAATTTCCGCGTCGTCATCCACCATGTGGATGGTCAGTTCGGCGGTATCTGTCACGTGCGGCACTCCATTAAGCGATTGTAGCGAACAGCTCGGCAACTTCATCGTCGTCGTAACCATCGTCTCGAACTTCAAGCGGCAGCGTCAAACGCACACATGTGCCCTTTTCCACGGGCTCCAGGCTCATGGAACCGCCGTGGGATTCGGCGATAGCACGGCAGATACTCAAGCCCAGCCCCAGCCCGTCACCGCGCGTGCCGGAAAAAGGATCAAAGGCGTTTTGCGTGATTTCTGGGTCCATGCCCGGGCCACTGTCAACCACATCAATCCACATGCGCTCTTTGTCTTGAGCGATCTGCAATATGATTTTTTTCTCACCACTCTGCTCGGCCATCGCCTGCATAGCGTTGCGAATCAGATTGACCAATATCTGGTGTATTTGCACCGATGACACCCGCGCCCAAGGCACCGGTGAGATGGGCGCCACTGATAATTTCACCGCGTAGCGACGAGTCTCAAAATCCACCAGTGCCATGGCATCACGCGTCACCTTCAGCATGTCTTGCACCCGGTGCTCGGCGTTTTTATTGCCCATGAAGTTGCGCGCATGGCGCACGATTTCGGCGGCCCGCTTGGTATTGCCCACCACCCGCTCCAGCGCTTGGCGGGTATTTTTGGTGTCCGCTTCGGCGGGCAGCAATCGCTCTGCCGCCTGGGCAAAGGCCATCACCGCGGTGAGTGGCTGGTTCAACTCATGCGCCAACCCACCAGCCATCTGCGCCATGTCGCTCAGGCGCCCCAAGTGACTGAGCTCCTCGAGGTGCCGGTGTGCGCGCTGCTCGGCGCCGCACTCCACGGTCACATCGTGACCCACGGCAATCACCGACTCCAGTGCATTGCCCTCCCCGCGCACCGGTGACAGCGTCCAGCGCAGCACTGATTCGCCCGCTGTGTGGTCGTAGCTCACGCGCTCACCGGACATCAGCCGGGCCCGCATGCTGATGTAGCTGCAGTTGGGGCAGCGCTCGCTCAACCACAACAGGAAGTTATCGTCAGCTTCTTCGTGCACCCACTCGCGGGCACTGGGCGTCGCGTAGAGCACCTGGCCGCTGGCGTTGGTTTTGATCAACGCTTCAGACTGGTGCTCCACGATCAATCGATAGCGCTCTTCGCTCTGTCGCTGCAACACCATCGATCGCCGCCGCTCCGCCAGCGCCGCTGAGAGCAACAGGCTGGTGCCACTGAGCAACGCCAGATGCCCTTGCAGCGCCACGATGGATTCAGCCGAGCTGGACAAGGTAAACGGGCCCATGCTGTGCGCGGTGCCCCACAGCGCCATCAAGCCGTTGAAAAACAACAGCGCCGCCACCGCGCGCAACGACAAATGAAAGGCCGCCGCCAACATCAATGGGAAGGCGATATAAGCCAGTGGCAGGGTCATGGACAAATGCATCGGCAAGAGATCGAAATATACGACACCGGAGACAGCGAGCACCGCACAGGCGTAGGCCGCGAAACGGTCGCGCTGCTGGTTCCGCGTATCGCCAACACTGAACACCAGCGGCAATAACAACAGGCAGGCCACTATTTCAGCGACCCCGCAGTGCCACCACGTGCTGGCGGCCACAGCGGGCTGTACATCATAGATAAAGTGCACCGCGGCACCGGCGAGGTTGCCCACGACGGGCGCCAAGATCACGGCGAATGCGAGGAACAGCAGCATATCGCGCACCCCGGACAAATGCTGATCAACGCGCAGCCAGCGCATAGAAAAACTGCCCACCAGCCCGGTCATCAACACGGCGACAGTGCGCGCGACCAGCTGCGGCTCCGGCAGCGCAATGCTGGTGCTGCCGATCAGCGCACCCAGCACCACCGCCACCACTCCCCAACGCCAGCCGAGCAACCACAGCCCACCGAGTGACACCGCACCCGCGGGCCAGAGCAACATCAGGTTGTCGAGCGAGAGCTGCATGGCGGCCCCGCCCCATACCGCGACCGCGATAAGGAACACCAAGACCAGTGATAACAGCGGCCGGCTGTGCGACGCGGATAAAACCCCGGCGCCGAGTGTTGCTTCTCTTTTAGTCATGTCTTTTCGTTCAAAGGGCAAGAGATGATGACGGATTGAGATGTAGCAGCAGGCACTGTTGCCCTGCGGACACACCTGCTGTTCCGTATCGCAGGAATAGCACCATATGCTACAGCAGAGCTTAGATTAGCATGTATACGTACTGACGCTTAGACCCGTCACAGCGGCGTGTGTTCAGTCTTGCGGAATCGCTTTGTTATCAAGGGGGCCGGGCTGTAGTGGGCGCGGCTGCGCCAGCACCAAAGGCAACTGCTGCGCCGCCCAACTGTCGGTGCCGCCAGGAAACCAATAAAGCTGGCGGTAGCCGAGCCGCGCCGCCCGCTGCACCGCATTCCACGACATCCAGCAGTCCGCCACACAATAGAACACCAGAGCTTTGTCGACATCGCCACCGCTGGCGAGCAGCAGCTCCCGGTGCAAATAGCTGCGCATGGTGGCGTTCAGCTGCCCGTAACCCACATTGGGCAACCAGATACTGCCCGGCAGGTTAAAGCGCTCGCGCGAAGGCAACCAGCCAATGCCGAAATCAGCGGTTTCTGGCCGCACCACCACAGCCTGCACATCGAGTAACACCATGCTCTGTTGCGCCAGCAGCGCCTGTAAATCCTGGGCGCTCAAGGTCTTGGCACCGGGCGCACTGGCCGGCAGCGGCGCGCGGTAACGCTCTGCTCTATAGCCTTCACTGTTAAAGAGTGAGTCCGCCAGAACCGGATGCCCCAGTAGCAGGCCACTCGCCAAGGCGCTGGCTTTGGCTATAGCATGGATCAATTGCGCCGCAAGCTCAGCGGCGGGTAAAAGGTCAGCTGCTCCAGCGCGGGGAACAAATGATGCACGCTGCGCTGGTATTCCTCGGGCATCACGGCCATGCCGTCAAAGGGAGCGGGCACAGGCTGGTACAGTGCCTCCGCCGCCGTCGCGCCACGCGCTGCCGCCTCACTTAAAAAAGACCGCAACCACTGCAGATAAGCCGCGGTCTGCTGAATCGACCGCGAGGAGTCATCGACCGGCCCGTGACCGGGAACCAATTGTGAAAACGGTGTCTGGGCGAGCTCGGACAAGGTCTGAAGCCAGCGCGCGATGTCCGCGTCCGGCGTCGTCGCCGCCCGCTCATTGAACACCAGATCACCGACAAACAGCACGCCGCTGTCCGTATCACGGATGATCAACTCCGAACGCGTGTGGCCCGCTCTCTCTTTAATGTCAATGCGGCGCTCGCCCAGGGATATCTCACCCGCCTGCAATGTCTCGGTGGGCAAAAGGTATTCGGTGCCAAACATGGCAGGCCCGACCAATCGATACATGGCGTCCGCGTAGTCACCGGACAGCTGCGCCATCGCTGCGCGACTTGCAGCCGTCGCTGCGATTGGCACATCCGCAAAAGCCTGATTGCCAAAATAATGATCGGGGTGGTGGTGCGTGTTGAGCACACGCGTGATCGGCTGCGCGGTGATCTCGCCGATAAGCGCACGCATCTGTTCGCCGTATTGCGCACTGGGCCCGGTATCGATCACCAGCACACCTTTGCTGCTGACGATAAAACCGGTGTTGAGGATATTGCCGCCATTGCCTGCGCTGAAATGCGCCTGATCACCGCGAATCACAAAGACACCGGGCGCGACTTCACTCAATCGATCGGCCAGCGCGTAGTCAAAAGCAGCCGCCGTCACGGCGCCCATGCCACCCAACCACAATGCAAGCAGGTAGCGCCACATCACTCGATCCCCAGCACGGCATCGAAGGTATTGCCGTTGTTGTCACGGCCGCGCACGTTCACGCGTTCGGCCGGCGGCACTTCCAGACTGAATACCGGGTTCTCCGCCACGGGCTCATAGGGTGCGATACGACCCAACAAGTCCCCCTGTGTATCACGCACCTCCACTTCGGTGATGTGGAACACAGGGACATCCGGTGCCAGCCCTGTGTCCATCGGGTGCATGATTTGAAAGCGCAAGCGCTGGAACAAGGCACCGGGCACTGGATCTCGGTAGAGCGCGCCGCTCACCTCCCCCAGCCGAGCAGACCAGCTCGACAGGCCACTGCCCACACTCGCCACCGTGCAGCCCCCGCCGGCGGCATCGACCTGCGCGTGCCCCACGTGCCACACCCCATCCAGGGTGCGCACCGCCGCCCGCACGGGTGTGGCCTGTTGCACCTTGATATCAAAGCCGATCACTGGCAACGCCCGCTCCGGAAAAAAGCGCAACACCAGTGGCAGCGGGTTGAAATCCGCGAACACCAGCACCTCCTGCACATCCCGCAGCGCGGTGGCATCGACCAACACCGGCACTAACAGGGAATTCTCAGCCTGCGGCGGCGCAAGCACTTTGACCCGCTCGTCAAACACGATGTCGCCCTCGCTGAGGTAGAGCTGCGCCATCGCCCGCCACTGCACCGAAGCGAGCGGGTCTTCGACAAGTGCCCCGGACGGCAAGGCATACAACAGCAGCAGCGCCAGCAACAACAGCCGCCTCACGATGCCAGCCGCTCAAAAATCAGCGCGGGCAACCAGAGTTTGGCGGGATCAACCGCGTGCAAATCATCGGCACTGATCGGGAACACCACCCCCTGCTCTGGAGGTGCTGCCAGCAGATTTAAATCGACTGCATGCGCCTGGCCCCGCATCACCCCGTCCACAAGCTCAATGGAATAATACAAGCCATTCCAGGGGTCAATGCCATAGTCCCTAGGCTGCCGCTGGATAAACAGGAAATCGTATTCCAGAGCGCGCCTATCACTGCCGGTGAAACGGTCGGGTTTTTGATAGGGATAGGGCAGATAACACAACATCTTCCCTGCCCCCTCCAGGCAACGGAACGGTCGCATGGACAAAAAATAGTTATCAAATGCCGACTGCTCCAGCTCGAACTGGAATTGACCAGCATCAGCGCCCTGCCCGAGGCTGAGCACACCCACAGGGTGACGCTCACCCGCGGGGTTGCCCAGATAGACCTTGAATTTATCCGCCGCTTGCGCCGGGTGATACACCATCAGCAGAGCCACGAACACCGCAACTCGCCACACTCGATCGCCCATCACCTACCCCTCGCAAGCTGTTATTCAACAATCCCACCGCAGCTGAAACAACCGCTATCAGTCATCGTCGCCTTCAGACTTTGCCACCACCCTCAGGAAACCAAACTTTTTTCCCTGTGCGCTGGGTGCCGCATAATCCACCCCGTGCGCTGCGAATATCTCGGAGATTTTCCCCGCCTCGCGCAGCTCGGCCATCGCATCCACAACCGCAGTGATCAAGCCCTGGTGATTAAAGCGAATGGCAAAACCGACATCCCATGCTTGCATTTTAAAGGTACTGAGCTCCACATCGTGGATCGCAGCTTCAATGCCGGCCTCGCTCAATAACCCCTGGATCTCTCCGCGCGGCCCGAACAGCGCATCGACGTCTCCAGAGGCGAAATCCTGCAAAGAGGCCGTCAAGTTTGCATAACGCACACCGTTCTCGCGGCGATCCCCGCCCCGCTCACTGCTCAGGAAGAAGTCAGCCAGGGTGTCCAGCTCCACCGCAATACGTTCTGCCTGTATTTGCTCGACCGACGTGATTGGGTAGAGATCCGTGCGCGTGGCGATGGCCATGCTCTCGCGGTAATAGGGCGCGAGAAAACGGATTAAATCGTTCTCCTGAGTGAAGCTGTTTTCGTGGTTAAAGGGCACGTGCAACATCATGTCCGCAGGCGCACGCCCGATGTAGTGACCCTTCCAAACGTTGTTGCGCAGATCGTCGCCCATGTTCTCGTCAACACCGACCAACCTCACCACCAGACCCACGCCCAACTTGTCGGCAACCGCCTGAGCGATGTCGACATCTATGCCCGTGCGGCGCCCGTTCAACTTGTAGGAGTAAGGCGGAAAATTATCGTAGGCCGCTACTTCAATGGCGCCGCGTTCCAGAATCTGATCCAGCTTTGACGCTGCAGTTGCCTGCGCGCCCGACAGGGCAAACAACGCCGCGGCGCACAGTCCGTGAATAGCTTTCATTCCCATATCCTTCTTATGTGTATCAAAGGTTGAAAGCCGGACAAAAAGTCCGGCTGCAAAAAACTACATCTCGCGCGCCAATTCCAGCACTTCGGGGAACACTTCGGTGTCCTCTTCCTCTGGGTGACGTGTGTCCAGATAAGCGCGAATGGCCCACATCGCCTCTTGGCTTAGCAGGCCTTCAAAAGGCGGCATATAAACCCGACCGTTGACCACTGCACCGCCGCGAATGCGCGACAGATACCACTCGTCCGCCTCTTCGATATTGAAAAATGTCTCGTTGACATTGAGCATGCGCAAGTCCGGCGCGATACCGCCCGAAATCGCTTGCAGGCCGTGGCAGCGAGCACAGTTTTGGTTGTAGGCCGAGGAGCCGATTTCAATCGCCTTCTCATCGCCTCGATAGGGATTCATAGCACGCCACTCTTCACCCAGAGGTGCCAGACCTTCGGTATCCACAGCCTGTGGCGTGACATCACCGTGCCCAAAAGCCAGCGCAGGTAAAAGTAAAACAAGTGTCGCGAAGACACGGTTGAGGTATTTCATGGGATCTCCCTGTGTAATTCGGCCCCGATCAGATCAGGGCCATTGAGCACCCCAGCTGCGCGATGGGCAGCTGGGATTGAGAGCGCAAGAGACAGATCTCAGCGCCCTCCGTTTAAAGCCTTATTCAGCTGCCTTTGGCAGTTTGAAGTTCCAGACCATGCCGCCTTGGTTCAAGAACTTCACGCGCTTGGCAACCGCGCCGCCCCACAGAGGAACAGCGCCACCCCAACCCGATGCAACAGCGACATACTGTTCACCGTCACGCTCATAGGTGACGGGGCTGCTGACGATGCCGGAGCCTGTCTGGAATTTCCAGAGCTCCTCGCCTGTTTTGGCATCAAATGCCTTCAGATAACCTTCAGGTGTGCCGGTGAAAACCAGACCACCGCCGGTGGTCAGAACGCCACCCCAGAGAGGTGCTGGGTTCTTGTATTCCCAGACGATCTCACCGGTTTTTGGATCCACTGCGCGCAGCGCGCCGATGTAATCTTCAAACACCGGCTTCACAGTAAAACCAGCACCGAGGTAAGCCGCCCCTTTTTTGTAGGTGATGGGTTCGTTCCAGATGTCCATTTCCCATTCATTGGCAGGCACGTAGAAGAGCTCGGTGTCAGGGCTGTATGCCATGGGCATCCAGTTTTTACCACCCAAGAAAGACGGCGCGGCAACAACGGCCGAGCCCTTCTTGCCGTCGGTGGATTCCGCTGGGTCGCCGGGACGGTTGCCCGTTTCAATGGGACGACCTGTCTCCAGATCAATGCCCGAGGCCCAGGTGATCTTGCGCACAAAGGGAAAGGCGTTGAGCAGCTCACCGTTTTCGCGGTTGATCACGTAGAAAAAGCCGTTCCTGTCGGCGTGACCGCCGGCTTTCACTTCCTTGCCGTCGATGGTGACGTTGAAAGAGACGAACTCATTCACACCGTCGTAATCCCAGCCATCGTTGGGCGTGTACTGGTAGTGCCAGTTGATTTTTCCTGAATCGGGGTCAATCGCCACCGTCGATGCGGAGAAGAAGTTATCACCCGGGCGCAAGTGCGAATTCCACGGTGAGGGATTGCCGGTACCAAAGAAGAGCTGATCGGTCTCTTCGTCATAGGTGCCGCCGAGCCAAGGCGCAGCGCCGCCGGTCTTCCACATATCGCCGGGCCAAGTCTCATTGGTGGTGCCGGAGATGCCATTGTCCTGCTTGTCTTCGCCGTCCCAGATATAGCCCATGTGGCCTTCGACCACGGGCCGTACCCACGCCATCTTGCCACTCAGTGCATCCCGCGCTTCAACACGCCCGATGACGCCGAACTCGCCGCCGGACACACCGGTGATGACCTTACCTTTGACGATCAACGGTGCCGCTGTGTAGGAATAACCGTCTTCGTAGTTGTCGATCTTTTCCTTCCAGACCACCTTGCCTGTCTTTTGGTTCAGTGCAACGAGTTGCGCATCGAGGGTGCCAAAAATCACCAGATCCCCGAACAGTGCGCCGCCGCGATTCACCACGTCACAACACGGCAAGATGCCGTCGGGCAAGCGGTGGTCGTACTGCCACAGCTCTTCGCCGGTCGCCACATCGATGGCGAACATGCGCGAATAGGAAGCCGAGACAAACATGATGCCGTCGTGAATCAGTGGCTGCGATTCCTGGCCGCGCTGTTTTTCCCCTCCGAAAGAGAAAGCCCAAGTCGGCACCAGGCCCTTGACGTTGTCTGTGTTCATGGTATCGAGCGGACTGTAGCGCTGACCTCTGGGGCCTAGGCCGTAACTCAATACATCATCAGTCGTGGACTGGTCCTGCAATATCATGGCGTCGTCGACGGCCTTAGCAAAAACACCGCCGGACGATAAGGCAGCTCCTACGGCCACGGTTAAGGCAACACTTCCTGATAGTTTTCTCAATGAAGTTATTTGGTTGAACATGCTTGAACTCCTGCTTATGGATTCTGTTCAGGGTCACTGGTGTATCCATCGACCCCCGCAAAAAAACGCGGAAAAATGTAAATAGCATCCGTCTGTACGCCAACATTGAACACAAGTCCGTAGAGCTCAGCGCGGCGTTTGACGAAATAACTTTTTCTGACAGTCGCTTGGTGCCTGGCACTGCATGATGAATTTCAGTGCATCCCGTCGTGTCTAAAACTTATCTCCAGACAACTAGGCACGACAAGCGTGATCGAGCTTCGAGGCCCTATAAATCACGGATTTTTTTGGTTTTTTTCAGAAAAAAAACAGAATTGTTAGATTTTTGAGAGTGCGCTGCTGCATCGGGGCGCAATGTGTCCCACATTGTCACACTCGCCAGCGAGAGAAAAATCAAGCACAATGCTGCCTGCAGCGAGGGACGCGCTGTGGCCAAGCGCTGGTTCCAATAGCGCCGCGTTCTATCATCCAGAGGTTTGAGTCCATGACGCCTTCTATGCACCACAGTGAACACGTTGAGCTCGTGGCAGCCACGCCGTCTACGACAACAAACGCGCCCGAGCTGATCGCCGGCTCCTGGCGCCGTTGCCTGTCGAAACACAAGCTCAACCCCGACGCCACACCTGTGCTGCAAGTGCTGGAATCCCACCACATAAAAGAACACACCCAGCGCCACGACTACCTGCTCGGGGTCGCGCAACAAGAACTGATCGATCTGTACAACCAGATGCTCGGCTCCGGTTATTCGGTCTTCATGACGGATGCCAAGGGCACTGTGCTGCACCAGGTCTGCGACCCGAGTTACATCGGCAACATGCGCAGTGTCGGGCTGCGCGTGGGCGCAGATTGGAGCGAAGCGACCTTTGGCACTAACGGTGTGGGCACTTGCATTATCGAGCAACGCCCTTTGACCGTTCACCTGGAGGATCATTTCCACACCAGCCACACCCCTTTCAGCTGCTCCGCGGCCCCTATTCGCGACCCGGCCGGTGAGCTGCTGGCAGTATTGGATTGCTCGGCCATCAGGCACGCCAACCCGCTCGCCGACAAACAAACACTGGGGCTAGTGAGAAATACCGCGTCATTCATTGAGGGGCTGTATTTCCTCAGACTGCACCGGAACGACATCATTATTCACCTCAGCGCCAGCCCCGATGCCGTGCCACAGCCTCGCAATGCGATGATCGCCATCACCTTGGACGGACGCATCACGGGCGCCAATGAACGCGCCCTGCAGGTCTTGGGCGCCACCTCCAGACAACGCCTGTGCGGCTCACAGATCAACCATGTATTTGATCTGCGCAAGTTCTCGATCAGTGCCTCCAACGCCGGTCAAATCCATCAGCTGCGCATGATCAACCGTGGCACCTACACCTTTGCCACTTGGCAGATTCCGATGCCACAGAGCAGCGGCTTCTACAGCCACGAGGCGGAGAGGGACTCGCCGCCAAGCGCAGCGGCACTGCTGCCCGTCGCCGCTGCCGAGCTGGGCCATAGCGAGCTGCAGCTGAACATTGAAACAGCGGCCGATCTGCTCAACCAAAACATGGCGGTCTTGTTGCAGGGGGAGACAGGCACCGGAAAAGATGTGCTGGCGCGCCAACTGCACGACAAGAGCCGCTTCAGCGACGGACCCTTTGTCGCGGTGGATTGCTGTGAATCCGCTCTCGATCTACTGCTGGATCAATGCAAGGATCTCGCGAACAGCTGCGACGAGACCAGCTGCCCGGTCGGCGGCACGCTGTTCCTCAACGACGCCAACCTGATGTCCAGCACCGCTCAATCACGATTGTTGGAACTGATGCACCGCTACGAGCGACCGGAGCTGGGCAGCGCGATGGGCTTTAATGTGATTGCTGCCTGCAGAGGCGAGCTGCACGCGCAAGTGAATCAACAGCTGTTCCGAGAGGACCTCTATTACCGCCTCGCGCAGTTCGTCGTCGACATCCCCGCGCTGCGGCACCGCGCGTCCCTGGTGCAGCTGATAGAACACATGCTCCGCACTGAAAATGCACGCCAGCACAAGCAGATAACACTCAGCGACGACGCCACGTCGCGGCTACTCGACTACCCTTGGCCCGGCAATATCCGCGAGCTGCAAAGTGCGCTGCGCACAGCCGTGACCGTCTGCAGGGGCACCCTGATCGAAGAAACGCTGCTGCCCGCCTCGCTGTTCAAACCCACGGTACAAAACAGCAATGCGCCCTGCCAGTCGGCACTGAACAGCTCGAAATGGACCGGCCTGGAGGCGGCAGAACTGGAGGTGTTGCTGCGCGAGCTGCGCAACAGTCGCTGGAACATCTCCGCGACCGCAAAGAAGATCAACATGAGCCGCAATACCATCTACCGTAAGATGGAAAAGTACGGCATCTCCCCCGACTCGGATGGCGAGGCATAAGATAGTCCGGTCCAGGAATTTGGGCTAGAACCAACTTAGCCGGCTGCTTGCCAGTGCGCCGCACAGACTAGCCTGCCGTACCCGCGGGCTGCGAAAGCTGCATAATTGTTCAACATCGGGACAGTTTCGACACCCTCCAAGCCAAACAGCGCTCTAATTGCGTGTATTTTCAGGAATAATTCCGTTATCTCAACAGGAAATATTGTTGCACTCCCTGTGATTTGCTACGGTTTAGGTCTGCGGCCTTGCCGTGGACGACCTGAGGAGACACGTTCTATGCAAAAGTCTTTAAACATAGACCCGGACAAATGCACCGGGTGCCTACAATGCGAAATGGCCTGCAGCTACGAAGCTGAAGGGCTGTTCAACCCCGCCAAATCCCGTATCAAGGTCTTTAACTTCCACGACGAAGGCCGTTTTGTGCCCTACACCTGCACCCAGTGCGACGAGGCCTGGTGCCTGCACGCCTGCCCTGTGGATGCGATCACCCTGGACCCGGCCACTGGCGCAAAGGTTGTCAATGCCGACGGCTGCGTGGGCTGTAAGGTCTGCACCATCGCCTGCCCCTTCGGCACGGTCAATTACAACAGCGACACAGGCAAGGTGGCCAAATGCGACCTCTGCAGCGGCGACCCAGCCTGCGTCAAAGCCTGTCCCACCAGCGCCATCACTTTTGTCGACGCCGACGCCACAGGCTACGAGCGGATGAAAGAGTGGGCTGCTAAAACTGACGCCGGCATGAACGCCAGCGCCTAATTGACTCGGAGAACACCATGGCTTGGACTAGAAAAATTCTTCGGGTCAATTTGACCGAAGGCACAGTGAACGTTGAAGATCTCAACATGGACTGGGCACAGGAATATTTGGGACAGCGCGGTTTGGCAACACGTTATTTGGTCGACGAAATCGACCCCAATTGTGATGCGCTCAGCCCCGAAAACAAAATGATCATGACCACCGGCCCCCTGACCGGCACCATGGCATCCACGGGCGGCCGCTACTCGGTCGTCTGCAAGAGCCCGCTGACAGGCACCGTTGCCTGCTCGAACTCGGGTGGTTTGTTCGGCGCCGAGCTCAAATCAGCTGGCTGGGACATGATCATCTTCGAGGGAAAGTCCGCGACACCTGTCTACCTCAGCATTGAAAACGAGAAAGTTGAGCTGCGCTCTGCAGCTGCACTGTGGGGCAAATCCGTTTGGGAAGCTGACAAGATGCTGCACAAGGCGCATCAGGACCCGCAATTGAAAGTAGCCGCCATAGGCCGAGCCGCCGAGAAAGGCTGCCTCTACGCAGCCATTGTCAACGACATGCACCGTGCAGCGGGACGTTCCGGCGTGGGCACGGTGATGGCCTCCAAGAACCTCAAAGCAGTCGTTGTCCGCGGCACCCGCGGTGTGGGCGGCATAAAAGACCCTGCTCGTTTCTTCGAGGCCACTGCTGCAGGTAAGGCCGTGCTCGCGGAGAACCCCGTGACGGGCCAAGGCCTGCCCGCGCTGGGCACCCAGGTGTTGATGAACGTTATCAACGAAGTGGGCGCCATGCCCACACGCAATATGAAAGAGTCGCAGTTTGAAGGCGCGCACAAGATCTCAGGCGAAGCGATGCTGGAGAACCGCAAGAGCGACGGCAAACCCAATCTGACGCGCAACGGCGGCTGCTTTGGTTGCACCATCGCCTGCGGTCGTATATCCACCATCGACCGCACGCACTTTTCGGTACAAGAAAAACCGCAGTATTGGGGTGCTTCTGGCGGACTGGAATACGAAGCTGCCTGGGCCCTGGGCTCAGACACCGGCGTGGATGATCTGGACGCCCTGACCTACGCCAACTTCCTTTGCAACGAGGACGGCATGGACCCGATCTCTTTCGGTGCCACCTTGGCGGCGGCGATGGAGATGTTCGAAGACGGTGACCTCACTGCTGAGCAAACCGGCGGCATGGAACTCAAATTCGGTTCTGCCGAGGCGCTCTGCTGGGCCGCCGAAATGGTCGCCTCCGGCGAGGGTTTCGGTGCCGACCTTGGCTTGGGCTCCAAACGCCTGTGTGAAAAATACGGCCGCCCAGAGCTGTCCATGACGGTCAAAGGGCAGGAGTTCCCCGCCTACGATCCGCGCGGCATTCAGGGCATGGGACTGACCTACGCCACCTCCAACCGTGGTGCCTGCCATCTGCGCAGCTACACGGTCTCCTCCGAGGTCTTGGGCATACCGGTCAAAACCGATCCCCTTGAAACCGAGGGCAAGGCCGGGCTGGTCAAGGCCTTCCAAGACGCCACCGCCGCTGTGGACTCGGCCGGTCTGTGCATTTTCACCACCTTTGCCTGGTCCATGGAAGATATCGCACCGCAGGTTGACGCGGCCTGCGAGGGTGAGTGGACTGTGGACAAAATGCTGGAAGTGGGCGAACGCATCTGGCAACTGGAACGTCAGTTCAATCAGGCGGCAGGTATTGGTGGCGATCAAGACACCCTACCGGCACGCTTGCTGAAAGACCCCGCCAACCAAGGCCCCGCACAGGGCAGAGTCGCGGATCTCGACAAGATGCTGCCCGAGTATTACCAGCTTCGCGGCTGGAATCCGGATGGCAGCATGACGGACGAGACCTGTCAGAAGTGGAACCTACCGGCATAACGCTGGCACAGCAAAAAGAAAATAGCCCCTCGGCGTGGGCAGAGAGTGATGACGCTTTGAACAGTCTGTTTTGGATGCTCCGTCCAACACAGCTGTTCAAAGGTAACTTTGCTCCTTGCCCCGCGCTGATTGGGGCCGTTCTTGTGCCCGTTGTCCGCTGACACCTTGGACGCCAAAACCCAGTGACCAGTCTCTGTCAATGGCGCCGTCACCGCACTCAAACCCTTTCGCAGGAGTACATTTCATGCACCACGTCATCATCGGTGCCGGTCCGGCCGGCGTCGTCGCTGCGGAGAACATTCGCAAGCTCGACCCCACCGCAAAAATATCGATTTACGGCGCCGAGCGCGAAGCCCCCTATTCCCGTATGGCGATACCCTATTTTCTTATCGACAAGGTGCCCGAAGAAGGCACCCATCTGCGCAAGTCCACAGGTCACTTCGAAGCCCTGGGCATTGCGCTGCACCAGTTGTCGGTTGACAAAATCGACCCTGAGAACAAAAGCCTTAGCCTCGAAGACGGCAGCACAACTGGCTACGACAAACTGCTGATCGCGACAGGCTCCCAACCGGTGCGCCCGCCCATTCCCGGCATGGACCTGGAAGGCGTGCACAGCTGCTGGACACTGCAAGACGGCAGAGCCATCGCCGAAAAAGCCAAGCCCGGCAACACCGTTGTCTTGATGGGCGCAGGGTTTATTGGCTGCATCATATTAGAGTCGCTCGCACTGCGCGGCGTGGACTTGACGGTGGTTGAGGCGGAAAACCGCATGGTGCCGCGCATGATGAACGAAATATCAGGCGGCCTGATCAAACGCTGGTGCGAAGAGAAAGGCGTCAACGTGCGCACTTCCACCCGCGTTGACGGCATTGAGCACGGTGGGGAAAAGCCACTGAAGCTCAATTTCAATGACGGCAGCGACATGGAAGCCGACATTGTTATCTGCGCCACGGGCGTCAAACCCAACATCGGCGTTCTGCAGGGCACGGGCATAAAGGTCGATCAAGGCATTCTGGTCAACCCCTACTTGGAAACCAGCCAGCGCGATATCTTTGCCGCAGGGGACGTTTGCCAGGGCTTGGATTTTTCCACCGGTGCCTACAGTGTTCAGGCAATCCAGCCCACGGCGGCCGACCACGGCATGCTGGTCGCCAACAACATGGTGGAGGGCCGCGAACAGCGCCACCGCGGCTGCATCAACATGAACGTGCTCGACACCATGGGCCTGATATCCGCCTCCTTTGGCCTCTGGGAAGGCGCTGGCGGCGACAGCGCGACACTGAAGGATTATGACAACTACCGCTACTTGGAGCTGCAGTTTGAGGATGACATACTGGTCGGTGCCAATTCATTGGGCCTGACCCAACACGTGGGCGTGCTCAGAGGGCTGATCCAAACACGAACGCGGCTGGGCAAGTGGAAAGATAAACTGATGGAAGACCCAACGCGGATCATGGAAGCGTACCTCGCCTGCGCCCAAGCACAAGCCTGAGGCGATCACGCCAGCGATCAAAACACGGCGCGGCGAAAGCCGGGACATCGGGAATCGAGCGCAGCCTAGAGCCTAGGCTGCCCGCCGAACAGCCGCGAAAAAGAACAGCAGTGAGTGCACATGAAAATAGGTTTAAAACTGATGGCAACCCTGGCGCACTTGATGCCGCCCGGGGAAAAAATCGCCAACCGGGTGGACATAGAAATCGAAGAAGGCGTGAGCCTCAATGATTTGGTGCGCAAGTTCAATGTGCCACCTGAGCTCGCGCATCTGGTCTTGATCAACGGCGTCTACGTGGACCCCGATGACCGGGGCAAAGGCGGCTTGATCACCGAAAACGACGTGGTGGCGATCTGGCCACCCGTGGCCGGAGGCTAACAAGATGCCTTCCCTGTTCGGTCTGGACCGAGAGATGGGCTACAGCCACCGCGAGTTTTTCAGGCAGGCGCCACGCACATTCAAGGACCACGATTTCAGCCTAGAGGCGGATCGAATCGTGGTCGCGCTGGGCACAGGAGCGGTTCAGATTCACGTGGGCCCAGAGCGCGTCCGGCAAATAACCCCTGCCATGCGCCTGCCCTACATCGAAGTCTCGATTCGTTTCACCGGCGTCGACGAAGACGAGCAATCGGAATTCATGCACCTGTTCGATCGCTCCTACCAAAAGGGCGGCGGCTAATAGCTCTGGCCTATGCACCACCAGCGCATCAAAACCGTGGGTGCTGTTGAACCTGCGAATCGCATTGCGCACGTCCGATGCCAAGGCGACATCACACTCTCGGTGCGATTCGCTTCGCTCAGCGACACCCTACGACAGTTGCTCGGGCCAATGCGCGAGCGGACCACCAACCGTAGTGTGCCGATGAGCCTGCGAATCGCACCGCGAACGCCCAAATACCGAGACGATACCTCTCATCCCTCGATGCAAATTGCACCGTGGGGGCCAAATGTTTTTGTGGTTTTGAGCAAAGTACAGTGCGATTCACTCAGCGACACCCTATGCGATTGATAGGGATGCGGTGGTGTTGCGGGCTAGGAGGCTGGCACCTGGCTGCAGCTGTTCTCGTCGTCTGCTGCCATCGTGATGACCGTCTGTATTTCCAGCACGCCATCGTAGAACGACGCCTCGCCCTCACTGGGTGCGGGCTGGCGTGTCCCGGACAACTCCAGGTACACGTCGTCAAATTGCAAGTTCGCTATCGCCCGATAGCGTCCGTCCAGCTCTTCGGCGATGCCATCACTAGCGGTCGCCCAATAGACACTGGAACCGCCGCAGGGACGAAAATATGCCTCACCTGGCCCCCAGGAATAACGACCGTAAAAACGCTGCTCTGTCTCGCCCTCGGCGTTGCTCATGGTCAGACCCTGCGCACTGAGCAAGTCGTCATCCACTTCTGCTAAGAGCTTGTCGAAGCCCGCCAAATCTGGGCCCGCAGCACCGCCGCCCACAAGCACTGCGCGCCCGGGCAAAGCAACTGTCTCGTCCAAGAACCGCCACTGGCTGGGGCTTTCAGGGTAGGACTCGCCGTCGTGGCTGATCTTCGCCAGCGATGATTTTCCGGCGGCACCGGGCAAGGTGACATAAACATCCCGCCAACCCGCCATGCCACTGTCACCCACCGAGATCGGCGAGGAGATCAAGGTCAACTCCGACAACATGCGCGCACCCGATTTGGTGCCTTCGAACATCATCAGCGTGCAGCTCTTACCGATGCACCACTCGTCTGCGCTTAGCAACAACAGCACGTCGATCAGCCCGTCGCCGTTGAGGTCGGTATAGGCTATTTGATGGGGTGTCTCACTCAACAAACCGCCCTGGGAGCGCACATGTTCTTCAACGGCGCGGAACAAATTCCCGCCCATTGCGGAGGTTGAAGATTGCCCACGGCTGTCACCTGCACCCGCCGCACCACTGCCCAAGCCCATGGACTGACAGCCACTCAACCACGCAGAAACAGTAATGACCGCAGCAGCGGTAATCGAAGGTGCTTTCATATTGGAGCTTACTCGACCAAAGACGCATCGCCGAAGCGAACAGCGCGACTGGCAATTGTTGTTATGAATGAAACGGTATCCCGCAGAAAACAAACAACTAACATGCCACGATAGCCCGCCCTGAGCTGATAGGTGGACAGCAGCGCACTGCCATAAGACTTCATGAGGCCATTAGCAGGGCAATTTGATACACCCAGTGCCCAGACGCCCATTCGGGCAGCACACCTTGAATAAACGATCCTGCAATCAAGATCTTAGCGCACAAGGTCCAACTGTCTAGCGGACCCGCGCAGTAGCGCCGGACGCAGCCCGCTGGAAAGCGCCATTTGCACCGGTTTCAGACAATGCCGTCGAAGGGCTGTACATCGACGTAATCACCCGCGCTAATGGACTGCTGTTGCTCATGCAAAACTATAAAACAGTTTGCACGTGTCATAGAGCTAATACGCCCCGCGCCTTGCTTACCAGTTGTACAGACTGTCAGCTGGCCGTCTTCAGCCTGGCTCAGGATGCCGCGCTGATACTCCACGCGGCCCGGTATTTTACGCAGCGCTGCAGCACTGCGCACGCTGAACAACAGCGGCTCAGTCACGCGGCAGCCCATCATGTGCAGCAACGCGGGCTGCACAAATTGATAAAACGTCACCATCACGGCGACGGGGTTGCCAGGCAATCCAAAAAACAGCGCCCCGCCCACATCACCGCAGACCAGCGGCCGGCCCGGGCGCATGGCTAGGCGCCAAAAGGTCACCTCGCCCAATTCACCCAAGGTACGGCTGACATGATCGGCGTCGGAGACAGACGCCCCGCCCGAACTGATCACCGTGTCCGCGCAGGCAGCCGCCCGCTTGAACACCTGCTGCGTTGCCTCGGCATTGTCGGGCACCACGCCCAAATCGATCACCTCGACCCCGAGGCGCTCCAGCATCGCGCACAGGGTGTAGCGGTTGCTGTCAAAGATCTGCCCGCGCTCCAGCGCCTGCGCGCCTTGGTCGCGCAGCGACACCAGCTCATCGCCGGTACTGAAAACCGCCACTTTCAGCTTGCGCCGCACCAGCACATCGGCAAAACCCAGCGAGGCCAACTGGGAGACTTCCGGCGGCTTGATCACCGTGCCGTCGGCGAACACCGCTTCACCGCGGCGCAGGTCCTCACCGGCGAGGCGAACGTTGGCGCCCGCCTGGGTGTCATCACCGATGAGCAGACTGTCGTCAGTGCGCTGGGTGTGTTCGACGATCACCACCGTGTCACTGCCCGCGGGCATCAGCGCCCCGGTGGCGACCGCCACCGCCTGCCCGGCCCCGAGCGTGCCAGACCATGGCCTGCCCGCCCAGGATTCACCGACAATCTCTAAGCGTTGCTCCTGCCCTTCGCTCGGCAGATCCTTGGCATTGACGGCAAAACCGTCCATCGCAGAATTGGTGTCGCTGGGCACATCCACTGGCGAAACCAAATCCTGCGCCAAGACCCGGCCAAGTGCATGTTCGAGTGCCAATGTCTCGGTGCCCTGCACCACGGACAGCCGCTGCCGCAACCGTTCGCGCGCCTCGGCAACGGGCATCAGCTCATTCGATTCCTGCGGATCCAGGCAGGAGGGCTCACGTTCAAAGGCCATGCTGTGCTCCGCCGCTGGGTCTATTCACTCGCCATGTAGTCGGCGATAAACTGTTCAAAGGGTATTTCATCTTGCGCATCCATCGCCGCCTGCTTGTCCAGGGACTCCTGGGCGAGCGCATCCCAGGCTTGCATGCGTGCTGGGTCCACCTGTCGCGCCAGATGGTCTGCCCGGTGTTTTGCGGACTGGCGCTCGGCGAATTCGAAAAAACTTTCATCGTGCTCACGCATCTCCGCCAGTATGCGGCCGGAGAGCGTCTTCTCGGGGTCATCGACACAGACCATCTGCGCCTCCACGGCCCGTCTGTACTTGCCACCGCTCTCGCTGCAGTCGAGCAGATCGGCCACGCTGAGGCAGGCCTCCACCAGGTCCCGAGCCGCGTCGCCAAGCAGGCGATCCCCGCCCTGCGGACAGCGCAAGGTCTGTGTTTTGTTGCGCCCGTTGTGCGCCACCGCGATGAAGTTCTGGTCGATCATGCAGCGCTCTTGTGGGTCGATGTCCGGGCTATCCGACAACAGGCAGAGCAACATAAAACACTCCACAAACAACACCGTCTCTGCATCGATGCCCTCGGCCGAATAGGGGTTCACGTCCAGCGAGCGGAGCTCCACGTAGGCGATGCCACGGCGCGCCAGTGCCGTGCTGGGCTTTTCCAGGCCCTCGGTGATCTGCTTCGGTCGGGTGGAGCTGTAATATTCATTTTCTATCTGCAGCAGATTGGCGTTCAGCTGCTGCCAAGGATCGTCCATGCCCGCACCGATGTCGGCGTATTCGGGCTGGACCCGACTGATCGCCTCGCGCAGGCTCTGCACGTAATTCTCAACGCTGTTGTAATCGGCGCGGGCGCTCGCGTCCTCGTCTTTTTTGTTGCGGTAGCCAATGTCCCCCATGCGCAAACTGGTGCCATAGGGCTCGTGCAGGGTGACGATATCCAGGGCTTGCAATTTGTGCGGGGCATCACCTACAAAGCTCTTGCACACCGCGGGGGATGCGCCGAAGAGATACAGCAATAGCCAGCCGTAGCGCTGCAGGTTGCGCACCTGCCCCATGGAGTGCTCATTGATAAAACCCTGCAAAGGCAAGGGGCTGTCGTACATTTTTTTAAGCCGCAGCCAAAAGTGCTCGGGGTAGGAGTAGTTGTAATGCACTCCAGCGATCACCTGCATGGTCTTGCCATAGCGGTGGCCGAGCCCGCGCCTGTAGACGGTTTTCATCCGCCCCAGATTGCTGCTGCCGAACTCGGCGATACGCACGCTGCCCTCGCCGTCCAGCACACAGGGCATGCTGGTGGCCCAAAGGTTCTCCACCCCGAGGCGCTGGTATACGTAGCTGTGCAGATCGCGCAGAAACTCCAAGGTCTCTTCTGAGCTCTCGAAAGCAGGCGTCACCAGCTCCATCAAGGCCTCACCGTAATCGGTGGTGATATAGGGGTGCGTCATTGACGAGCCCAGCGAACGCGGGTGATCACGCTGCGAGATCACGCCGTTTTCGTCGTAACGCAGAGATTCCTTCTCCAACCCCAATCGCCGCCCCGCTACGGGGTTTTGCTCACACTGCTGATCGAGCGCAGACACTCGCTGGTAAAATGTTTCAAACACGTACTTGGCTCTCCGATGAACTGGGCTTAGAGATTGCGACCACCGTGCGGGCCAAAAATTCGCCCCGCCTGAAAATATTGCTTCTTGTCATATACCCAGCCATCTGTCTGCGCTATTCGACCCACTAGTCTAGCGCAATCGCCTCAGCCGCATCACACTGTGAAAAAGTGTCACCGCGCTGTTGCCCCTGAGGTGCAAAGTGTCACACCGCCACAGACAGCAAAGACCGGTAGCGCTGTGGCGGTTCCCGCTGCAAAAAACTGCCGCTCTGCACCGGTGGGTAGAGCTCGGCAAAGGTGGCGACCTGCGAAGGCGAGACACGCCGGTACAGCAGCTCTCGGCTGAGCTCGCTGGGCGCGTGCAGCCCCGCCGCACCGATCAACTCGGCCAGGGCCAGCACCGTCTCGGCGTGAAAGCGCGCGACTCGCTCGCGCTTGTCGCTCACAACCAGCCCGTTGCCCAGGCTGGCGTGCTGCGTGGCGATGCCCGTGGGGCATTCGTTGGTATTGCACAGCAGTGATTGCACGCAGCCCAGAGCCAGCATCATCGCCCGGGCGCTGTAACAGAGATCAGCCCCCAGCGCCAAGTTCCGGGTCAAGTGAAAAGCGGTGAACATCCGGCCGGCAGCGATGATTTTGACTTTGTCTCGCAGCCCAAAACCGCGCAGACAGTCATCCACCAGCACCAGGCCGTCCCGCAGCGGCATGCCGACTGAATTGCTGAACTCCAAGGGCGCAGCGCCCGTGCCGCCTTCACCGCCGTCCACGGTGATGAAGTCCGGCCAGGTGCCGGTGTCGAGCATGGCGCGGCACAGGGCCAGGATATCCCGTGGCTGCCCCACGCACAGCTTGATTCCCACCGGCTTGCCGCCGCTGAGCTGGCGCAGCTGCGCGACGAAGGCCATCATCGATTCAGGGCCCTCGAAGGCACTGTGCACCGGTGGCGAGAGCACGTCCTCGCCCGGCTTCACACCGCGGATCGCGGCGATTTCAGGGGTGTTCTTGGCCGCGGGCAGAATGCCGCCGTGGCCGGGTTTGGCCCCCTGAGAGAGCTTGATTTCGATCATTTTCACCTGCGGCCGTTGCGCGTTTTGTGCAAAACTGCCCGCGCAAAAACCACCGCCAGGCAATCGACAGCCAAAATATCCGGTGCCAATCTGCCAGATTAAATCCCCGCCCTGCTCCCGGTGGTAGGGGCTCAAGCCCCCCTCGCCGGTGTTGTGGGCAAAGCCGCCGATGCGTGCGCCGCCGTTCAAGGCACGCACGGCGTTGGGGCTGAGCGCACCGAAACTCATGGCCGACACATTGAGCACACTGGCTGAATAGGGTTGATCGCAGGCGGCGGCGCCGATCAGCACCCGAGGTGAGATCTCATCCCCGTGCGGGTGCCGCGCCGCCAGCGAGTGCGCCAACCACTCGTAGCCAATGCGGTAGGTATCGAGCTTGGTGCCCAGCGGCGTGGTGTCTCGGTCGCCCTTTGCGCGCTGGTAGACCAGGCTGCGAAACATGCGGTTGATGGGTGCCCCGCTGGTCTCGGACTCAAAGAAATACTGGCGCACAAAGGGCCGCACAAACTCCATCAGCCAGCGGCCGCGGCCGACGAAGGGGAAATTGCGCCGCAAGCTGTGCTGCTGCTGCGTCGCATCAAAATAACCCAAAGCAAAAACACCCGCCCAGAGCACCATCAACCAGGCCAACCAGGGCCAGCGCAGCGCCAACAACAACGTCACAGCAACCGCCACCATCAGTAGCGTCAACAACTGCTTTTTCATGCCCTCAAACCTCTGCCATATCGGTGTAACTTAATGCAAATAGCTTAGCAGGCCATTCAAGAACAGGTGCCGTCGCAAGAGAGTGCTAGTTTGAGGCAGATTTTCGCGCTGATTGAGGCGAATAGCTGGCCTATTTAACGAGATCAGAGTGCAAATGTGGCCAAACCCAGCGCGCTCGCAGTAGGCAGTCGTTTTTGAACGGGCTGTTAGCATCTGAGCAACAGCACAGATACAATCTGTGCCCAGTGTAAACGCCACCTGCAGAGTAAAATTCCCGTGACAGAAAACCCCACAGACACCGTCGATTTACACGCCCACGTCAGCGGTGACGGCCCGGCGGTGGTGTTCCTGCACGGTTTGTTTGGCAGCTGGCAGAATTTGGGCACCGCCGTGCGCGCCGCAGCCGAGCGGCACCAGGTACACGCGCTGGACCTGCGCAACCACGGCAAGTCCCCTCACCACCCGCGGCACGATTACCACAGCCTCGCCGCAGACGTCGCCGCTTACATCGAGCAGCACATCGATGGCCCCTGCTCCGTGCTCGGCCACTCCATGGGCGGCAAGACCGCGATGCGATTGGCTCTGAGTCACGCGGAGTTGGTGGAGAAATTACTGGTGGTGGACATAGCGCCGCGGGCCTACGGTGCCCACCACGATGAAATACTGCAGGGCTTGAGCGCTATCGAAGGGCAAGAATTTGCGAGCCGAGCAGCGGTCGACGAAGAACTGGCCAAGGCCGTGCCCGAGCTGGCGATTCGCAGCTTTTTGTTGAAAAACCTCGTATTGAACGACGGCCTCGCAGGCTGGCGCATGAACCTGCGCGTGATCCAAGAGCAGTACCCACAGATAGCGCTGTGGCCCGATGACAGCGCGCATTTTGAGGGGCCAGTGCTGTTTCTCAAGGGGGCGAACTCGGCATACATCCTGGCGCAGGACAAGCCCGCCGTGCAGCAGCTGTTTCCCAATGCCCAACTGAAGACAATCGCGGCCACTGGCCACTGGCCGCACGCTGAAAAACCCGCGGTGTTCAACAAGTTGATGTTGGATTTTCTGGATCAGTAACAGGGTCGGCGCTGGGATTGTATTGGGACGATGGGGTGCCGCGGATCACTGTACCCGCGTTTTTTGGCTCTGTCAGTGCGTCACGCCGCTGCTCACCGCGTTGTCCGCGAATCGCAGCTGCTGCCAGCCAACCTGAATCACGTCGCCGTCGCGCAGCAGCGCTCGGCGCACGTCGCGGCTCTCGATGCGAGTGCCATTGGTCGAACACAGGTCCTGCAAAAAATATTGGCAATTGCTCGCTTCGTGGCGATCGCGCACTACTTCTATTACTGCGTGTTTTGCACTGACCGTGTCGTCGCTCAAACAAATGTGCGCACGAGTGGAGCGGCCGATCATCGCCCTTCCTTCAAGCAATTCAAAGGATTGGATATCAACACCACCCACCATCAGTACAACAACAGCCAAAACAATCACTCCCGAGTAAGCTAGCCCGCTCTACACGTTTCGCGAAGCCAGCGAAATGGCGTGTTTGGCCTAACATGTTTGTAACACTCAAGAGCTTAGTTCATCGTCTGAGAAATTGACGTCAAACTGAAACTGGAAACCCTGCGAATTTTCCTTATACTTGGCAGTTCGTGAAATTGGAAAGATCGATGTCAGATTCGCTACAACAGCAATTGATCAGGGCTGGGCTTGTTAGCCAAGAGCGCGCGGAAGAACTGTCAAAGCCGAAGCCCAAGCGCCCAGTGCGCAACAACAAACAGGGCAAAACCGGCAAAGGGGGATCGGAGCGCGCAGCACAGAGCAAGAAACCCGCTGGCCGCGGCGGCAAGCCGAACAGCCCGGGCGGACCCAAACCGGCCGCAAAACGCTCTGGACCTTCACCTGCAGCTAAAAAGGCGGCAAAAGCCGCTAAAGCCGCCGAACTGGACGCCAAGGCCGAGGCAGAACTCGCGGCCAAGCGGGAGCTCAAAGCGCGCATCAAGAAGCTGATAGAAGACAGCAGCATCACCGAGTTCAGCGGCGAGCTGACCTTCAGCTACGTGGTGGGCGAGCGCATACGGCAACTGTTTGTGACCCAGGAATACCTGGACAAGGTCAGCGCAGGCGATCTCGCGATCACCCGCCTGAACCGCCAGACGCACCTGGTCACGCCCGATGTCGCCAAACAGCTGGTCGAGCTCAACCCGCAGTGGCTGGTGGTGATCAATGACCCGACACAAGAGCAGCCAGTGGTCAGTGGGGAAGAGGATCCCTACGCCGACTACAAGGTGCCGGACGACCTGCACTGGTGATCCCACTCGGCGCTGCACGCAGCAGCGCCAGAGCCCCCTCTGAACCACGCCTAGGATCTCCATGGCCAAGCCTCCCTCCAGCCTCTTTTGGTACGATCTAGAGACCTTTGGCCGCGATCCGGCGCGCGATCGCATCGGGCAGTTTGCCGGCATCCGCACCGATCTGGCATTCAACCCCATCGGCGAGCCGGTCGACATTCGCTGCGCCCCCACCTGGGATTGCCTGCCAGACCCGGTCGCCTGCCAGATCACCGGCTTCACCCCGCTCGATAACCTCGATGGCCTCTGCGAGCACGATTTCGCCGCGGCGATACTGCAGGAATTCACGGTCCCGGGCACCTGCGTGATCGGCTACAACAACCTGCGCTTCGACGACGAGTTTGTGCGCCACCTGCTCTACCGCAACCTGCGTGACCCCTACGCCCGCGAATGGCGAGACGGCTGCAGCCGCTGGGACCTATTGGATGTGGTGCGACTCTGCCGCGCCCTGCGGCCCGAGGGCATCGAGTGGCCGCAGCACGCCGATGGCCGCGACAGCAACAAACTCGAAGACCTGAGCATCGCCAACCAACTGGAGCACGCCCACGCGCACGACGCGCTGAGCGACGTCCGCGCCACCATCGGCGTGGCCAAGATGCTGCACGACGCACAGCCCAAGCTCTACCAATTCGCCTTTGACAACCGCGGCAAGCAGGAGACGGCAGCGCTGCTGTCCACCCAGCACAAGAAGCCCGTGCTGCACGTCTCGGGCATGCTGCCCGCATCCCAGGGGCACGCGAGCCTCGTGATGCCGCTCGCCCCGCACCCCAGCAACAAAAACGGCGTGATTGTCTGCGATCTCAATGTGCCGCCCGAGCAATGGCTGGCACTGAGCAAAGAAGAACTGCAGACCCAGCTGTTCACCCGCTACGCGGAGCTGCCGGAAGGCACGGTGAGGCCTCCGCTGAAGGTGGTGCACATTAACCGCACGCCGATTGTCGCGCCCGTGGGGGTACTGGACGCCGACAGCGCGGCGCGACTTGGCCTAGACATTGCGCGCGCGCAGCAACACCGCGAGCTGATATTGGCTGATCCCGACGCCCTGCTGCGGGTGCGATTGGCCTTTGACAGCATACCCGCTGGCGGCGTAGACGACCCGGATTTACAGCTCTACAGCGGGGGATTCTTCAGCGACAAGGACCGACGCGCCATGCTGGGGATCTGCGAGGCCAGCCCGCTCGAGTCACTGCCCGCCGGTCTATCATTCGACGACGCTCGTCTGCCCACCATGGTGGCGCGCTTTCGCGCCAGAAACTGGCCCGACAGCTTAGAAAAACATCAAAAATCACAGTGGCAGGAAGAAGTAAGAGAGCGCCTAGAGCAGGAGCAACTGGTCGCCACCACGCGGCGCAGCTTTGAATCGCAAGTAGCAAAAATGATAGTGGACCCCGAGCTGGCCGAACTCGCGCAGAAACTGCTGGCCTATCGCGATCTGCTGCTGGGGATTGAAGCGGCGGAGGACGACTAGCTAATAGCTACTCGCCTGGCATAGAGAGCCAACTTCAGCTGATGGTTTTTGCCGGCTGGCGGCGCTGCTCGTTCTCGTTACCGGCGCGAATGACTTCGACCAGCACGGGGCGCAGGGTGTTAGTGATCACGTAGCTCAATAACACCATGCCCAGCACATAAAAAGCGGCGTTGTCATCACGGATAAACTGGGTGGTGTACACCACTAGCAGCAGCAGTGAAACAGCGTGTGCCAGCCCGCTGCGCAGCAAGCGTCGGATGTGCGCCACATAGACCGCGCGCTGATAGACCCCGGTCAACAGATTTACGCCAAAAAGCGTGCAGGCGACGGTCAGACCAAAAATAGCCGGCGGCCCGTCAAAGCGAGACCAAGCCAATACAATCATGTGGCAAGTCGCGACGTAGATTGAGAGCTCGATGATAGCGAGGCCATAGGTGCGCAGCCGCCCGACCTTCCCAGATGGCAAAACCTCGACCAGATTTTCAAGCTTTGCATCATTGTGCATGGGGATACTCGACAAAAATAATGTAAGTGATTGCTGCGCTGTGGCAACCGAAAAGGCGAGGCAAGTAGACCAGTATCTCTGGAAAATAGCCAGTTAAGTCAGGGATGCATTGCCAACACCTAACTTTTCAAGGCCCCTGCGACTGTAGCGGCCAAGGGGGCGGAGAGTTCAACCAGCGCCGCGAGAACGGCGCTACTAGACTGGGCGAAATCTGGGCCCGGCGCGAGGAAGTGCGTGTTTTGAACGGGGCGCGTAGTTGCGGATTTTCATGGCGAATGAGCCGAATACGCGCTATTCAATCATATCGACGCGGAAATACGGCCAAAATAGCCTTCTGCAGCAGATTTTCTAGTTCTCGCCCGGCCTCCCAGTTGCGCCAGCACCTACCCAATCAGCTATGATTAGCCACAGCACTCTGGCCCGCCCTCTTCGATCTAAGCACTATGACAGAACACGCGCCGCGTTTTTTTATTACCGGTGATCAAGCCTGCGGTTACTTGGCTGACCGGACCGCAAAAAACCTGCTCTTGGATCCCGCCTGGCTGCTGGATAACAACGCCTACGGCCAGTTGATCCAACAGGGTTTCAGGCGCAGCGGCGACCACGTCTACCGCCCACACTGTGAGGGCTGTAGCGCCTGTGTGTCGGTTCGCGTGCGCAGCGATCAGCACCGCCCCAACCGCAATCAACGCCGCACCCTGCAAAAAAACCAAGACCTCAGCGTCACGCTGCACACGGCCACATACAGTGAGGCCTACTTCGATCTTTTCACCCGCTATTTGCAGGCGCGCCACGCCGCCTCCGAAATGAGCGACACCAAGCCGGAGCAGTTCGCCGAGTTCTTGATCAGTGGCTGGTGCCACACGGAGTTTTTGGCGGTGCACCTGGGCGATAAGCTGCTGGCGGTCGCGGTCACCGATACCTGCCTCGACGGTTTATCAGCGGTCTATACGTTTTTCGACCCGGACTACGCGAGCAGAAATTTGGGGCGTTATTGTGTGCTGCAGCAAATCAAACTCGCGCACAGCCGGCAACTGCCCTACGTCTATTTGGGCTACTGGATCGAGGCGTGCGCGAACATGGCGTACAAGAGCGAGTACAAACCATTGGAAGTGTTTATGCACAACCAGTGGCGCCTGCAGCACACGCCTCCGCCGGCCTCTGAGACCGTGCAAGCGCTGACTCGCCGCTGATCAGGCCGACCTACACGGCGCTGGCGCAGATCCGCTTCAGGCCTGTCGCCGCGCCCGCACTTCGCTTGGCGTCACAGGCTGCTCGCTGAGCTGCATGTCGTCGATGCGCTGCAGATAGGCCTCATAGAAGGCCGGCTCTTCGCTTTCCTCGCGCAGAGCCTCGAAGATTTCCCGCGCCTCGTGCCAGCGCCGCTGCTGGAAAAACTGCAGGGCGTGATGGTGCCGCTCGACCTCACCCGCGAGCACGTCCTCGAGACTGTCACCGAAGCTCAGGGGTTGAAACACGGTCAAAAATTGGTGTTTGCCGCGCACCTGGATGGTGTCCAGCTTGCGGCACTGCAGATTCGCCGCCTGCTTCGCTGTTGCCTGTGACACGATGATCGGCACCTTGTATTCGCGGGTCGCCTTTTCCAAGCGCTGCGCGGTGTTCACCGTGTCACCGATCACCGTATAGGACATGCGATGACGTGAGCCCAAGTGGCCCACAAAGGTGGGCCCGGTCGCCACGCCCACACCCACTTTTACACCCGGCAACTGCGCCAGGCGCCAGTCACGGGCCAGCTCATTGACCTTCTTTTGGATTTCGATGGCCGCTCGCACGGCCTGCTCGGCGTGGTCGTCCATGGCATTGGGCGCGCCCCAGAACGCCATCACCGCGTCCCCCATGAATTTATCTATCGTACCGTTGTGATCGACAATCACACCGGACACCATGTCGAAGTAGCGGTTCAGCAGATGGCTCAGGCGCGCCGGTTCGAGCTGCTCTGACAAGCTGGAAAATCCGTGGATATCGCAGAACAAGATACTCAATTCACGCGATTCGTTGCCGATCTTGCGGCTCTCTTGCTGCGCCATGTACTGATTCGCAACCGCCGGCGGCACGTACTGCTTGAAGGCCTTCCACATGCGTTCGTGCGCCAGCATCTGCTCGATGACGTTCACCAACAGCACCAGCGCCAAAAAAACCAACACACAAAACCAGCCGTAGGAGACCAGCGGCACCGCCAGCTCCCCGCCCAGCAACCAACAGCTCACCACCACCACCAGCGCCGTGAGCACCGACACCATCAGGGCGGCCATCACGTTGCAGGCCGGCAGGCAGAGCACCAGCAACAGCAACGCCAGCTGCACGCCCCAGAGCCCGCCGCCGAAGCTGTCAGCCGAGCTCTCGTAGGGCAGCAGGCTCATGGAGCCAAAGCTGAAGGAGACCAGCGGCACGTTGCCCGAGATGTCGCGGGTTTGGATTTGTGCGCCGAAACCGGCGTCAATCTGCAGCACGCCGGAGGCAATCAGCAAAAAAACCACGTACACAGTCAACAGCAGCGCGGCCTGAACAGCGTTGTAGGAGGTGACCCGGCATTTATGGAGAAATTTGTTCAATTGACCGCTGATATCGACATTTTAGGGGGCGCAAAATTTATCATCACTAGCAGCCAAGCATGATGCACACCAGCAATGCCCTGCCTCACCGTGTGGCAACAGTTGAAAAGCATTGTCGCTCCCGATATATTGCACTGCACAATCTTAAAAAACACACCAAAAGGAAGTGAAAGATGAGAGATGCAGTAATCGTTGCCGCACAGCGCACCGCCATCGGCAAATTCATGGGCACACTGGCCGGCGTCCCCGCCACTCAGCTCGGCGCCACCGTCATCAAAGCACTTTTGGAAAAAACCAAAGTCGCGCCCGAGCAGGTTGACGAACTCATTTTTGGCCACGTACTCACCGCCGGCGAAGGTCAAAACACCGCGCGCCAGGCAGCTATATTGGGCGGCCTGCCCGAGACCACCCCCGCGCTCACCATCAACAAGGTTTGCGGCAGCGGGCTCAAAGCCGTGAGCTTGGCGGCCCAGGCGATCCGCTGCGGCGACGCCGACATCATCATCGCCGGCGGCCAGGAGAACATGTCAGCCTCTGCACATGTACTGCCCGGTTCCCGCACCGGTCAGCGCATGGGCAATGCGCAGCTGGTTGACACCATGGTGCAAGACGGCTTGTGGTGCGCCTTCAACAACTACCACATGGGTCAGACCGCCGAGAACATCGCCGACAAATTCGGCATTGACCGCGCCGAGCAGGACGCCTTCGCCCTCGCCTCACAGCAAAAAGCCGCCGCCGCCGTCGAAGCTGGCCTGTTCAAAGACGAAATCACGCCTGTGGTCATCCCACAGCGCCGTGGCGATGACGTTGTCTTCGACACCGACGAGCACCTGCGCGAAACAACCGAAGCCTCACTGGCGAAAATGCGCGCCGCCTTCACCAAAGACGGCAGCGTCACCGCCGGCAACGCCTCTGGCCTCAACGACGGCGCCGCCGCCGTGCTGGTGATGAGCGCTGAGAAGGCCAAGGAACTCGGCCTGACACCGCTCGCCGTGATCAAAGCTTACGCTGCGGCCGGTGTGGACCCAGCCATCATGGGCACAGGTCCTATCCCCGCAACCACCAAAACGCTGGAAAAAGCGGGCTGGAGCGTCGATGATCTCGACCTGGTCGAGTCCAACGAAGCCTTCGCCGCGCAGTCCATCTCGGTCAACCGCGAGCTTGGCTGGGACACCAGCAAGGTCAACATCAACGGCGGTGCCATCGCCCTGGGCCACCCCATCGGCGCATCCGGCTGCCGTGTACTGGTCAGCCTGCTGCACAGCATGAACAAGGACGACAGCGCCAACAAAGGCCTGGCGACACTCTGCATCGGCGGCGGCCAAGGTGTGGCACTGGCTGTTCAAAAGCCTTGAAACGGCTGAGCTGAAGGCCTGCATTCGGGCCTGCAGCATCAATGCCCAGTGAGGATCAGATCCTCACTGGGCTTTTTTTTAGGCGCACGGTCGTCTTTCAACAAGCACCAATCGCTAGTGCTCTGACAGTGTGGAAATTGCGGATGCAGAGTACCTCTGTTGTGTTTGCGCAAGGCGCAGGCCGAAGGGAATGGCTGGCCCTTTTCGAGGGCTGTAACGCAGCGCAAACGCAACAGAGGCGCTCCCGAAGGGTGGCTGTTGAGGGTTGATGTTGTGCTTAACACCAAGGTTCCCACTCAATACTAAAGAGTATTCGCATAGCCACTGCATCCCAATTTATCATGCTGTCTGAGTACTAGTACACATACAATGTCAACCGACGATGAGACAGCGTTGCGCTGCCTGAATACAAGCCAGCACACGGCAGTCTCTATTCCACAGACAGACAATCTAAGTGCCTTAAAAGCACCCGATCCACCTCAAACAACACAGGAGTCACACCATGCCTCAAGCTCTCGCACTGATCACAGGCGGCACCGGCGGTCTGGGCACAGCCATGTGCCAAGCGCTCAGCGATTCAGGCCACAGCGTTGTCGCCAACTACTTCACCGGCCTCGACGAAGAAGCCCTGCAGTGGCAACAAGCACAGCGCGATCAGGGTTATGACTTCGCCATCGCCGAGGGCGACGTGTCGGATTTTGACGATTGTGTGCGCATGGTGAACGAAATAGAGGCCACGCACGGGCCAGTCGACGTGCTGATCAACAACGCGGGCATCACCCGCGATGCCACACTGAAAAAGCTCGGCAAGGACAAATGGGACGCGGTGATCTCCACCAACCTGAACAGCGTGTTCTACATGAGCAAACAAGTCATCGAGGGCATGATGGACCGTGGCTTTGGTCGCATCATCAATATCTCCTCGGTGAACGGCCAGCGCGGCCAGTTTGGTCAGGGCAACTACTCGGCGGCCAAGGCCGGGGTGCACGGCTTCACCATGGCAGCCGCCCAAGAGAGTGCGCGCAAGGGTGTCACCGTCAATTCCATCTCACCGGGTTACGTGGGCACGGACATGGTGCTCGCCATGAAACCCGAAGTGGTGGAGATGATCACCGCCGAAGTCCCGGTCGGCCGCCTGGGTGAGCCCTGGGAAATAGCCCGCGTGGCGGTGTTCCTCGCCGCCAGGGAATCGGGCTACATCACCGGGGCTGATATGTACGTCAACGGCGGCCTGTATATGCATTGAGTGTGAATCAGCTGCGCGGGTGGATGCACCGACCTTCAGTTACCAATCGAGCTGTCGATTGTTCAACTGCCACCACTGCAGCGCAATCACGGTCATGCTGTTGTCTATCTCGCCGCGCGCCAGCATCGCCAGCGCTTCCTTGGTGCTGACGCAGAAGGCGCGGATGTCCTCGCCCTCTTCGGCCAGGCCGAACAATCCGCCGGCCTCGCGCAAATCGGCCCGCGCAAGGAAGAGGTGCAGCCGCTCATCCGAACCGCCTGGACTGGGCATGTACTGCAACATCGGCACCACGTCCAGCAGCTCGACGTTCGCCTCTTCCAGCGCCTCTCGGCGCACCACCTCATCAGGCTGTTCGCCAGACTCCACCATGCCCGCCACTATCTCGGTCAGCCAGGGGCCGCCCGGCTGCTCAAAGGCGCCGGGGCGGATCTGCTCCACCAACAGGAATTCGTCCCGCGCTGGGTCCCAGATCAACACCGCAGCCGCTGCACCGCGCAACATCACCTCGCGCTCGACCACCGGCCCTTCGCCGCCGGCGAATAGGCTGTGGCTGAAGCGAAAGCGCATCATTCTAAAAAAGCCCTGATAGAGCCGCTCAGCGCTGTGCACTGTCCATTGTTTTTTCATCCCGCGCTGCCCTGCAAAATATCCACCACGCGCGCCAAGTCTTCTTCTGTGTCTATGCCCGGCCCCATCGGCATCGGCGCATCCGCCACAAAGATACGCTCGCCGTGCCAGAGCGCACGCAGCTGCTCCAAGCGCTCAATGCCCTCCAGTGGGCTCACTTCCATCTCCAGAAAGCGCCGCAAAAATCCCCCGCGGTAGGCGTACAAGCCAATGTGGCGATGCGCATTGACGAGGCCGTCGTCGTCGCGCGGATAGGGGATGGAAGCGCGACTGAAATACAGCGCAAAACCGTGTTTGTCGCGCACCACCTTCACCGCGTTCGGATCGCCGAAATCTTGGCTTTCCATGGGTTCACAGAGCGTCGCAATCGCAGCGTCACCGTGCTCAATACAAGCTTGAACCAGACGCTGAATGTTCTGCACCGGCGTGAGAGGCTCGTCCCCTTGCAGGTTGACCACCACCGCGTCATCGGCCCATTGCCGTATCTGTGCCACCTCGGCCAGGCGGTCGGTGCCGCTGGGGTGATCGGGGTTGGTCATCACCACCTCGGCACCAAAGCCGAGGCAGACATCACGAATGCGCTCGTCGTCGGTGGCGATCAACAGCTCCTCTGGCTCGGCGGCGGCGGCACACTGCCACACCCACTGCACCAGCGGCTTGCCGGCCACGTCGCGCAGGGGCTTGCCCGGCAGCCGGCTGGCACCGTAACGCGCCGGTATCACGATCTTAAATTCATGGCTCATCGGGCTTCGTCTTCCGTCTCAGTGTCTAGGTTGTATTCGGCCACCAGCTCCACCACCAGGCGCAAAAAAGCCTCGCTCCAGTCTTTGGCCAGCAAGGCATCCACGGGCATGTACCAGACGTTCCTGAGACCGAGCCCCACGCATTTCACCGCGTCCTTTTCAGTCATCAAAATGGGCAGCTCGCCCTCAAACATAAAATCAGCGGCCGTGTACTTGTGGTGATCACCAAAGGCGTGCTCCACCACTTCCATGCCGCGCTCACGCAGCGTATCAAAAAATCGCATGGGGTCGCCAATGCCGGCGACGGCGTGCACGCGCTGGCCCCTGAACACACTGACGTCGTGCTGTTGTGTGCCACCGACCGCCTGCAGCCCGGTGGGCTCCAAGACAAAACCCGAAGGCAGGCCGTTGCGCACCACAAAATCCACCGTGTCGAGCCGCCAGGCCGGCTCGCGCAGCGGTCCCGAAGGCATCAGCCAGCCGTTACCCAGGCCGCGCACGGCATCCACCACGGCGATCTCGATATCGCGGCGCAGGCGGTAGTGCTGTAAGCCGTCGTCACTGAGCAGCACGTCCACCGCCTCGTGCGCGAGCAGCTGCTCGGCGGCGGCTACCCGGTCCACACAGACCACCACTGGGCACTCGCAACGGCGCGCCAACATCACCGCCTCGTCACCCACCAGGGCCGGATCACTGTGCGGAAAGACACGCTGCGGCGTGGCCGTGGCCGTGCCGCCGTAACCGCGCGATACAACCCCCACACTCAAGCCCTGACGCTTGAGCAACTTGACCAGCGAGATCAACAGCGGTGACTTGCCGCTGCCGCCGACGTTGATGTTGCCGACGATCACCGTGGTCACACCCGGGTGGTCGGTCTCCAGCCAGCCGCGGTTGTAAGCCAGCCGACGCAGATGCCCCAGCCCGCCAAAAAGCCAGGACAGCGGCAACAGGCACACGGCAAAGGGGCCGCGCATATTCCAGTGGCGGGGCGCTTTCACGTTGCGGTGGAGCCGTCGCTGAACTGCAAGCCGTGCAGCTTGGCGTAGTGCCCACCGCTGCCGATCAGCTGGCTGTGAGTGCCTGACTCCAGCACCTGGCCCTTGTCCAATACCAGAATGCGGTCCGCGTTCTCGATAGTGGTCAAGCGGTGCGCGATCACCAGCGTGGTGCGGTCGCGCATCAAGCTGTTGAGCCCGCCCTGCACCAGCCGCTCCGACTCGGCGTCCAGGGCGGAGGTAGCCTCGTCCAAGATCAAGATCGGTGATTGTTTGAGCAGCGCCCGCGCGATGGCGATGCGCTGGCGCTGGCCACCGGAGAGCAAGACCCCGTTGTCCCCCACCCAGGTCTCGTAACCGTTCGCCATCTGGCTGATGAATTCGTGTGCGTTCGCCATCTTGGCCGCGGCGATCACGTCTTCGTCACTGCAACCCTTGATGCCGTAGGCGATGTTGGCGCCCACCGAATCGTTGAACAGGGTCACCTGTTGGCCGACGTAGGCAATCTGCGAGCGCAGGCTGCTCAGGGAGTATTCGCGGATGTCGCGGCCGTTGATCTCAATGCTGCCGTCGCCCATCTCGTACAGGCGCGCCAGCAACTGCGCTACAGTGGTCTTGCCGCTGCCCGAGCGCCCGACCAGAGCGACCGTCTCGCCCGCGTTGATATCAAAGCTCACGCCTTGCACCACCGGCGCCGGCGCCGTGGCGTATTGAAACTGCACGGCGCGGTAGCTGACGGTTTGGATGGGCAGTGCCAGCTCGGCGCTGCCATTGTCGGGCTCGGACGGCGTGTCGAGCAAGCTGAAGACACTCTCCCCCGCCGCGATGCCGCGCTGGATCACCGCGTTCAAATCAGACAGCGCTTTGAGTGGCTGAAACAACAGCAGCATAGCGGTCAAAAAGGAGACAAAAGCCCCCACGGACAATTGGCTCTGGGTGCCCTGCAAACTGGCGTAATACATGATCAAAGCCAGCGCGATCGCGACCAGAAAATGCACCAGCGGCGTGCTCGCGGCGCGGGTAGCCGTCTCTTTAAGGTTTAATTTAAAATTGCGCTCGTTGACGATGTCAAAGCGTGCCCGCTCGTGGCCTTGACCGCCGAAGACCTTGACCTCGCGCTGCCCTTCAATCGCTTCGGTCGCGACATGAGTCAGATCGCCCATGGCCGCCTGAATGTGCCGACTGATGCGCCTGAAACGGCGACTGACGTAGCCTATCAACGCACCGAGCACAGGCCCAATCAGCAAAAAAGCAAGGGTCAAACGCCAGGAGTGCCAGGCCATCAGACTCAACAGCGCAACGATAGTGATGGAGTCGCGGATCAGCACGGTGATGGCGCGGCTCGCGGCGTTGGAGACCATCTGCACGTTGTAAGTTAGGCGCGAGATCAACTCCCCGCCGGTGGTCTGGTCGTAGTGCGCTGTGGGCAGGCTGAGGTATTTATCAAACAGCGCGGCACGCAGCTCGGCGATCACCCGACCGCCGACCCACTCCATCTGGTAGGTGGAGATAAAGCCCGCTACCCCACGGAACAGAAACAGCCCCAGCACGGCAACTGGCACAATCCACGCGGGGCGCTCGCCGCCCGAGGAAAAGCCCGCGTCCAACAGCGGCTGCATCAGCGCGGCAAAGGCCGCGTCGGTGATCCCAAAACCCACCATGCACACGCTGGCAACCACCATGCGGCGCCAGTGTGGTCGGGCATACCCCAAGAGTCGGGTGTAGGTTTCCCGTCCCGTTGGCTCTGGCGTTTCCGCCGTTTGTTCTCTGTCGCTCAAAACGTGATCACTCTTGTACCCGCAGCGTCGGCAGCGAGATGCGCAACAAACCAATCTGAGAACCTGCGTCCATCACCGTGACAATCGATTGATAGGGCGTGCCCTTATCCGCTCGAATCACCAGCGGGATATCACGCCGCCCGTTCGCCGCCTGCTGCAGCGCCTGACGTACTGTCACGAGCTGGCTGTTCACCAGTTCGCGACCGCCCACGTGCATGATGCCCGCGGCATTGACCATCACCTCGATGGAGTCAGCGGCGATGGGTTGTTTGTCGGTGGCCGCCTGCGGCAGGCGTATCTTGATCTCCGACTCTTTTTGAAAGGTGGTGGAGACCATGAAAAATATCAGCAACAAAAACACCACGTCGATCAAAGGGGTGAGATTAAGCTCGGTTTGCTCGGGTTCTTGCTCGCGAAATTTCAAGGGGCTGTGCGCTTTGTTTTCACGCTGCTGGTCTTAGCCGCTGGTTTGGCAACTGGCTTGGCCGCTGCCGGGCGCTTGCTGCGAGAAGCGGCCAGTTGACCGGGTGCACGGCGGCCGTTGCTCAGTATCTCCACCAGGCGCAGCGCGCCCTGTTCCATTTCCACCACCAAATCCGCCACGCGGCGCTGGAAATAACGCGAAAACACCAGCGCGGGAATGGCGACTGTCAAACCTGCGGCCGTGGTCATCAACGCCTGCGAGATGCCGCCAGCCAAGGTGGTGGGGTTGCCCACGCCAGCGGTGGTGATGGTGGTAAACACCGATATCATGCCCACCACGGTGCCCAACAGACCCAACAAGGGGGTAATGGCGGCGATGGTGCCCAGCGCATTCAGGTGCTTGCCCAGGTTGTGCGCCTCGACCCGGCCCACTTCTTCGATGGCGTCCTTCATCACATCGCGCGAGCAACCGGTGTTGGCCAGGCCCGCGGCCAGCACGCGCCCCAACGGGGAATCCCCCTGCAAATCGATCAGCCGCTCTTCATCCACCTTGGCCGCGCTGGCCCATTTTTCCGCCATTGCCAGCGTCTTAGCAGGCGTCACGCGAGTGGGCTGCAGCGCGTAATAACGCTCAAAGATAATACCAAGAGCAACGATGGAGCTAACCACAATGGGCAGCATTAGCCACCCTCCGGCGAGGATAATATCTAACAAGAGAAGCGTTCCCTTTTGGTCGTGATGAGAGTGCGCCCAGACTAACCCCAGCCGCACAGAGAGTTGTGTAGGATTTTAGTACAACTCGCCCCATAAGACGGCAGCAAACGTTGCCGCCCCACGGATTGACAGCTGATCGCAGCTGCTTGATAGCCGCGCAGCAAACACAACAGCTGCACAAACACTAGGGCAGATGCCAGAAACGGCGCTTTCGCTCACGCCACCGCACAAGTTCCGGCGATCGCGCCGAGGCGTCGAACTGCACCCTGATCGCCCCGGCATCCGCCGTGCTCATCACCTGCACACCCAGCCCAGCCAGGCGCTGCAACACCGGCTCATGCGGCATCTGCCAGCGGCTGTTCTGGTCCACCGAAATCACCGCTAGACCAGGTTGCACGGCCGCCAGCCAAGCCGCCGTGCTGGAGCTTTTGCTGCCATGGTGCGGCACCAACAAGAGATCACTGCGTCGCACCCTGTCATCGCGCAGCATGCGCGCTTCGGCTGGCTGCTCGATGTCGCCGCTGAGCAGCGCGCTGCCGTACGCGCTGCTGATGCGCAACACACAGGAGCTGTTGTTGCCCTCGCCGCCAGCAGCCAGTGGGTGCAGCACTTCAAATTCAACCCCATCCCAACCCCAGCGCTGCCCCGCCAAGCAACTGCCGTCGCTCGTCTGCCGCAGCGTTGCCTGCGGGTACAGGGCCCGCAGCACGGCTAACCCTCCCGCGTGGTCGCGATCGTCGTGCGACAGCACAATCATCTCCGGCCCCAGCCAACCCGCTCTCCGCAGCGCCGGCGCCACCACCGCGCTGCCGCTGTTGAACCCGCCGTAACGCGGCCCGGTGTCGTAGATCAGCAGATGCTGCTGTGTTTCCACCAGCACCGCCAAGCCGTGGCCCACGTCAAGCGTCGTCACCGCAAAGGCGCCGGGCTGCAAGCTGGAGTGGCGCGGGCTCTGCAGCAGCAACAGCGCCACCAAGAACGCCACCGCCACGGCCCCGCGCCACAGCGCGGGAGCCAGCAACACCGCCGAGAGCAACAGCAAACCCCAGGGTGCTGCGCCGACCAAGGGCAGCGCGGGCGTGGGCAAGGAGAGCAGCCACGCTTGCCATTGATCGCAATAGGCGATGATGGCTGCAGCCCACGCCAGCAAGGTTTCGGCGCCGGGCGCACCGAGCACCGCCAGCCCCCCGCCCAGCAAACTCAGCGGCACCACTGTCAGGCTGAATACCGGCACCACCAGCAGATTGGCCGGGCTGCACCACCAGGCCAGCTGGCCAAACAACAGCAGGCTGAGCGGAGCCAAGACCAGGCCCATCGCACCGTTGATCCACAACATCTGCTGCCAGGGGCGCCAGTGACGGCGCGCCGAGAGCCCCGCGACGATGGCCGCCACCGAGGCAAAGGACAGCCAAAAACCCGCCGATAAAACCACCAGCGGATCGACGATCAACAGACCCAGAAACGCCAGCAGCAAGGCGTCCACCACACCCCGGTGCCGACCACTGAGCACCGCGTACACAGCCACAACCAACATGAAGAGCGCCCGCACCGTGGGCAATGAAAAACCCGCGAGCGCCGCGTAGATCCCAGCGGCCAATACACTGCCCAGCCCCACCCAGACACAGCGTTCGCCGCGCTGCACGCCCACAAAATACCAGGCCAAGCGGCCCAGGAACGCGCCAAAAGCCGCGATCAAGCCCACGTGCAAACCGCTGATCGCGAGCAAATGCGCCGTGCCCACGTCTCTAAAACGCTGCCACAGGGCCGGCTCAATACCGCTTCGGTCGGCCAAGATCAACGCGGGTATCACCGCCGCGTGTGGCCCAGCTGGCAAGGCGAGCTGCAGTCGCTTTGACACCCACTCGCGCCAAGCCGCCAAGGACCACCAGCTCGCCCCGCGCAATCGCAGCGAGTGACTGGCATCGCTGACGTAGGCGCTGGCTTTGAAATTGCGCTGGAACATCCAGGTCTCGCGATCAAAACCACCGGGGTTGCTGTTGCCGCGGGGTTGCTTGAGCTTCAGGGCGAATCGCCAGCGCTCGCCGCCGCGCGGCAGCTGCGCATCAGCGGGTGCTCGGTACCAAGCTGTACGCACGGTGTAGTTTGTCTCGCGCCACTGATCCTTGTTTTGGCAGCGCTGCAGCCTAAACTCAAAGCGCCAGCGCTGGCCCGAGACATCCAAGGGCGAGACAACCCTGCCCTCACACAGCTGCTCGACTCGGTGCAACTCGGGCGGCAAGACATCATTGAGCCGCCAGTGGCCGTGCGCGCTCAGCCAGACCAGTCCCAGCACAAAACAACACAGGCATTGGTAAAAGGCGCAGCGGCGCAGGAATAAAAGTGCCCCCGCCAGTGCGAGCAACAATCCGAGCACCGCAGGCGGCAGCAAGCACTGCTGCTGAGCGCCCAGCAATACACCCATCACATAGAAAAAGAGTCGCGCCATGTCGTTATCATGGGCGCACAAGACAGTTGAAGCGATAGCGCCAGCAGCCGCTAAACTCTAGAGTGCCCACACCGCTTATGCAGTGCTGCGCAAGCGAGACACTATCAGCACTTCATGTTAACAATAGCTATATAATACTCTGTCTACCGACACGGCCCCGAACACGTGAGAAAGTTCTTCCAACGCTTGGCTCCCTCGCAGAGCGAATTCAAAAGCAACCCCTGGGCTGAACGCCTCGGGCCGCTGCTCGAAGACCCGTACCTGTTCCATTTTAATCGCCGCTCGGTGGCCTTGGCTTTTGCGGTGGGCCTGTCACTGATGTGGCTGCCCTTGCCCATGCAGACCCTCACCGCCACCCTGACCGCACTCTACGTGCGCGCCAATGTGCCGCTCAGCGCTGCTTTGGTCTGGGTCACTAATCCCATCACCATCCCGCCGATGTATTTTGCCGCCTACAAGTTGGGCCTGGCGATGATGGGTGAGTCGGCGCCTGTCGCCGCGCAGTGGGATTGGCACAACCTGCCCGGAGTGATCAAAAACCTGTGGCAGCCGCTGTTTCTGGGCTGTGGCGTGATGGCGATTTTCTCGGCGCTCGCGGGTTATTTCACCGTCAACATCCTGTGGCGCTTGTCGGTGCGACGCCGACGCAAACTACGTCGGCCGCGGCGCCGCCCCATGGCCACGCGCAACCCGCGTTAGAGTCCGCCCTCGGCGTCAAATACGGCGCCTCAATGGCGGCACCGCAACAGCTTTTATCCCTCAAAGACCTGTAAAGAACCGTCCGTGAGCAACAGCGTGCGGTCCATGCGTGCCGCCAGCGCGCTGTCATGAGTGACGATCACAAACGCCGTGTTAAAATCCTGGCTGAGCTCGGTCAACAGCTCGTAGATCATCGTCGAGTTGCTGTCATCTAAGTTACCCGTGGGCTCATCAGCCAAGACGCAGCAGGGCTCTGTCACCAGTGCACGGGCAATAGCCGCGCGCTGGCGCTCGCCGCCCGAGAGCTGCCCCGGCTTGTGGCTCAGCCGTGCCGACAGCCCCACCCTGTTCAAATAGTGCTCGGCGCGCGCCTCCGCTGTGGCCGGCTTCTCGCCGCGGATCATCAGTGGCAAGGCCACGTTCTCCAGCGCGCTGAACTCGGCCAAGAGGTGATGAAACTGGTAGACAAAACCGAGCAAACGATTGCGCGCATCACCGGCGGCCTTGGCGCGCATGGCGGTGATGTTCTCGCCCGCGACCAGCACCTCGCCAGTAGTGGGCTTGTCCAGCGCCCCGAGCAAATGCAACAAGGTGCTCTTGCCGCTACCCGAGCTGCCCACGATCGCCAGGCGCTCGCCGCGATTCACCTCCAAATCCACCCCGTTGAGCACGTCCACCCGGCCGCTGCCCTCGTCGTAACGGCGGCGCAAGTCTCGCGCTTTTATCACCAGATCAGTCATATCGAAGCGCCTCCACAGGGTCGGTCTGTGCCGCGCGCCAGGCGGGGTACAAGGTGGCAACCACTGACAAGAAAAAAGCGATAAGCGTCACCCACAGCACGTCATCCAAATGCAAATCAGAGGGGAAATAATTGATCGCGTAGACGCTCGGGTCCAAGAATTTGGTACCTAGCAGGGACTCGATAAAGGGCACGATGCTGCCCACGTTAGTGGCAATACTGACGCCGCCGATCACACCCAACAAGGTGCCGAACAGCCCGATCAAAGTGCCCTGCACCAAAAATATTTTCATCACACTGCTGGGGCTCGCCCCCAGGGTGCGCAAGATCGCGATGTCCGCCTGTTTCTCGTTGACCACCATGATCAGCATCGACACGATATTAAACGCCGCCACCGCCACGATCAGCGACAAGATGATGAACATCATGGTTTTTTCGGTCTGTACCGCCCTGAAAAAATTGCGGTGCTGCTGGGTCCAGTCGCTGACCCAATAGGTGTCATCCAGGGAGGTTGCCAGATCCCCCGCCACCGCGCGGGAGTTAAACATATCCGCCAGCTTCAGCCGCACGCCGGTGTATCCTTCCATGCGCATCAACGCCGCCGCATCACGCACGCCAGTGATCGCCATGCTGCGGTCGTACTCACCCATGCCTGTGGCGAACAGCCCCACCACCGTGAAGCGCTTCATGCGCGGGGTGATGCCCGCAGGCGTGACACCCGCCTCAGGGGATACCACCGTGACTTTATCCCCCACGCGCACACCAAGAAAGCGCGCCAGCGCCCGGCCCAGCACAATATTAAAGCGCGACTCGTCCAGCGCCTCCAGAGAGCCCGAGACCATCTGCTCTTTAATGTCAGAGACCTGCGGCTCCTCGGCGGGGATCACGCCGCGGATCACGCTGCCCGTCACCTGAGCGCCATTGACCAGCATCACCTGCGCCTCTACATAGGGCGCCGCGCCGACCACCTCAGGGTGCGCGCGCGCCGTGTCGGCCAGCTGCTGCCACTCGAGCACCGGCTCGTTGCGTTTGGTCACAGTGGCGTGCGACGCCATGCCCAAAATGCGTTCGCGCACCTCGGTCTGGAAGCCGTTCATCACCGACAACACGGTGATCAAAGTGGTGATGCCCAGCGCGATGCCCACCACGGAAATCAAGCTGATAAAAGAGACAAAGCGGTTGCGCCGCTTGGAGCGTGTATAACGCAGACCAATGGCCAGTTCAAAGGGTTGTCGCATGGAGACTCGTGTTCAATTAAATACTAGGGCTAAGGGTAGTGCCTGTGGCGCAGTCCACCGTCGCAAAGGCTATATTTAAGACCGCTCAATGTGACGGAGGTTCGCGGCGCAGCCGCTCACAGCGCCGCCATCGGCAATATCTGGCCTGCGATTATACCCACAGAACGCTTCGACTGAACCGTACCCTCACACCACCCGCACTGCGCGCCGGTGCTAGCCGAAATGCAAGCCGCACTTTGCGCCATCTGCGACCCCGCTGCCATGAACGATTTTGCCTTCGCCGACCAGGGCGCTATGATCGCAGCATATGGCGGCCGCGAGGTGGCCATGAACATGGGGGCGCCAGCCGCGGCCCTCCACCCAAATGCTAAAGGAAGCAAGCTAATGCCCACGGACAACACCCGCCCCCACATCGCCGCTGCGCTCGAAGAGTTGCGCACCCTGCTGGGCAAACGCCTTTCAACTGGCAGCTCCATACTTGAGCAACACGCGCACGACGAGGCCTACACGCCGCCCGTGCCGCCCGACGCGGTGGCCTTCCCCGAGAGCACCGACGAGGTGTCGCAGATCATGCAAATCTGCACGCGGCACGGTTGCCCTGTTGTGCCCTACGCATTTGGCACCTCGCTCGAAGGCCAAGTTGTGCCGACGGCGGGCGGCATCAGCCTCGACATGAGCCGCATGGAGGCCGTGATAGCGGTCAACGAAAGCGACCTGGACGCCGTGGTGCAGCCCGGTGTGCGCCGCACACAACTAAACGACGCACTGCGCGGCACAGGGTTGATGTTCACCGTCGACCCGGGCGCAGACGCCTCGATGGGCGGCATGGCCTCAACGCGTGCCTCGGGCACCAACACCGTGCGCTACGGCACCATCCGCGAGAACGTGTTGGCACTGGAGGTGGTGCTGCCCGACGGCGAGGTGATACGCACCGGCAGCCGCGCCCGGAAATCCTCCTCGGGTTATGACCTGACGCACTTGTTTATAGGGGCCGAGGGCACACTGGGCGTCATCACCGAGCTGACCGTTAAACTGCACAGCCTGCCCGATACCATCCTCTCGGCCACCTGCGCCTTCGAGACCGTCGACGACGCGGTGAACACCGTGATGCTCGCCATCCAGTGCGGCCTGCCCATGGCCCGCATCGAGTTGCTCGACGAGGTGCAAATGCGCGGCATGAACTTGTTCAAGCCCGAGTTGGCACTGGCTGAAAAACCGCACCTTTTCCTCGAATTTCACGGCTCTAAGACCAGTGTGGACGAACAGCTTGACACCTTCCGTGACATCGCCGCAGAGAACGGCGTCAGTGATTTCGCCGCCTCATCGAAGATGGAAGAGCGCAACCGCTTGTGGGCCGCCCGACACGAGGCCTATTACGCAGGCCGCGCCCTGCAGCCCGGCGCCAATGGTCTAGTGACCGACTGCTGCGTGCCCATTTCAGCCCTGGCCGAATGCATCTCTCAAACAAAAAAAGAGATCGCAAAAACAGGCCTCATTGCCCCGCTGGTCGGCCACGTGGGGGACGGAAACTTCCATCTCATTATCCTGATAGATCCGGACAAGCCCGATGAACTTGAAAAAGCCAAAACACTGGCTCAAACCCTCAACGACATCGCCCTCTCGCTGGGCGGCACCGTAACGGGCGAGCACGGCGTGGGCTTGGGCAAAAAGAAATACATGGTAGCCGAGCACGGCGGCGCCTACGCCCTGATGCAAAAGCTCAAAGTCGCCGTAGACCCGGCGGGCATCATGAACCCCGGGAAACTGGTCTGACAGCGGCGCCCCCGCCCAGCACAGCCGCAACTGGGCGGGCGCAGGCGCTGCTATCCGTTTCGCCACAACTAACTAAAGCCAGAGTACAGAGGCTTCACCTCAGCGCTCTGGCGGGCTAAGCTCTGCCTATCCCAGCCACAAGCGCGCGCCTTTCTCTTGTCCCCAGACCATGGCCACAGCTCTGTTTCCCGCGCGCCACTCAGCGCCGGCCTGAAACGCGCCCTGCTCGCCCTCGCGGCGGCAGCCTTGCTCGCGCTGTTGTTCTTCGCCGCTTGGTCCTTCGAATCTAAGCGCGAGCTGCAGCGCCTGCAGGGGCTGCTGGACGCGCAGGCCATCGAACTGGATCGGCAGCTGGAGAACCTGGGCGTGCTGCCGCAGATCCTGGCCACCGACCCGAGGCTGATCGAAGCGCTGATCGCCGACAGCCCCGCCGCCTTGGCGCGGGCCAACGCCTTGTTAAAGCAGGTGCAGCTGCAAACCGAGATCAGCGACGCCTACGTGATGAGTGCTGCCGGCCTGACCGTGGCGGCGAGCAACCACGACCAGCCCGACAGCTTTGTGGCCAATAACTACAGCTTCCGTCCCTATTTCAAGCACGCCATCGAAGGCCTGCAGAGCAGCCAATACGCGGTGGGCAGCACCACTGGCATACCCGGTTATTTTGTCGCTCATCCGATCTACGCGGACAGAAGAGTCATTGGCGTGGTTGCCCTCAAGCTGTCACTCAGCCACCTGCCCGAGAGCTGGCGGCGGCAGGCGCACAGCACCTTGGTGCTCGACCAATTCGGCGTGGTGATCCTCACCACCGACCAGGACATGCTCTACGCCCGCACCCAAGCCCTGAGCGATCTGCAAACCCAACAGATCACCCGTGAGCACTACTACCCCATCGCACCCGCGGCAGCCCTTGATCACGCCCCCGATGCGCACCAGCTGCAGCGTGGCAAACGGCGCTACCTCGCGGCCTCGCACACCTTGCGCACAGAGCAGTGGCAGCTGTTGATGCTCTCGCCACAATCGTCCGTGGCACTCTACGCGGCGCTCTACTGCCTGGCCGCCCTCGCCCTGGCCACGGTTGTCTTGTTGCTTCTGCGAAGCTACCGCTATCAGCAACTACTCGCCACCGCCGAGCAACGCAACGCCCGCAAGCTGGAGCGCCAAGTACAAGCGCGCACCCTGGAGCTCGAGCAAGCGCAAGAGGCATTAATAGTCGAGTCGAATTTCGCCGTGCTCGGCCGCATGTCCGGCGCCATCAACCACGAAGTCAACCAGCCACTCACCAGCCTGCGCTTTAACCTCGCCACCTTGCGCCAATTGATCGAGCAGCCCGCGCTGCCACTCGACGACATCCGTGACACGGTTGTCGATTGCGACCGCACCACCAAGCGTATATCCAGGGTAGTCGAAGCACTGCGCAGCATCGCCCGCCCCGGCAACGCCAGCTTCAGCAGTGTGGATACCACCGCGCTGCTTGAAGACGTGGTCCAGACCGTGCGACGCGAGCGGCCACAGGTCTCCGATTGGCTGGAGTGGCAAGCCCCTACGGAGCAACACAGTGTGGAAGGCAATCAGGTGCTGCTGCAGCAGGCGCTGCTCAATCTGCTCTACAACGCCTTTGACGCGGTGATGCAACAAGAGCAACCCGCCGTGCTGCTGCGCCTCGCCATCAGTGCAAACCAGGTACACATGAGCGTCACCGACAACGGCCTGGGCGTCGACCCCGCGCTGCGAGATAAACTGTTCACCCCCTTTGTGCAAGGCGCCTCGCGCAAACAGGGGCTCGGGCTGGGCCTGGCGCTGGCCCGGCAAATCGCCGAACGACACCACGGCAGCTTAAACCACAAGCCTGTCAGCCCCAGCGGCAGCGAATTTTCACTGAGTATCCCGCGCAGCCAGCCCCGCACCACCAGCCATCCAGAGTAAAGCTCATGACCGACACTCTTCCTGCGCACACCATTTTGCTGGTGGACGACGACCACGATGTGCTCGGCGCCAACTCGCGCTATCTACGGCTGAACGGACTAGACGTTATTGTCGCCGACCGCGCCAGCCGCGCCCTGGACACCCTCGCCGACACAACCGTGCATTTGGTCATCACCGACTTGCGCATGCCCGAGTGCGACGGTCTCAGCTTTGCTCGCCAAGCGAGGCAGATATGCCCGTTGCTGCCGGTGTTGTTCTTCTCCGGTTTCGCCCGCATCCCGGACATAGTTGCGGCCATGCGCTTGGGCGCGGTGGATTTTCTGGAAAAACCGGTGGAGCCAGAGCTCATGCTGGAGAAGATCCATGAAATCCTTGGCCCCCAGTTCAGCGCGGCCAGCATGCAGCGCATGGCCTTCGACCTGGACGACACCCACGTGCCCTTCAAGCACCGAGTGCAGGCCTACGAGAAATACCTGATCGAATCCTGCCTGCTGCAACACGAGGGCAAGATAGCCGCCGTGCTGGACGCGCTGCAAATCAACCGCCGCACACTTAACGACAAGATGAGTAAATTGGGTATCACGCGGGTGGTGGGTGAGGATTGAGCTCTGCGTGCGGGCTCATTAAATCAATCAAGAACCCACCAACAGCTTCACAGAAGCAGCCTATAGGAGAGGCCAACAAAGTACCGACAGGCCTACTAGGCCGTTTTTTTGTAGTGCTTAAAATCTCGGATTGTCTTTAACTCGTCTTGCTCAGATTGCTGCGCTTTGTATAAATCCCATCGGATCTGCACATTGAGCCAAAAATCAGCAGAGACTTTAAAGAACTTTGCAAGACGCAATGCAGTACTGGGCGTAACGCCTCTTTTTTGATTCACCAGTTCATTCACCCTTTGATAGGGGACATGGATCGCATCAGCCAGATCACGCTGTGAAATTCCCATGGGTATCAAAAACTCCTCACGCAACATCTCACCGGGGTGAGTAGGCGGACGTTTTGTTGGTACACGAACCATAACTAGCCTCTAATGGTAATCTGTTATCTCAACATCAAAGGGGACCAGAATCCCCCCATTTGAAACAGATACGATATTGCTGATTTATACGAATACTGTACTCATCACAGCGATCACCAGACAAGGCCTCAAATCGATTACCCGGCGGGACTTTAAGCTCGACCAGAGCTGTCACAGAATCAAGCTGATCCAGTTTTCTTGTTGCGACGCGCCACAGCACTTGCGGGCACCTGATTACGTACGTGACTCA
>JAWSVD010000422.1:0-4591 GCA_033852095.1 Granulosicoccaceae bacterium | reverse complement strand
GCATAATACATAAACTGTCAGTAGGTAGGCCTGCGGGAATCATGCTCGCGGCCTGCGCTGCATCTGGGGTTGCGCATAGAACTACCGTGGTCAATATGGCCGCTGCTGTGCCCGATGATTTCGCTTTGACTCCTTCCCAGAAACTGACGTTTGCGTTTTTACGCAAAATTTCCATGTCTGCAATCACATAAGCTGGATCAATATCCAGTATTTCAGCAATCTTGAAAGCTGTTTCAGCGTCAAAACCAGTTGTCCGGCCGTGCTTTATAGCAGATATCCGCTTCTGAGTGATTCCCAGCTGCTTTGCCAGCGCGTAGTCGGTATCAATTCCAAGTGCGGCTTTGGCTTCGGCGAAATATGAAATAGCGTCCATTGTGAACCTCAAATGATACAGATAGAGTTGGTAGTTTAGTCTATAGCGGAAGACTATCGTGAATACTTGATCCTTTGCACTAGACTAGTCGCGTTAACGAGACTATAGTCCACACCCATCGAAACACATGGCGGGTGGCGGATTTTGAACCAAATCACACAACACGGTCTGAACACGCAAGCTGCTCGCGTCGTCGCTTCCCCCCCTCGCTGTCCCGCTCCTTCCTGCCGCCGCATCCTCTCCGCTGGTAACTGCTCCACCTGCTCACCTGCCATTGAAGCCAAACACGAAACCAAGCCCGACAACATGGGCTCGGTCTTCTGCGAATGCGGCCAAGCTGTTCACGGTGAAATAGCAAAAGCCAAAAAATGCAACTGCGGCCGCTGGAACGTCATTGCTCGCAAAGGCACTGAACTCGATTTCCTCGGCATGTACGCCGAAATGGCAAAAGACGAAACGCAAGCGCTGCTCTGGGTTCACACAGCGTGAAAATACCAGGCGACATAAAAGTACTGATCGGCTGCGAGTTGTCGGGGCGTGTCCGTAGGGCGTTTGATGATCTGGGCTTCGACGTGTGGAGCTGCGACCTCCTCCCCAGTGAAGACAATTCAAACCGGCATATTGTCGGTGATATACGCGAAGTGCTTCAAGACGATTGGGATTTGCTGGCGGTCTTTCATCCACCGTGCACCAGGCTGTGTAACTCAGGCGTGCGCTGGTTGCATACTCCTCCACCTGGAAGAACAAAAAACGAAATGTGGGCAGAATTGGACGAAGGGGCGTCGCTCTTCTCAGCCTGCTGGAATTCGAATATCGCTTGCAAAGCGGTAGAAAACCCGATCATGCATAAATATGCAAAAGAAAGAATTGCTAACTTCCGGCCTCCCGCTCAAACCATTCAGCCTTGGCAGTTCGGCGATCAGGCTTTTAAGGGTACATCCCTTTGGCTTGATGGTCTGCCGAAATTGCAGCGCACAAGCGAGCTAGTTCCTCCAAAGCCTGGTACTGATGAGCACAAGAAGTGGAGTGCAATCCATCGTGCGCCACCTGGGCCCGATAGAGCGAAAATACGATCAAGAACATTTCAAGGCATTGCTAACGCTGTTGCTGCTCAGTGGGGCGATCACGTTCTGAAACAAGCCAACCAGGCAATTGCAGCATGAATCTCAATGCCGCACTCTCCGGCGATCGCCATCACATAAAACACTTCAACGTGTTAGCCGATCAAGTACCAGACCAGCACGCCGAATCATTTGAGCGGCGCTATATCCAGCTGATCGAAAAAACCACCGAACGCTCGAACGTCTTTCAGGCGAATAAATGGGCACGCGAATTCCTCGAAGGGCTCACCCACAACGCACGCGACTTAGCCGATGACAGTGTGGCGCTCGATGACGCGGCCGAAGCGTATAGCCACAAATGCCACCAAATCTCTGAACCTGCTGATAAAGACGACTTGACCGACTGCCATAGGCACCTGCAAAAGTGCATCGCCTTCGCTCGCCGCCGTGGGATCGCGCCAACATTCAGCCGAAAAATGACAATCCGCGGCATGATGCTGCGAATGGCTGAAAAGCACTGGTGGCGTCGGCAGCTCAAAAAGGCGCATTGGGAATGTGCAGAAGATACAGCGCGAAACCTCGGCATGGTGAGCTTTGAAGCCGGTCGATACGCCAGTTATGGCGCGACCGCTCGCCGCCAAAAGCAGAACCTCGAAAATCAGCAAAAGCTAGCGAGTACCAACATGGTCGCACCTGACGGATCAGAGAAAAGCCTCCTCGAAGTGTCCCAACACAACACAACAGACAAAACGTGTCGACGACACGAAACACTGGCGCGCCTCAAAGGCATGGACTTGTATCAGCGTCAATTGGGCATGGTTGCTGAGTTCTGGACTGTCACCGCCCCTAGCCAGTACCACGCGACGAACTATGACGGTACAGCAAACCGCCACTACAAACAGCACTCCCCAAAAGAAACAAACGACTACCTGATCAGCGTGTGGCAAAAAGTCCGCATCTATTTTGAGCGCAAAGGCATTGAATGCTGTGGCATGCGCTGCGCTGAACCGCACCATGACGGTACGCCGCACCATCATTTCATCATTTACCTGTGGCCAGACCAAGCCGAACAGGCGTGGGCAATCTTCTGCAAGTTCGCTGAGCAACTGGACAGTGAAGAGCTCCACACCGCAAAGCGCCTCGAAGCTCGCCGCAAGCGCGTCATTATCGACGAACGTGGTGTGATCGGTTACGTGCTCAAGTACATCTGCAAGAACCTTGATGGCAGCACTGATACCGACAAGCCGTCTGAAGACGCTAAGGAAATGAGTGGCGTTGAAGCTGCGAAACGGGTCGATGCGTGGTCTTCCCATCACCGCATCAGGCAGTTTCACTTCTTTGGGCAGCAAACAAAAATAGAAGTATGGCGCAAGCTCCGCTCGATGGAAGAGCTGCCAGAAAACGCCAGCAAGCAAATGACTGAAGCCCACCGTTGTGCAAGGGCGGGCGACTTTGGCGAGTACCTGGATCACTCCGATGGGCTCGCGGTGATCGCCATGCCAGTGATCGAAAACGAAGAAACGGGCGAGTGCAAAGTGAGTTATTACGACGAACGCCCAATAATGCAAGCAGCGTACATTCAAGATGCAAACGGCATGTGTATGGCGCTACCGGTGGGCGCATGGGAGATAAAGATTAACCAGGCACTGAGAACGGCGTTTCACAAAATGGGCGACAAAATAGCCGGTCTGGTTAAACCGATGGATCACCCATTTGACATGCTCATACCTTTCTAGGAAAGCACATGGATTTCACAGCAATAATCGCGGCGGTTGACTCCACGCAAGTACTTGCAGCACTCACAGCCGTAGCACTCGCAATGATGACCGTAAACGTCGCCCGCTGGGGCTACAACAAAGTCATTCAGTGGTTCGACACGCAAGACGACTATGCGTATTACAAGGATCGGGGACACTAGTCTTTTAGCCCTTAAGGTCGATGCCGGTCGAGCTTGCGAGACCGCCATCGCCCGTAGGGCCTCGGACTTGTTTAAACAAAAATAACAGGAAAAACCAAAGGACAGCAAATGAGCGTTGTAGACGAAATACACGGCATGCACGACAAGTTATCTGAGCTAGATATGCAGCTCATGGCAGCTGAGGCCGATTTGGGAATGTGGTGCGACAAAGTTGAAGAGGGTGAATCTCGGGTTTCAGAGTTGAAAACTGAGTATGAATCGCTTCGTTCTGAATTGGACGAACTCAAAGAATCTATTGGATAGGTGCTAAATGCTGACTCTTAAAGGCCAAGTGGCCAACATCTTCAACAAGCCCGCAAGCCTGAACCCTGACGGTACAGAACGGGCTCCCGCACAAAGCCGTGTCCAGATCATGGAAACCGACGAAATCGGCAAAATGAGTTTGACTGAAATGCGCCTTCACTCCATAGATGATTGGAAAGGACTCGATGGCAAGCAAATCGAAATCGAAGTGCGCATCTACAACATTGCAGGCGAAAACGGAGGCGGTGCCACGGTTGGATTGTACGCACCGAAAAGCGCAAAGCCAGTGCTGTTAAAAGCCTAATGAAAAAGCTGCTATTTGCCCTGTTCATTTTGTTTACGGTCGGTGCACTCGCATCGGCTAACAAGGCTGACGCAGCAACGGTAACAAGCACGCAGCTTCAAGGGACTACCGCAGCTATTACATGGACTGCTGATGACGCAGTTCGACGTTGGTACGTGCAAGTTGGATCGAGTGCTGGCGCAAACGATATCGCTGACTCTGGATACTTGGACAGGTACACAAGCAGCTATACCGTGGGCGGTTTGCCCGATGATGGGTCGACTGTCTTTATACAACTCTGGGAAAGATCAGCAGCGGGAAACTGGACTAGCCAGCCATTCACTGCGACAAGCGGCGGAAATGGTGGCGGTGAAGGCAACAACGCCGAAGTCATCGAAATGCTGTTCTTTGCAACGCCTGATGCCGTTCAACAAGCGTTTCAATTCGGCTTCACGCTCCCGCTGTTGGGGTATATCTGCGCGTGGGCTCTCGGGCTGCTTATCAGCTTTGCGAGTAAAGAAGAAAAGGATTAGCACATAAGTGCAAGCGTCGTCTCAGCGTTTTCTGAGGCAAAGAAAAAGGGAATACACAATGGATTTCACAGCATTGACAGCTGCGGTTGACACTACAACTCTGATGGCCGCACTGACCGC
>JAWSVD010000421.1:0-787 GCA_033852095.1 Granulosicoccaceae bacterium | reverse complement strand
CATAGACACGCATCTTTTGGAACGCACAATGACGGCCTCATGCTTGCACTGATTGAGTTCGTGCTTCCCAGCAGCGGGCTTGTTTCTGATCGAAGATTGAGGTCGTGTCACAAGGCCGTTACACTGCGCCAATCTTATAGGCGTGTAGATTCTGAGCCCTACGGACCTGTGGGATTACTGAGGGACAATGATCTTCTAGCCGCTGAATACTTGCCGGCAGCGCACACTGCCGCGCACGTGCCGAATCTTCTTTCGCTCGCAGACTTGATCGAGGCTGACCTCGTCGCCAACCCATTTGTTGAAGCACTTTTCTAAAATTCAACGCCAGATCTGTCCATTCCTCTGGATCGATCTTTAGCCGCTTGAATATCGACAGGCGATCGCCTGCGATATGACCTTTATATTTGGGGTGCACGGCCCTGCCCACCTGGCCGGCCGCGTTTTACAACAGATCGAAATAGTCTTTCATGGCAAAGGGGATTGGGTGTGGTGTGGTTTGCTTGGCTTCATCGCCTTGAAAGCGCAAGCCGTTGCTGCAGCTTGTAAATCGCGAATTTGCTGCGAGTCGGGCTATCGGGTTTTGTGCGGTTCTCTTTGCACCAGGCCTGTAGCTCATCGACACGGACAGCTATTTTTTTCACCTGCGCCCCGTCCGCTCGTAGATCACTGATCGCCCTGTTGGCATTTTTCAGCCACTCTTCGTAGCTTTCGTCCATGGACTCTGGATCGATTTCTTTCAGGGCCAGCCATTCACTTTTCTGAAACCAGCACATGGCCATTAGGGTTG
>JAWSVD010000420.1:0-429 GCA_033852095.1 Granulosicoccaceae bacterium | reverse complement strand
TCCAAAAGATGCGTGTCTATGTGTCAAGTCCCGCTAGATCATGGGTTCTTTTGTGAAATAGATCAGGCTCCTTTATCTGCCAATCTTTCATCGCCTGTATTGGCGTGATGTGCCCAAGGTTCTTCTGTGGAATATGGTGGTTGTAGATCTGTAAATAGTCTTTCATGACACTTTCAAGATGCGCCCTACTGTCGAACTTCGTGTCCTTGAGAATGCCCGATATGCGGCCGTTAAAGCGCTCCACCATGCCGTTGGTCTGCGGATGCCTAGGCTTGATAAGGCGGTGCTCTATCTGCTCCTTTTTGCACTGTTTATCAAACACGTGCTTCCCCGTGGGTTCGCGCTCTTTGTTGCCCCTGAAGAGCTTGTCGGTAAACTCCGTGCCATTGTCGGTGAGCAACTTGTATATTTTGAACGGTGCTCGCTTGA
>JAWSVD010000419.1:0-2807 GCA_033852095.1 Granulosicoccaceae bacterium | reverse complement strand
GGCGATCACTTGTGACTCGGATGCAGAGAGGTTGGTGGATAAAACAAGTGTTATCAAACCTAAACCAAGGGGGGCGATGCCCCTAGAGATGGTTTGATGGCTTTCCATAGCTTTCATGTGCAATTCCTGTTGACGGGGGACATACTGATCTTTAGATACAAAGCTCTGAGCTATGAAACTGCGGGTAAAGGGCTCCTTTAGTCAGCTACTTTCAGCTTTACCGCCTGCATTGTTACAGAGTTTTATTTGCTGCAAAAGCAACTGGTGTCATATGTAATGTGAATCGATCTTAATAAGCCAAGAAGCAAAATTATCTGGATTGACACGCCTGCTTGCACACATCAAATTGAAGGCTTCTGATGCCCTGCGCCACGAGAATTGTCTATGCATAATGACCCGCTGCTGCAACCGTTCCAGCTTAAGCATTTGACGCTTAAAAACCGCATCATGACGACTAGCCATGAGCCGGCCTATCCGGTGGACGGCATGCCCACGGAGCGTTACATCGCCTACCACGCGGAGCGGGCCAAGGCGGGGGTGGCGCTGGCGATGACAGCGGGTTCGGCGGCGGTCAGCCGGGACAGCCCGCCGGTGTTTAATAATGTCTTGGCCTACCGCGACGAGGTGGTGCCCTGGGTTCAGCGGCTCAGTGACGCGCTGCACGAGCACGGCTGCGCGGCGATGATTCAGCTCACCCACCTGGGCCGTCGCACCGGCTGGAACAAGGGCGATTGGCTGCCGTCAGTGTCATCCTCCAAACACCGTGAACCGGCGCACCGGGCCTTTCCCAAGCTGGTGGAAGACTGGGACATCGAGCGCATCATCAATGACTTTGCCGCCGCCGCCGAGCGTATGCAGGCCGGGGGCATGGACGGCATCGAGCTGCAGGTCTACGGGCATCTGCTGGATCAATTCTGGTCGCCGCTGAGCAATGATCTGAGCGGCCCCTACGGAGCGGACACACTGGAGAATAGGCTGCGTTTTCCCTTGGACGTGCTCGCCGCTATTCGCAAGCGTGTCGGTGCGGAGTTCATCGTGGGCCTGCGTTACACAGCCGACGAAGCACAAAAAGGCGGCATCAGCGCAGCGGAAGGCCTTGAAATATCCAAGCGTTTGGCGGCGACTGGAGCGGTGGATTTTCTCAACGTGATCCGCGGGCGCATCCACACCGATGCGGCGATGACCGATGTGATTCCCGTGCAGGGCATGGTCAACGCGCCACACTTGGATTTCGCCGGGGAGGTGAAAAAAGCGACGGGTCTGCCGACCTTTCACGCGGCGAAAATACCCGATGTGGCGACCGCGCGGCACGCGATTGCATCGGGCTTGCTGGACATGGTGGGCATGACGCGGGCGCACATTGCTGACCCGCACATCGTGCGCAAGATCATCGAGGGCCGCGAAGCCGACATACGCCCCTGCGTGGGGGCAACCTACTGCCTAGACCGTATCTACCAAGCAGGGGAGGCGCTGTGTATTCACAACGCCGCCACTGGTCGCGAGCTGAGCATGCCGCACGATATCCCCGCAACCACAGTCAATAAGAAGATAGTAATTGTCGGGGCGGGGCCAGCAGGGCTGGAGGCAGCGCGGGTAGCATCTGAACGTGGGCACGCCGTGACGGTGTTTGAGGCGGCGGCAGATCCGGGGGGGCAGATAAGGCTAACTGCAAGATCGGCACGGCGGCGGGAGATGCTGTCCATCATCGATTGGCGTATGGAGCAATGCACGGCGCGCGGGGTCAGTTTTCATTTCAGCAGCTGGGCTGAATGCGCAGATGTCGTGGGCCTCCAGCCGGATGTGGTGATCATTGCCACAGGTGGTATGCCGAACACGGAATTGTTTGAGGCAGGGGCGGAGCAGGCCGATGTGGTCAGTAGCTGGGATATCCTCTCCGGTGATGTGAAGCCCGCCGCCCGGGTGTTGATCTACGACGAGTCGGGTGACCACCCGGCCCTGCAGGCCGCGGAGCTTGCCGCTGAATGTGGCGCCAGCGTGGAAGTGATGACGCCCGACCGTGTGTTTGCGCCGGATATCATGGCGATGAACCTGGTGCCCTATATGCGATCCCTGCAGGACAAGAATGTCACTTTCACGGTGACAAGGCGCCTGCTCGATGTGCAGCGCAACGGCAACAGCGTCACCGCGACCATTGGCACGGACTACAGCGATCACAGCTATGAGGCCGAGTACGATCAGGTGATCGTCAACTACGGCACCTTGCCGCTGGATGAACTCTACTTTGAACTTAAGCCACTCTCGAGCAACGGTGGGGCGGTGGATCACGACGCGCTCATAGCGGGGAGGACGCAGGGCATCGTGCGAAACCCTGAGGGCCAGTTCCAGTTATTTCGCATCGGCGACGCCGTCTCGGCGCGCAATACCCACGCGGCCATTTATGATGCTCTGAGGCTGCTCAAAGACATTTGAATCGCGGATATGTCCACGGGCAATAGAGCTTCGGCGGGGGCGTTTTTTTTCTTTGCCGCCAGCGTCACCGACTCATTCCGTGCGTTGATAGCCTGGATCAAATAAATTCATTCGTTCTGTGCGCATTGACGGTATATGCTGTGCTGTTTTCGAGCGGAGCCAGTGCTTCGCGTGCACTGGTGTAACGTCTTGGATTCCTTTGTCAATACGGCCTTGTTGGCTGTCTTTATCCCCACTTTCTTTTTTGTCTCCATCACGCCTGGCATGTGCATGACCTTGTCGATGACGCTGGGCATGACCATTGGTGTGCGCCGCGCACTGTGGATGATGGCGGGGGAGCTGGTGGGGGTGGGGCTCAGGGCAACCGCATCAAACCG
>JAWSVD010000418.1:0-4304 GCA_033852095.1 Granulosicoccaceae bacterium | reverse complement strand
TGAAACGGATACGCAGACACTGTTTAGAAGGCTAGATGTCGGCAGCGCAAGGGTGGACCGATCGCAGTGGTGTTGTTGTGTTTGGCATTTTTCTAGTGGCGCCGTCACCGGAGTGAGGGTCTATCAACATCGTCGATTGCCAAGAGTGCGACTGAAGTCATCGCAGGCCTATCGCTGCTCAAGGCAGGAAGTCGAGTCTGGACTCAATATCCAGACAATCTCTACTGAGATTTCCGTGTGAGCCTCACCAACTTCGGCGAGTGGCCGAACACCGCAAATCGCACCGAGGGTGGTGTGATGGCGTCTTGGCCTGTGGCTGGGCGCGGTGCGTTTCGCGGGCTCTACGACACCCTACGGTTTTTGTGTGGCTTGAGCTATCAACGGCTATTGTTGTATTCGACAATGATTCGGAGGCGCTGGCCAATTGACCTGCCTTCGCGGCGCGTGGGCATCTTCCCGACATGATTTTATGAACACACTCTCTCTATGATCCAGCTTTCCTGTCCATACCCCCTGGAATCCCGATTCGCCCGGTTTTCCTTTTTCTGTGTTTTTTTGACGCTCGGCCCCTGGGCGTGTGCCGTGCCTGAAAAGAGGGCGGGTGATGGTTCGGTGCCCTCGAACACCGCCGCTGCTCGAGGTGGGGTCGGCGCGGCCAATGCCGAGCTCTGTGATGTTGAGTCTGTCTACGACGGCGACACCATCTGGGTGAGCTGCAGCGGCGAACGAGAGAAGGTGCGGCTGTATTGCATCGATGCGCCGGAGATGCGGCAAAAGCCCTGGGGTGAGCAATCGCGTGATCACCTGCGTGGGCTGCTCGGCCCGCGGGTGGGGGTGGAGCGCTTCGACACGGATCGCTACGGTCGCACAGTGGCCAAGCTGTGGACGAGTGATGAGGACAGCACGGCGCGCATGGTAAATGACGGCTGGGCGGTGGTGTTCCCGCGCTATTGCCCGCGCAGCGAGGGCGAGTATTATCGCGCCGAGCGCACGGCCAAAGAAGACGGCGCAGGCGTCTGGTCGGCGCCCGGTGAGCAGAGTGCGCCCTGGGATTGGCGGCGGCTAAAAAAATAACACGCTTGGCTTTTGCCTTGCGTCAGTGCGGGTGGCGACTTTCCCTGAGGGCAGGGCAGCTGAACATCGATCGGAGATAATTCGCTCTTAGTCGTAGCCCTTGATCGCCAATCGAAGCGCTCCCAGTGCAGCTATTTTCTGCTCGGCCGGGAACTGGCAGCCGTGTTCGACATTCAGCGCTTGGCCTTAGGCCATCGGCTGTTCTATCGTGCCGTATTTTCCTGATTGATAGTCGGAAAACGCTTGTTGTAGCTCATCTTGAGTGTTCATGACAAATGGGCCCTGCATTGCAACGGGCTCATTGTAGCGGTCGCCGCCAAACAGCAGGACGTCCACGTCGGCGTCTGAATCATTGACGACCAGGACATTGCTGCCCTCTTTTGTAAACAGGGCAAGCTCTGAGTTGTTCACTGATCGATCATTGATATGGGCGCGGCCATTGGCCACAACAGCGGCTAATTCGTCTATCTGTGATGTGTCCAGTTGGTGTGATTTTCCGGGCTTCAAGATCAGGTGGAAAAGAAACAGCTTAGCGTAGCGGGGCACCACGGCCTCGACGCCGTCCAGTTCGCCCACCAGTACACGGATGCTGCCCCGGTCGTCATCCAGCGCGATAGACGGAATGTCCTCACTTTGAACGGCCAGATAATCCGGCGCCTCGGCCTTTTGTGCCGCGGGCAGGTTGATCCAGAACTGCATGCCATTGATGCTCATTTCAGATTCGTCATCGTCTACCAGGATGACTTCGTCGTGCACAATCCCGGTGCCCGCTTTCATCCACTGTAGACCGCCGTTACCCACCCGGCCTCGGTGACCCGCACTGTCGTGATGCTCGACAGGGCCCTGTAGAACGTAAGTCATTGTCGCTATGCCACGATGCGGATGCGCCGAGACGCCCAGGGCCTTTATGCCGGCTTTAAAAGCCTCGGTGGTGTAGTGCGTCAGCGGAAGTTGATCGAGGAAGACGAAATGCCCGACCATGCGCGTGATGGGGTTTGGCAGTGATCGCACTACTGATAAAAACCCCACGGAGTCTTTTAGTCCTGGGTAAATCGAGCTTATGGTTCTGTTCATGTCATTATTCCTCTCGCTGTGCAAGCAAACCGCTATTGATGTTCGATGGTGCCCATTTCTCCGGCATGGTAGCGCTTGATCACTTGTTGAATCTGCTCATCGCTGTTGAGAACAAAGGAGCCGTGGGGCACGATCGGCTCGTCGAGAGGTGTTCCGCCGAATACCACTATTCGGCTCTCTTGAGTGGCACGGACATGGATGTCGGTGCCCCTGCGATCGTACTGAGTGATCGATAACTGAGGCAGTACTTGTTCGTCACTGCTCACTTCCCCAGCGATAACATAGAGGCCGCAGCTATGGCCGGAGAGCACCGGTATAGAGACCGAAGTACCCGCGGCTAGGCTGACATCGAAGAGGTAGATGGGGGATTCACTTTTTACGGGTGAATGCTGCTCTCCCCACTGACCACCCAACACTTTAACGCGAACGCCATTGTCTTCAAACTCGGGCAGTGCATCTGCGGCGTAGTGAAAATAAGCGGGCTCAATAAACTTGTCTTTGGCCGGCAGTGAGATCCAGAACTGAACGCCGTGGGAAATCTCTGGTTCAACGGATTGCGTAAACCGGCCTTCAGCGTGGACGATCCCTCGGCCAGCGCGCATCCAAGAGAGATCACCCACCTCGGCCACGATGTCGTTGCCCAGGCTGTCCTCGTGGCGGTTTGTGCCAGACAAAAGATAAGTGACGGTGGTGATTCCCGCGTGCGGATGATCGGGTACGCCTGCCCATCCAGCGGGCTTTTCAAAAGGGCCGTAGTGATCGAGAAAAATAAACGGATCTACGTGATCGATCGCTGTTGGTAGTACCTGGCGAACGTCTGGTCCCATCGAGCTCTGGCCCGCTGGGCGGGTGAGTTCTATCTTTTTAACGGCCATGTTATGGGGGCTCCCTTGAGATGGCGAAGACATACGAAATACAATGCGGCCTATGGGCGGATAAGGCAATGCACGACAACATTTTCATCGCTCATCATACTTCGACTCGACTGCCGCTGTTAGTCAAGAACATGTCATTGGTCAGTTGTAATGTATGCATCGCCACGTGGTTCGACACCGAGCCTCGGTGCACTCGATCTTCGCGGGTCTTAGGGTTGGCGGGCTGCAATGATTGGACGAGACCAGTGGTCTCGGTCTAACTGAGAGCTCCCCCTTTTTGTCGCATGGGCTTGTGAATTAGAAAGGCAAGGGCGGACGCGGCTGTGTTGTGTTCTCCTGTTTTTGCTGCCTGTGAATCAGGCTCAGCGACGGTGAATTGCAGGGCAAGAGCTTGGCGTGTGCTGCACGTACAGGTTGCTCTATCCGTGAATGGATGACGACGGTTTGACGGCATCGCCGGCGATGCGCCCGTTTCCTATCGGCTCAACCGGTGTTTAGAGCGCACTTGCTGAGGTCGATGCAGGGGGCGAGTCTGTCTATGGCGGTAGCACCCATTGCTTGCATTGTAGTGATACGCCACAAAATGTGCGGCGGCCTTGGGCTTGCGCTGCAGTCTGAGTGATTTTTCCGAAAATAGGCCGGTGTCAGTTGTCGCAATGCTTGTTAAACTGCCGGCGTTGCTGCACTTGTTGCGAGCGGCGAGTGACTCTTTCATTTGTGATAACACGGATGTCGAGTTTTTAGAATCGCGCCTCGCGGCGTATACCGGACGATAAAAGACATGGCTTGGTGGGAAAGCTTCGAACAGTTGGAATTCTCAAATGAAATACTCATTGTACTCGGCGCTTTGCTGTTCATTATTGGGGTGATGAAGATCATCCGCAGCGGCTTGAAGATGTTCTTTTGGGTCGTGTTGTGCGGCATCGGGGTGGGCTCCGTGGCCTATGGCACCAACGGCGAGGTGCCGAGCTTCCTCGCCGGCGGCAAGGGCGAGATATCAGAGGCCGTCGGTGCCGGTAAAGAGCTTTCTACTGACGCACTGAAGCTGTTGTGTACTAAGTTGGACAAGAGTTAGATCGACGCGAAATTTGGGCTGGGTTAGAACCTACGCCCCCATTGAGCAGCGGGATCACAGTGGTTCAGTCCAGCCCGGTGTGAACGGCTCCCAATTGGAGCCTACTGTCGGTGGTTGCTGAGTTACTGGTCGGTGCCGACCGGAGGTGTTTGCTAACAGATCGCGGCCGCGGTGTTCGCGGATTGGGGTCTTCTGGGCCGCGGGCG
>JAWSVD010000049.1:57191-116870 GCA_033852095.1 Granulosicoccaceae bacterium | reverse complement strand
TGCTGTGCGGGGATCTGTCTGAGGGGCGAATCTCCGCCAGCATATTCAAGCTACGGTCGACCATGCGCAGGTTGATGTGCTCGGCCGACATCATCATCTCGGTGAAAGTGTTCAAATGTTTTGCCGCGGTTTTATTTTGTTCAACGGCGATGTTCAGTGAAGCGCGGGTGAGTTCGCGTTGCATGTCCGAATAAAGCGTAGGCGTGCCGGATTCGAAATCCAGGGATTGGGACAGCAGCCGCGGGACAGCTGCGTGTTCGTTCAGCTGGAGTTTGCCGTTGGCTAAAAAAAGCGGCAGCAAGGGCAGGTCGAGTGGCGCGGTCCACATCACGCCTGCCAGTGAGTCGAGCATCGCCAATTCGAGCACCTTTACTCCTGGGTCCGGGACTTTATTCGCGATGAGACTTTCCGCTTGATCCACTTTGGCGTTTGCGAGCTGCTTGACACTGTTGTCCGCCTTTGCGAAGGAAAGGCTTATTCTCGCGAAAGCGAGACTGTGCTGCAAAAACCCCGCTTTGTTACAGACGGTGTTGAGCCGGGTAGAAAACAGCCAAAGGTCTGTGAGTTGGGTGCGACCGTTCAACAGCTTCTCGGCTTGCACAAGGCTTTGGTACGCGCTCTCGAAGGCCCCGCTGATCGCTTCTGCCTTGCTGCGCAAGCCCAGGTAGTTGAGCCAGCCCCGGGTGTCTGAGCGATCGATGTTTTGCTCGAGCCGACGCAATTCCACCAGGCCCTGTGCGCTCGTTTCATTCCACAGAAGCCAGTAGCCGCAGAGCACGATGATGTTGTTGCGCGTCAGCGCCGGCAGCTGCGGTTGATTTAGCAGATCCCGCAATTGATCGCGTACGCGTTGGCGGGGGATGTCATCGGCTGCCCACAAGCCGATCAAGTCGACTGTTTCCAGATCAATGGCTTGGGGCAGCTGCGCTCGCCTGAACAGCTCGGCGGTGACAGGGAATAATTGGCGCGTGGAAGGGGTTCCGCCGTTCCCCTTCCAGCTAATTGCAGCGTTAAGCATATGGCGCGTTGATCTACGGCTGACTATATTGTTGTTTATTGTGCATTAAAAACGCTTATGCGTCTTGAGCGGTGTTTGCCAAAGGCGCAGTAGGCAGTCGTTTTTGAACGGGCTGCTAAGAGGGCTAGGGCAGCTCTCGAGTGTTTGTGCAGGGGGCAGGAGCAGCTGTGCTACGCCATTTGCTGTTTGGCAGCGCTGCTTTGAAGCCCTGACAGCGGAAGAGACCGGCGCCATAGATCATTAGCAGGCCGGACTTTTCGTGTATCCGGCGCAAGCTCCTAGGCTCCGTTTTGAATTGCCTGTGCTGCGCAGGCTCAGTAGCCCCGAGCCCAGGCAGGGATAAGCGGAATGTGACCCTGTTGAGCGGACGTGAGCTGTTGCAACAGCGCGTCTCTGTCACGCGGCAAATTGCCCGCGAGCGGCAGTGCGTTGGAGGCGTGATTTGAGCGAAAAACCACCGGATTTTTGGGATTGCACGCAGTGATAAGAGTCTGTTGTTCTAGCAGCATACCGGCGTCGTCTTGTGGCACGAAACCAGCCGGGAATCGCGCCAAAAACCGGTCTTCGATTGCTGGGTCCAAACCCAGTTGCAAGGTGCTGAGATAAGTCAGGGGCGCGGCGTTGATCAGCGCTGCGGTGTCGCGCACATGCGCTTCCCAGTTGTCTCTTCCGCCCAGACCCAGAATCACCGTGGTTGAGACTTTCATGTTTGCCGCGGCAGCTTTTTCCAGTGCCTGCGCCATCATGGCGGCGGTGGCGCCTTTGCGGATGATGCGCAGCAGCGGGTCGTGGCCAGACTCGAGACCGAAGTAGAGCAGGCTGAGCCCAGCTGCGCGCAATTGCTGCAATTCGGCGGCGGACTTGCGGATTAAGTTTGAGGGCATCGCGTAACAGGAGACACGCGCCAGCCGCGGGAAACAGGCGCTGAGTTTGTCCAGTATTTTCAGCAGATCATCGCAGCTGCGCACCAGCGCATCGCCGTCGGCCAGGAACACCCGATCGCCCTGCGGGTGGGCGGCGGCCAGTTGCTCAATGTCGCTGAATACCTCGGCAAGCGATCGCGCGCTGTAGACCTTGGTGGTGTACATGGAGCAAAAGGTACAGCGGTTGTGACTGCAGCCCAGCGTGGCTTGCACGATAATATTGCGGCCTTCTGATGGCGGGCGGTAGAGCGGCATGTCGTAAGAAAGCATGGGGATGATCGCAGTTATCAGCTCAAAATCGATGCGCTATTGCAGCAGTTTTGAGTCGCTGAATCAATTCTGCGGTGAAAGACTTGCCAATCAGCGCCGTGGCTTCAGTCGGCTGTGCTCGAATGAAAAGCGCTGGTCTTCTACACCTTAGGTGCACTATGGTGAGCGCTCCCGCACACCTGATTTTTGTTTTTAAAGGACTTCGCATGCCGGCCATTTTGATTGAAAAACACCCCACCCAAGACGGTCGGCAGGTGGTTGAAATTGTGCTCAATGCACCCAAGGCGCTCAACGCACTGGATCTGGGCATGATCGACGCCTTGCAGCGCTGCTTGGACGAGTGCAGGGATGACCCCGCCGTGGTTGCTGTTCTGTTGGATGGGCAGGGCGAAAAAGCTTTTTGTGCTGGTGGCGACGTGGTTGGTCTGCGACGCAGTTGCTTGGCCGGCGATGTGCTATCTGAGGCGACAGCATTTTTCTCCCGCGAGTACCGCCTCGATCACACCCTTCACGGCTTCAACAAGCCGGTCATCGCCTGGGGCAGCGGCATTGTCATGGGCGGCGGTATGGGGCTGTTGTGCGCTTGCAGCCACCGGGTGGTCACCGAAACTTCTATGTTAGCAATGCCTGAGATCACTATTGGGCTCTACCCCGACGTGGGCGGCAGTTGGTTTCTCAACCGCGCGCCGGGCCGGACAGGGCTGTTCCTCGCGCTCACCGGCGCCCGCATTAACGGCGCGGACGCGTGTTTTGTGGGTTTTGCAGACCGCCAGTTGCACAGTTCGCAGCGCGCGGCCCTGTGCGAGCAGCTGCTGGCTGCAAATTGGGCCGAGTCGCCCGCAGCTGTGGTTGACGCCCTGCTGAAAAAACTGCAGTCAGAAGCGGCGGTGCAGCAAACGTCTGTGATCAGGGAGCGGTTCGATGCGATTCAAGCCGCCACTGATTTTTCCACTGCGGAAGAGGTGGTGAACGGGATTTTGGCACATGACAGTGCAGAGGACCGATGGTTCGGTCGCGCGCAGAAGACACTGGCGCACGGAAGCCCCATGGCGGCGGGGCTGATCCACCGGCAGCTCCAGCAGACGACGCGGCTTTCCCTTGCGGAAGTCTTTCGTGCCGAGCTGATCGCGTCGGTTCGGTGCTGCATGCAGCCAGATTTTTTCGAGGGCGTGCGCGCCCTGTTGGTCGACAAGGACGGTGCGCCGCAGTGGCGTCATGCGGCGGTAGATCAAGTGCAGCCGGGCGAGCTCGACTGTTTTTTTGAAGCGCCCTGGGCATCACACCCTCTGGCGGACCTGCACTGATTCAATCGCTGCGTGATTGCCGCGCTATTGCCGCGGCGTAGCGCGCCTGGCAATTGGCTTCTATTTCGCCGAGCTCGAGTTTAGCTGCCTGTATATCATCGAGCTGGGTGTCGAGCAGGGTGCGGGTCTCTTTGAGCCGCTCCAGCATGGCCGCGAGCTGAGCTTCTTCGCCGCCCTGAGTGGTGTACAGGTTGATGATTTCCCAGATATCGTCCAGCGCCCAGCCCAGCCGTCGGCCGCGCAGCAACAGACGCAAATGCGTGCGGTCGCGGCGCGTATATACCCTGTTTCGGCCCTCGCGACGCGGTTCTAAAAAACGCTTCTCTTCGTAAAAGCGAATAGTCCGTGTCGTGATGCCAAACTCGCGCGCTAGCTCGCCAATACTGAAGGTGTCTTTCATGGTCTGTGTTTACTTTTTAAGTCATCGGATTTGCGGCGTGTTTCCATCAGCGCGACTGCCGTGAGCAAGCGCTGATGGCAGCTGCGCTGTGCGAACTCGATCGCCACCGCAGGGCTTTGAATCGATTGAGCAACTGCGCGCATTCAACAGGCCAATCAATCTGATTTGGTTTTGTCAATCTAGCGCGCGGGAGCTCATGAGCAGCAGTAACTCGCCTGTGGCGCGGAGCAAACGAGCGAGTGCTTAACTCGGCGCGGCTCGTGGTCGCCAGCTGACCCGCACTATACGGCAGTTGTTTCCGTTACGTAAACGTCCATTGAGAAATAAGCTCAGCGTTTTCTGTCTGCTCTATTTGACGTTTACGTTAACGTCAATATAATATAATTGTCATTAAATTTCCTCAATGCCACCTTATTCAGTTCCAGGGAGCACTATATGTCCGTCTCGGTCACCGCGCTGAAGCAAGCAGAGCCTGTGCAATCGAAAGTCCGCTTCATCACTGCAGCGAGCTTGTTCGATGGTCACGACGCTTCGATCAACATCATGCGGCGCATACTGCAGGCCTCGGGTGTGGAAGTTATTCACCTCGGTCACAACCGCTCGGTGGCTGAAATCGTCGAAGCCGCCCTACAGGAAGACGCGCACGGCATCGCGATCAGCTCTTATCAGGGCGGTCACGTGGAGTACTTCAAATACATGGTGGACCAGCTGCGCGCCCAAGGCGCCGAGCGTATCGCCGTGTTTGGAGGCGGCGGCGGGGTGATTGTCGCGGAGGAAATTGCGGAGCTGCACGACTACGGGGTGGAGCACATCTATTCTCCCGCGGACGGTCAGTCGCTGGGGCTGCAGGGCATGATCGATGACATGATTCAGCGTACGCGGGCGATGACAGTGCCGGCAACCGCGCTGGCTTTGCCCACCTTGAAAGCGGGTGATAGCGGTGCCTTGTCCCGGGTTCTGAGTGCCCTGGAGCAGGGCGTTGTGCCGGCGGAGCAATGCGCCGCCCTGCGGGAGCAAGCACAAGCAGTTGCGGCGACGGTGCCCGTCTTGGGCATCACGGGGACCGGTGGCTCAGGCAAGTCATCCCTGACCGATGAGGTGGTGCTGCGATTTCGTCTGGATTTTGGTGATTCCCTTAAAATCGCGCTGTTGGCGATCGACCCCACTCGGCGCAAAACCGGCGGGGCCCTGCTCGGCGACCGCATCCGCATGAACGCCATCGACCATGAAAACATCTACATGCGGTCGATTGCGACGCGTGATGCCAAGGGCGAAGTGCCGGACTACCTGAGCGAGATGATTGCGGCGACGCGTCTGGCCGGTTTTGATTTGATCATGCTCGAGACACCCGGCATCGGACAGGGGGACGCGGGCATTGTTGGCTTCTCCGATGTGTCGCTGTATGTGATGACGCCGGAATACGGCGCCGCCAGCCAGCTGGAAAAAATCGACATGCTCGATTACGCCGATCTGGTGGCCATCAATAAATACGATCGCAACGGCGCCGAAGACGCTTTGCGCGATGTGCGCAAGCAATTCCAACGCAACAGCGAGGCCTTCGATCGCAGCGCCGATGAGATGCCCGTCTTCGGCACGATCGCCGCGCGCTTCAGTGACGACGGTGTGTCAGGCCTGTATCACGAGTTGCTGCGCCAGTTGCGGGCCAAAGGCCTGTGTGAAGGCGGGGGACAGTTCCGTGTCGAGGGCGCTCGCGCCTCGTCGCGGATCTCCTCGCTGGTGCCGGCGGACCGCAAACGCTACCTGGCTGAAATCGCGCAGAAGATGCGAGAGCACAAAGCCAATGCGAGGGCTCAGGCAGAAGCCGCGCGTGCCTGCCAACAGCTGCGTGAAGCGGCCCGCATGCTGGTGGCGGACGGCGGGGATGATGCGGCCTTGCAGCGCCTGCTGAGCAACAAACGGGGCACTTTGTCGCGCCGCAGTGCCGCGCTCTTGGCCGACTGGCCTGGCCGCGCTGCGAGTTACAGCGGCGCCGAGCAAGTGAGCACGGTGCGTGGGCGCGAAATCCGCACACCGCTGCTGCGCCGCAGTTTGTCGGGTACAGACATTCCTCGGATTGCGCTGCCAAAATTTTCCTGCGAAGGGGAGCTGCTGCAGTGGTTGTTAGTGGAAAACTTGCCAGGTTTCTATCCCTTCACGGCCGGGGTGTTTCCCTTCAAGCGCGAAGGTGAGGACCCGACCCGCATGTTTGCTGGCGAGGGCGATGCGGCGCGTACCAACGCACGCTTCAAACAGCTGTCCGAGCACTCGGAGGCCAAGCGACTCTCGACGGCCTTTGACTCCGTGACCCTGTACGGCAATGACCCCCATCTGCGGCCGGATATCTACGGCAAGGTGGGCAACGCCGGCGTGTCCGTCTGCACCGTGGAAGACATGGCGCAGCTCTACGACGGCTTTGATCTCTGTCACCCGGGCACCTCTGTGAGCATGACGATCAACGGGCCAGCGCCGATTGTATTGGCCTTTTACTTTAATGCGGCGATCAAGCAGCAGCTCGCCAAGTTCGCCCTGGAAAACGGCCGAGAGCCCGATCAGAGCGAGCGGCATGAGCTGCGTACCTGGACCTTGAAAAATGTGCGTGGCACGGTGCAGGCCGATATATTAAAAGAGGATCAGGGCCAGAATACCTGTCTGTTCTCCACCGAATTCAGCCTCAAGTTGATGGGCGATATCCAGCAGTTTTTTGTCGACAACGCAGTGCGAAATTTTTATTCGGTCAGTATCAGCGGATACCACATCGCCGAGGCGGGGGCGAACCCGATCAGTCAGCTGGCGTTTACCCTGGCCAATGGATTTACTTACGTGGAAAGCTACTTGGCGCGCGGCATGGCCATCGATGATTTTGCGCCGAACCTGTCGTTCTTTTTCTCCAACGGCATGGACCCGGAATACACCGTGCTTGGCCGGGTTGCCAGGCGCATCTGGGCAGTGGCGATGTGCGAGCGCTACGGTGCCAATGAGCGCAGCCAGAAACTCAAGTACCACATACAGACTTCCGGTCGCTCGCTGCACGCGCAGGAAATGGACTTCAACGATATCCGCACCACACTGCAAGCCTTGATTGCCATATACGATAATTGCAACAGTCTGCACACCAACGCCTTTGACGAGGCGGTCACCACGCCCAGCGCAGAATCCGTGCGGCGTGCGCTGGCGATACAGCTCATCATCAACCGAGAGTGGGGTTTGGCGAGCAACGAAAACCCACTTCAAGGCAGCTTTGTCATCGAGGAATTGAGCGAGCTGCTGGAAGAGGCCGTGCTGCAGGAGTTCGAACGAATATCCGAGCGCGGCGGGGTGCTGGGGGCCATGGAGACTGGCTACCAGCGGGCTAAAATCCAAGAGGAGTCGATGTTGTACGAACACAAAAAACACGACGGCTCGCTGCCCATTGTCGGCGTGAACACCTTTCTCAACCCCGCGGGGAGCGAGCAGCCGGTGGTCGAGCTGTCGCGTTCCACCGACGAAGAGAAGCAGCGCCAGCTCAGCCGTCTGACCGCATTCCAAAAGTGCCACGTAGACCAGTCTGCAGCGGCGATAGCCGAGGTGCAGCAAGTTGCCATGGCCGGTGAAAATGTCTTTGCTGCGCTGGTGGAGGCGGTGGAGCACTGCTCTTTGGGCCAGCTGACGCAGGCTTTGTTTGCGGTGGGGGGCAAGTACCGGCGGAACATGTAACAGTGCAGTGACTTGCAGGGACAGTAAGTTGAGCGTGCACGGCTTGTGAAGAGCCGCGGCGGCCTTCAACTTGCTCATTTTGAGGGGTCCTTAAACCCTGTGGAAGCCCGGTATGGCTGCTCCAAACACCCAGAAAAGTAGATCCAGAACGAGTCGTAAGATCACCCCGCCGGCCTTTAGGCCGGGCATTGGCTTGGTCTATCGAGAGCTCGAGCGCACCGGACAGATACCCGCAGAGGGCATCGAGAAGAAAGCGGCTTATGAGGCAGCACGCGAAGCGCGAGAGGCGGAGCTGGCGCAGCAAAAGGGGTTGTGGCACTGGCTGCGGTCCCTGGTTCAAGGCCACTGATCGTCTGATGGCTTTGTTGCTCAACTGTGCGCTACACCTCCTGTTATTCAATCCCCACCCTATAGTTCTTGCTCCACCGTGCCCAGTGGCTGCTAACTGCCCCAGCAGATGAGCTGAACACCCTGGCGTCCACTTGTTTGTCTTGCGATCTGGTGCCGCCGTTGAGCCCCCGTTGAAATCCACACCGCTCAATGCGCCTTTCACATGCCGTAGCTTTTCTGATGGAAATCAGCCGTTTGATCTCATTCGCATCAAATGATTTGCCCGATCATTCACAGCTCTGCACGGATTCTACGCTGTCCGCGTTGACACCCGTGCTGCCTGAAGATGCAGGTGGGTGCTACTCGTATTGGGCAGAACCTGCGGCTGCTGTGTTGGATGTATTAACATTTGGTTAGGTATTGGCAATCTGTGGTCGATAGAAAACTACTAAGTGGAGCAAACGGTTCGGTACTTCGGTGCCGGTGGAGAATAAATTGAGCAGTGATACCCAAACGTCTGAAAACACGGTGACTCGAGTCTTGGTCGTGGATGATGATCCCATCGATCGTCTGTACTGTATGACGTGTTTGCGCCGATCGGAGAGCCACAGTTATGAAATTTCCGAGGCCGACAGCGGTGCGTCTACGATGGCTGTGCTGGAGGCGAGTGATTTTGACTGCATGTTGTTGGACCAGAATTTACCGGACGCCACAGGCATTGAACTGCTGCAAAAGATTCGAGAGCAGGGAAAGTCTGCGGGCATGGCTGTCATTATATTGACGGGACAGGACACTGTGGAAGTCGCCGCCCAGGCGCTGCGTGGCGGAGCTTCTGATTATGTGCAGAAGCGCTCTGTCTCTACGGAGGCGCTGGACCGCGCCGTGGGCAATGCCACCCAGAAGGTTAAGCTGGAACAAGCCATTTTAATTGAGCGTGAAGTCTTGGCCGCGGCCAACGAAGAACTGACCTCCAAGCACCGGGAAATACAGAACTTCTATCACCAGGTATCGCACGAATTGCGTACCCCTATCACTTCATTGCGGGAGTTTGTCTCCATCGTGTTTGACGGCTTGGCTGAGAACCACGAAGAGCATCAGGAGTACTTGGGTTATGCCATGGAGAGCTGTGACCGCCTCAGCAGTCTGGTCGAGGATTTGATCGATGCGACGCGTGTTGAGAGTGGCAAGCTCAGGTTGCGTGAGGACTGGGTACCCGCGGGCAGTGTCTTTGAGCAGCTGGGTCGTTTGGTGGGTGGGCTGGCGCGAGACGCCAACGTTCAAGTGCGTTATGAGGCGGGCGAAGGGGTCGCCGAGATGTGGGCCGATCCGGAGAGGATCCTGCAGATACTCACTATCTTCATGACCAACGCCATCAAATTCACCGACGAAGAGGGCAGTATCGTGGTCCGTGCCAGCCAAGTCGTGGCCGAAGACGGGCGCATCATGGTGAGGCTTGGCGTGCAAGACAGCGGCTGTGGCATTGCTTCTGAAGATCAAGAAGCTGTTTTCTCTCGCCTCTTTCAAGTCGAAAAAATTGAAAATGAGGCGAGTGTTGGTCTGGGCCTGGGCCTGAGCATCGCCAAAGAAATCGTCGAATTGCACAATGGCTCCATCGGTGTGCAAAGTGAAGAGGGCGTGGGCAGTGAGTTCTTCGCCCTGATACCCACCGACGAGCGGCAGCCGGAAGAGGCTGAACCTGGTGAAGAGGCTGAGGGCGATCTGGCCGACGCGGCTTGATCGCTGAGTGCCAGGCATAAAAAAACCGCGCCCCTCACAGGGCGCGGTTTTTTTTGCTGTTTCGAAACCAATGGTTTCGTTGGAATAAAACTTACTCCGAACTGCTCGGTGCCGGTTCACCGCTGGGTTTGTCGCTGCTCGCTGCTTTGGGTGCAGGTGCAGCAGGGGGTGGTACACGCGCCAGCAAGGGTGCCTGAAGCTCAGCTGCAACCGGGCGAACAGCCGGTGCCGGTACTTTTTTCAGCTCGGGCTCAGCCGTTGCAGCAGCAGCTGTAGGCACAGGCACTCTGACCCGAGGCTTTTCGACGGGCTTGGCGGCAGCCACAGACTCCTGAGTGGGCTTTGCCACTGCAGGTGCTGGTGCTGCGGTAGGTGCAGGTGCCGCAGCTACAGAGGCTTCGACAGGCTTTGCCACAGCAGGGGCTGGGGCGGGAGCAGGTTCAGCCGCAGCTTTAGCGGCGACTGGCGCTGCCTCACTGGCGGCTGTGTCTGCTGCCGGTGTTGCCTTTGGTGTTGCCGCCTGTGCTGGGGCCGGTGCAGGGCTGTCCTTTACCGTGGGCTTGTCGTCAGCGGGCGAGTCTTGCTGTGCTTGGCTTTGATTCTCGTTGTTGTCGCCACGCTCGGCTTTTGGCTGGCGATTGCGCGACGAGCGTGAACGTCGTTTCGGCGCCTCATCTGAGCTCTGCTCTTCACCGGCGTCTTGTGCTGAGGTGGAATCGGCTTCGTTGTTGTCGCCTTCTTCAGAATCAGAATCAGACTCTACGTTGGTATTGTCACCGTCTTCCGCGCCTTTACGACGGCCGCGACGGCCTCGACCACCCCGACGGCGACGGCGGCGTTGCTGCTGCTCGGTGCTGTCATCTGTGGTGTCGGTTTCGCCTTCTGGCAATTTTATTTCGGTCTCTAGATCGAGAATTTCAGTCTCGGCTTCTACCGCTTTGTTGTTTTCGTTCTTCTTTTTGTTGCGGTTGTTGCGGGTGTTTTTAGAGCGTGTGTTCTGCTTCTTCTCCTGATTCTCTCCGTCTTTTTCCTTTTTGCGGCCGCTGTTGTCTTCGGCTTTGCTTTCACGCGGGTTTTCCTCGCGCTGTGCATTTTTGCCGCGGCGGCTGTCTTGATTGCGATTGCCGTTGCGGTTGTTCTTAGTGCGGCTGTTGTTGCGGCTGTTGCCGTTGTTGTTATTGCCACGGCTGTTGCGTGCCCGGCTGCTGTCGCCGCGAGCGGCGCTACTGTCTTCACTGGCCGCCGCTGTTGTAGCGGCTGCTGCCACGGCTGGGCTGCTGCCGAAGAGTTTGTTGAATACGCGCTTGATCACGCTGGATTGCTCGGCAGCGGGCGGAGCCTGCTCTTCTATAGCGGGTTGGTTGCGGCGCGCTGGCGTCGGGGCTGGCTGGCGCGGCACAACGCCGCTCACGGCTGCTGCCTCGCTTTTACTGGCCGCCGCTATGGCGTTCTCAGGCACGCTGGGGTTTTCCGGCTTTTCCACCAGCTGGTAGCTGCGACGGGTCAGCGCTGCGTGATCGGCATCGCTCTTGCGCACGCGCTCTATCTCGTAGTGCGGTGTTTCTAGGTGCGGATTGGGCACCACTAGCAGGCGGACGCCACTGCGTTTTTCAATAGAATCGAGTTGCTCGCGCTTTTCGTTCAACAAGAAGCTGGCGACGTCGACGGGCATCTGGCCGACGACATTGGAGGTGTTGTCCTTCATGGCTTCATCTTCGAGCAAGCGCAAGATAGACAGAGACAGTGAACCGATGCTGCGAATAGCGCCTTGGCCGGAGCAGCGAGGGCAGACTTCTTGGAAAGCGTCTCCCAGTGAGGGGCGCAGGCGCTGCCGGGACATCTCCAGCAGGCCAAAGCGCGAGATGCGGCCTACCTGGACGCGGGCCCGGTCGACTTTGAGCGCATCGCGCAGACGCGTTTCCACGGCTCGTTGGTTGCGGTTGGCCATCATGTCGATGAAATCAATCACCAGCAGGCCGCCCAAATCACGCAGGCGCAGTTGGCGGGCCAGCTCGGTGGCGGCCTCGAGGTTGGTATTGGTCGCGGTCTCTTCGATGTCCGCGCCCTTGGTCGCGCGCGCCGAGTTGACGTCCACAGAGACCAGAGCCTCGGTGTGGTCAATGACGATGGCGCCGCCCGAGGGCAGGGTCACTTCGCGGTTGAATGCCGATTCTATCTGCTGCTCTATCTGGTAGCGCGTGAACAGCGGGGTGGGGTCTTCGTAGAGCTTCAGCTTGCGTGCATTTTGCGGCATGGTGATGTCGATAAAAGCGCGGGCTTCGTCGTAGATGCTCTGCTCGTCGATCAGTATTTCGCCGATGTCGCTACGGAAGTAATCACGCAGGGCACGCACGATGACGTTGCTCTCTTGGTACACCAAGAAGGGCGCTTTGCGGGTGTCGGAGGCGTCGACGATGGCCTGCCAAACTTCCGCTTGGTAGTCCAGGTCCCACTGCAGCTCTTCTGCACTGCGGCCGACGCCGGCGGTACGGACAATGATGCCCATGCCGTCGTCCATCTCCAGACCGTTCATGATCTGGCGCAGTTCAGCACGCTCTTCGCCTTCGATACGGCGAGAGACACCGCCAGCGCGCGGGTTGTTGGGCATCAGTACCAAGAAACGACCGGCCAAGCTGATAAAGGTGGTCAGGGCCGCGCCCTTGTTGCCGCGCTCTTCTTTTTCAATCTGAACGAGGATTTCTTGGCCTTCTTTTAGGCCTTCTTTGACGTTGGGGCGTCCGCCGCCGTCGCCGCGGACTTTAGGGTCTAGGCACTCGCGCGCCACTTCCTTGAACGGCAGGAAGCCGTGGCGGTCGGCGCCGTAGTCGATAAAGACGGCTTCGAGGCTGGGCTCGACGCGGGTGACTTTGCCCTTATAGATGTTGGATTTTTGTTGTTCTCTTGAGCCGTGCTCAATGTCCAGGTCTTCGAGACGCTGGCCATCGACAATGGCCACCCGAAGTTCTTCGCCGTGTGTGGCGTTGATTAACATACGTTTCATGGGGGTATTCCGAGGTAGCCCGCACAGGGGCTTGGCACGCGCTCGTCAATGGAGAGCGCAGTGCTCGCAACGCCAACGGCCACGCGATTATCGCGGTAGCGGTGTAGCAATGCGTGTTGAATAACTGTGTAGGCAACATGCCAGTATCCAGTGCGGTATATTTTTTGTCATTTTAATGTCCGGCGCCAATGGGCTCGCTCGGACCGCAATTCATTCGAAAATCGACGTCGTATTGAGAAGACAGATCAATTTTCGTCTGGTCAAAACTCTGGTCAAAATCGAGGGTTGTGGCGTGTGAGGTCTCGCGCCTTGTGCTCAATTCGCGCACCGCAGATCATCTGTTGAATTCCACGCAGTGGAAATCTGGGATCTCGGCGTAGTATTACTTTGCGAATGCGATGGGGCTGCGAGTGACTGTCGCCACAGTCTCTACATCTCACAATAGGTCAAGTTTGAAGCCGCTGCATTAAACTTGACCAAAAAGGCTACGCAGCTTGCTTGCCAAATACTCAAGGAAAGAGAAATTAAAGCGAAATAAATCAGATTGACGCGGTCGCGTCCACCTGCTGACCTGTGCAAGACGGTAGAATATACCACCGTTTCCTAGGATCTAGCAATTGTCTGAACTTCCCCTGAATGAAAGTGCAGTGCCAGCGCGTACCGCGGTGCGGATAGCAGAGGTCAGCGAAGGCCTCGCCGGCCAGCGTTTGGATAACTTTCTATTGCGTGAGCTGAAGGGCGTGCCACGGGGTGTGGTTTATAAGTTATGTCGCAAGGGGCAGGTGCGGGTCAACGGCGGCCGGGCCAAACCAGACCGCCGGCTGGAGGCCGGGGACAAGGTCCGTATCCCGCCCGTGGAAGCGCGCGAAGAGAGTGCCCCGGTGCGGGTGCCGGACACCTTAATAGAGCAGCTCGAATCGGCCATTGTCTTTGAGGACGACGACTTGATCTTGCTCAACAAGCCCGCCGGCATCGCGGTGCACAAGGGCACCTCGGTCGCCTTTGGCGTGGTGGAAGCGCTGCGCCAGTCGCGCGGCGCCAGCGCCGAATTCGACCTCGCGCACCGCCTCGACCGCGACACCAGCGGTTGTTTGGTGCTGGGAAAGCACGCCGGTGCAGTGCGTGGGCTGCAGGCTGCCTGGAAGGCCCGTGCCGTGGAGAAGCGATACGCTGCACTGCTCGCCGGTGCTTGGCCGCGCGGCGAAAAGACTGTGGTCTCCTACTTGAACAAAAATCAAATGCGCGGTGGCGAGCGTGTCACCAGCAGCGGCGAGGGCGGCAAGCGCGCGGTCAGTCATGTGCGATTGGTCAAACGGGGGCGGCACTGCAGCCAAGTGGAAGTGCGCATCGAGACGGGCCGCACCCACCAGATACGGGTGCACACCTTGGAAGAGGGCCACCCGGTGCTCGGCGACGACAAGTATGGGGACCGCCAGCTGAACAAGGCCTTTGCCCGCGCGGGCCACAAGCGCATGTATCTGCACGCGCAGCATCTGGTCTTGAATTGGCAGGGGCACCGTGAGTGGTTTGTGCCGGTCCCGGATGATTGGGCGCAAGCGCTGCAGACCGACATCGCTCCCCGTTGAGTCAAATTGACGGCTGTTAGGGCCGGTTTTATTGGCGGGGACAAAATATGGGTTATGGCTCCCGCTGTGCTCGCCGGGGTTGTTGCCGTTTTTTAAGTGATTATTTACTTTAACAATCAATTGCTTACGATATAAATCCCGCGCCTCTCAAATAACTCTCAGTCGCTCGTTGCAGTGGCATGGTCTGTGATTCTTCTGTCAGTACTCTATTAAGTATCTATCTTTAGGCGTGCGCAGTGATTGCGCCGTCAACACAGGACCACGAGAGCCCCACATGAGTGAATTGAACCCGCAGCAACCTTCCTCCGCCGACAGTGAGAGCTGGGAGCGGCAAACGATTGAAAAGCTTGCCAATGGCGCCCTGGTGGAGCAGCGCCGTGCGCGACGCTGGAGCTTATTCTTTCGCTTTTTATTGGTCGGCTACATCGCATTCGTGACCTTGATGGCGTTTCGTCAGCATCTCTTCCCCTCGGGCGCGGAGACCGAGGAGCACACGGCCATGTTGGTCTTGTCCGGCACCATCGCGATCGACGGTGACGGTATTTCATCTCAGTCGGTGTTGCCGTCTTTGCGCGATGCCTTCGAAGAAGAGACGGCCAAGGCAATTATCTTGCGCATCAACAGCCCGGGCGGCAGCCCGGTGCAGTCTGGCATCATCTACGATGAGATCAAGCGCCTGCGCGGCGAGTACCCAGACAAAAAACTCTATGCCGTGGTGCACGATGTGGCCGCGTCGGGCGGTTATTACATCGCGTCTGCCGCCGACGAGATCTACGTGGATAAAGCCAGCATTGTAGGTTCTATCGGTGTGGTGACCAATGGTTTTGGTTTTGTAGGCACCATGGAGAAACTGGGTGTGGAGCGCCGCATGATCACCGCCGGCGAGAACAAAGGCATGCTCGATCCCTTTTCACCGTCGCGTGAATCCGACGTCGAACACATGCGCACCTTGGTTGCCGACATCCACGAGCAGTTCAAGTCTGTGGTGCGGGCAGGGCGGGGCGACCGGCTGAAAGAAGACGATCAAACATTCAGCGGGAAATTCTGGACAGGCGCTCAGGCGATCGAGCTCGGCTTGGCCGACGGCACCGGTGACGAGTATTATGTGGCACGGGAAATCGTCGGTTTTGAGGAGCTGCGTGAGTACGGTCCCCAGCAGAGCCTGATCGACCAATTGGCCAGTCAGGTGGGGGTGTCTTTTTACCAGTCCATCAAAGCTGATTTGATCGGCAATGGTCAGCTGTTCAAATAGAGGAGGCAGTCTTGGTCGAGCGTCTGTTGGCGGTGCACGAGACACGGTCGCTTGCCGATCAGTCGGCGACCGAGGCACTGGGGGCTGAGCTGGGTGCGCGCTTTCGCGCGCCCACCGTGGTCCACCTCGAGGGTGATCTGGGCGCGGGCAAGTCGACCTTCGCCCGCGGCTTGTTGCGCTCCTGGGGCGTGACCGGCCCGGTGCGCAGCCCGACCTACACCTTGATCGAGAGCTACTCGACGGCGCGGGGGCAGGTGCACCACCTGGATCTGTACCGCCTGGGTGACCCCGAAGAGCTCTACTATCTCGGGCTCGAGGATCTGCTGGATGAGCCCGCGGTCTGGCTTATCGAGTGGCCGAAGGTCGGTGATGGGGTGTTGCCGGCGCCCGATTGGCAAATTATTTTGGCCTACAAAGGCGATCAACGCGTGGCTGAGTGCCGACATTTCCATCGTGTCAAATAAAACTCCTTGTATATTCGCCAAGAGCTACTTTACTCCTTAGTCAGTAACAAAAGTTTCGAGCCGGAAACACACGGGTGCATACCTGTGTTTGTGAGCGCTGTCTTGGCGTAGAAAGACAGGGTTCACTGCGGTTAATTAGATTGAGTCAGTAGAGGTCTGGGCCGTTGAGGTGCCGGATCCCTGCGCTATCCTGGTTGAGACCATGCGCGACAGCAAAATTTTTCGACGGCGATTATTGAAATCTTCCGTCTCGGCCGGTGTCCTGGCTGTGCTGCAAGCCCTGAGCGGTGTGGCGGCGGCCGCCGACGCCAAGCTGTTGGGCGTGCGTTATGGCACGCACCAGGGCCACACGCGCCTGGTGCTGGATTTGGATTCCGCGGTGCGCATCAAGAATTTCACCCTGGATAACCCACCGCGCTTTGTTGTGGACATCCCGCACACCGACAAACACGCGGCGATGCCCGAGGATTTTGGCGACGATCCCATCGTGCGCTCGGTGCGCGGTGGTAAGCGCAAGGACGGCAGCCTGCGTTTGGTCTTTGAGACCTACGGGGTGTCAGAGGCGGAGACCCGCTACCTCAAACCGATGGCCAACAACAATCACCGCATTGTTTTGGACCTGCAGTTGCGCGAGCCAGTTGCCCGAGTCGAGCCGAAGCCCGCGTCGCAGCCGGTGAAGCGCAAGCGTCGACCGGTGCAGACTGTGTCGCGCTCGCCGAATGTGATTGTCGCCATAGACGCGGGACACGGCGGCAAAGACCCCGGTGCGCTGGGAGCTCGTTCCAGCCTGGAAAAAGACATCACCTTGAACATGGCCAAGCGCCTGGCGCGTTTGTTAGAGGGCACGCCCGACATCACGCCTGTGCTGGTGCGCGGGGGCGATGAATTTGTCTCACTGTCCAAGCGCGTCTCGATCACGCGGGGGGCCAAGGCCGATCTGATGATCTCCCTGCACGCTGACGCCTTTGAAGATGAGCGTGCCTCTGGCTCTTCTGTGTACGTGCTCTCGACCAAGAGCGCGAGCTCCGCGGCGGCGAAATTCCTCGCAGCCAAAGAGAACAAAGTGGGCGGTTTGGGCATCGGTGAGGACGACGCACTGCGCCGAATAATTCTCGACTTGTCCCAGGGCGCTTCGCGCGAGCTGGCGCAGGACGCGGCAAGCCGTATCCTCAAGCACGTGGGCAAGGTCAATAAACTGCACAAGAAGTCGGTCGAACACGCCGGATTTGTGGTGCTGAAATCGCCGGATGTTCCCTCGGTTTTGGTGGAGATGGCTTTCATCAGCAACCCCAAAGAAGAGCAGCGCCTGAGCACATCCTCTTACCAGGAGCGATTTGCCTCTTCTTTGCGCGACGGTATTATCGAGTACTTCATCAACAACGCGCCCTATGGCACGCACTACTACACCAAATACCGCGGTGGCGGCAACATCATCGCTTCGGCTGACTGAATCGCTCGGCGCTCGCGCAATGAACGGGTGAATTTGCCCGCTATTTGAGTGGGCGCGGTGCCCTGCAGCATGGCACAATGCGTTGTTATGCCTATACAAAGACTGCCCGAACAACTCATCAACCAAATCGCCGCGGGCGAGGTCATCGAGCGACCCGCCTCGCTGGTGAAAGAGTTGATGGAAAACGCCCTCGACGCCGGCGCCACCGAACTGCAAATTGATGTGGAGCTGGGCGGTGTGCGCCGGGTGCGCATCCGCGACAACGGCCACGGTATCCCGGTCGATCAACTGCCGCTCGCGCTCGAGCGCCACGCCACCAGTAAGATTTCCTCCCACGACGATTTGCACAGTGTCTCCTCCTTGGGTTTTAGAGGTGAAGCGCTGCCCAGTATTTCCTCGGTCTCAAGACTGACCTTGACCTCTCTGGCCGTCGACGCGGATCAGGCTTGGCAAGTGGTCTGCGACACCGCCGGCGCGCCCACAGAGGCGCAGCCCGCGGCCCACCCGCAGGGCACTACGGTCGAGGTCTTGGACCTGTTCTTTAACGTGCCGGCGCGCCGCAAGTTCCTCAAGCGCGAACGCACGGAATTTGGCTACATCGAGCAGGTGGTCAAGCGCCTGGCATTGGCGCGGCCACACGTCGGCTTTAAGCTCAGCCACAACGCCAAACCGACACTGCACTGGCGCGCGGCGCAGAAGGGCACCGAAGCCGCCAGGGTGCGCGACGTGCTCGGTAAGGCTTTCGCTGAGAACGCCTTTGAGATCGATCAGGAAGACGCCGGCTGGCGCTTGCGCGGCTGGATCGCACAGCCGAGCTTCTCGCGCAGCCAGGGGGACATGCAGTATTTCTTCGTCAACGGCCGCCTGGTCAAGGACAAGTCCTTGGCTCATGCGGTCAAGCGCGCCTACGCCGATGTGCTCTACCACGACCGCTTTCCCGCCTTTGTCTTGTTTCTGGAGATGGACCCGCGCGGCGTCGATGTCAACGTGCACCCGGCGAAGACCGAGGTGCGCTTTCGTGACGGCCGCGGGGTCTATGATTTTGTGCGGCGATCCTTGCAGGGTGCCATGTCTGCGTTGCGCCCGGGCGGTGCGGCGCTGGCGGAGGGGCCAGGGTTTGCGCAGGCACTCAATGCCTCCCCTGAGACGGGCGAGATAGAATCGCCGGTTGATGAGTTCTCGGCTCACGCCCAGGCGCGCGGGTTGCAAGTGCCGCGCGCGGGTGCGGGCATGCAGAGCCGGCCCATGCCATCGCACCAGCAGCCGTTGCGCAATTTGATCGCGGAGAGCAGTAGCAGTTATTCAGCCCTGTTGGCGCCGGAGAGCCCAGCAGCCAGTGGTGGGGAGGGGGCGGGTCAAACGATGTCAGCGGATGCGGCGGCTGAAGCGCCGCCCTTGGGTTATGCCCTGGCGCAGATTCACGGCGTGTTTATCCTCAGTCAGACCCCCGATGGGGTGGTCCTGGTGGACATGCACGCAGCGCACGAGCGCATCACCTATGAGCGGCTCAAGGAGCAGTACGCACAGCAGGGTGTTCGCGCACAGCCTTTGCTGGTGCCGCTGAGTCTGTCGGTTGCCAGGGCAGAGGCTGACCTGGTGGAGACGCACCAGGACGTGTTTCAGCGGGTGGGCTTCGAACTCGACCGCGCAGGGCCGGAGGCGATTGTGGTGCGTCAGGTGCCGGTATTGCTGCGCAGCGCAGACAGCGAGCAATTGCTGCGCGATGTGCTGGCCGACCTGACCGAGCTGGGCGAGAGTGGGCGTATACAAGAGTGCACCGACGAAGTGCTGAGCAGCATGGCTTGTCATGGTTCGGTGCGCGCGAATCGCCAGCTGGGGGTGTCCGAGATGAATGCCTTGCTGCGTGACATGGAGGCCACAGAGCGCTCCAATCAATGCAACCACGGGCGACCCACCTGGGTGAAATTGCAGACACGTGATCTCGACAAGCTGTTCATGCGGGGGCAATGAATACTGTGAGCGAAGCTTTGCCAGCCGTTTTTATCATGGGGCCCACTGCGTCGGGCAAAACCGCGCTTGCGATAGCGCTCGCCGAGCGCTACCGCTGCTCATTGATCAATGTCGACTCAGTGCAGGTGTACCTCCGGCTCAACGTCGGGGCGGCCAAGCCAGACGCAGAAGAGCTGGCGCGGGCGCCGCATGCGCTGCTGGACATCCGCGAGCCCTGGCAGGCCTACACCGTGGGTGAGTTCTGCCAGGACGCGGCTGCCTTGATTCGTGATGCGCGGACAGAGGGGCGCCTGCCGGTCCTGGTCGGGGGGTCGATGATGTATTTCAAAGCGCTACAGTTTGGCATGAGTGATCTGCCCACCAGCGACCCCGAGACGCGGCAGATGTTGCAGCAGCGGCTGGAGCAGGAAGGCTTGGCGCTATTGCGCGAAGAACTCGGGGCTGTTGACCCCATCATTGCCGAGCGCACCGAGGCCGGGGACACCCAGCGCACCTTGAGAGCGCTCGAAGTCTGGCATGATACGGGGCGGCGCCTGAGTGACTGGCAGGGCACACCGATCAAGCCGGTGTTGCCGCTCGATGTGCTGCCGCTGGCCCTGTGGCCTGAGCCGCGCGCTGTGCTGCATCGGCGCATCGAGTACCGCTTCGATGCCATGTTGGCGGCCGGCCTGGTGGAGGAAGTCGCCGAGCTGCGCGAGCTGCCGCAGATAACGCCGTCTCTGTCTGCCATGCGCAGCGTCGGCTACCGCCAGGTGCTGTCCCACCTCAACGGTGAGTGCACGTTGGCCGAGGCGCGTGATTTGGGCGTGATCGCCACGCGCCAGTTGGCGAAGCGGCAATACACCTGGCTACGCCGTTGGCCGGGTGCGCACTTCTTGAATCCCTTCGACGATCACGCAACCTTAATAGATTCTGCGGTCGGGCTGATGCAAGCCTGGCAGCCAAGTGTTTTACATCAGAGGATTGATACATGAGCTTGCCCGGAAGTTTGGATGCGCAAATAGGCAATACGCGGCTGGTCCGTTTGCAGCGTTTGCCCGAGGCGGGCACAAGTAGTCAGCTGTTCGCCAAGCTGGAGGGGGACAACCCCGCGGGCTCGGTCAAGGACAGGCCCGCCTACCACATGATCAGTCAGGCGCTGCTGCGCGGCGATGTAGTCGCTGGGGATACGCTGATCGAGGCGACCAGTGGCAACACCGGCATTGCGCTGGCGATGGTGGCGGCGATCATGGGCTTGCGCATGGTGTTGATCATGCCTGAAAACTTGACTGTCGAGCGCCGGCAGTTGATGCAGGCCTACGGGGCCGAGCTGATTTTGGTGAGCAAGGAAGAGGGCATGGAAGGCGCGCGCGATCGAGCGCTGGCTATGGAGGCAGCGGGTGAGGGCAAGGTCTTGAATCAGTTTGCCAACCCCGACAACCCAGCCGCGCATTACCGGGGCACGGGCCCGGAGATTTGGCGGCAGACGGAAGGGCGCATCACGCACTTTATCTCGTCAATGGGGACCACGGGCACCATCATGGGAGTGTCGCGGTATTTGAAAGAGCAGAACCCCGCCATCCAGATCATCGGCGTGCAGCCGGCTGAAGGGGCTTCGATTCCTGGTATTCGTGCCTGGCCCGCGGCCTATATGCCAGCGATATTTGATCGCGCCCGGGTGGATGAAATAAGAGAAGTCGGTCAAACCGCCGCGGAGCAATGCGCGCGGGCGATGGCGATGCGCGAAGGTATTTTTGGCGGGATATCATCGGGTGGGGCCATGCAAATTGCGCTGAATGTTTGTGCGGAGCAGGCGGATGCTGTTGTGGTAACAGTGGTCTGTGACCGCGGGGATCGCTATTTGTCGTCTGGGGTGTTTGGTGCCTGAAGGGCTTTGAGCTGTGTGGGCGTGCCGCCGATGAGGCGGGCCCACTACCGTGCTGTACGACCGAATATGCTCGGTCTGGCTAGCTTAGGGGGGTGTGACGGGTGTTCGCACTGAAGGGCCTGCAATAGGCCGCTGTCATGGGGCCCTAGTTGCTGTACTCGACTTCAAAGCACACTTCAGTGCCAGCCACGCGCAATACATCGCCATGCCCCAGTTTAACAGGGGCGTCATCCAGCACTTGATCGTTCACCGTTGCCTGCTCTTCACACTGCATGGTTTCCACGTGCAGTGCGTAGAATCCCTCGCTCTGGCGATTGATCGCGACCACCTGAACCCCGGGGCGGCCAATCGTTGTCACCGGCTTGGTGATGCTCACCGATGTGCCGGCTTTGGCGCCGGATTGGATTTTTATCACGGCGTTGCCTATGTGCGGGCGATCGCCGGTGTTTGTCTTGGCCGGCATGGCGACGGGGATGTCTTCGTCTTCGCCGTCTGCCAGCTCCAGCACTTGGCTGCTCACGTTGGCCACTGCACGGGCAGTGAGGGTGAACTTGCCAATGCGAATAGTGGAGCCAGGTGTCAAGGTTGTAGCGTCGCTGATGCGCACGCCGTTGACGGTGGTGCCGTTGGTGCTGCTGCTGTCGCTGAGGACGTAGTTTTCGCCCAGCAATTCAACCACGGCATGCTGACCACTGACTTCGCGCCCGCGCAGTTGGATGTCGTTGTTACTGCGGCGGCCGATTTCAGTCTTGCTTTTGTGCAGCGGATATTCGCGCGCTTCGTTTTCGCCGTCGGTGAGAATCAGTTTCATCATAGTGTTTGATCTATCTGCTCTTTAAGTGATGATCGCTGGGCCTAGAATACCAAGTCTTGGCATCGCTTGTATGCAAAGTCTGCACTTTTTTGCTCGCGAATATTGCGACATTTGAACGACCGAAATCGCGGTACTGCTCGGCCGACTGTAAATACTCAAAATAGTACGTGTCGCCAGTGGCAGAAATCATCACGGGGGCAGGGCGTCGCTGCACAGAGCGTCGAGGTGTTGGGCTGCCTTGCCCTGATTCAATCACTGAGGTTGCGTGTCTATCAGGATGTTCCATCTTCTATCTTGAGGCTAGCACACAATTCGAGCTGTGCACGGTTCCTGCACTTTGAGTATGGTGAGCGCGTAGGCGGTCGTTTATTGTGCTTAATGCAGTTGAAGCAGTCCTAGGCTACTGTTTTGCACCTACGTCATCTGAAGTGCAGTTCAATGTGCCCGAGCGAAGCAAGCCCTGTGCTCTGCGCACCGGATTTACCGTCGTCGCATTTGATCTTGTATTCGCTGGGCCTAAATTTTCCGCGGGCTTTGGAATTGGGCCGCTGGCTCGGCATGTGGGCGCAGGGGTTGATAGAGTGGCGCTTTTTTTTGGCCAAAGGCTCATCAGCTATTACACTCTATGCAGGCGGTGGATAGCCCGTCACATCATTTATCGGAGCAAAAGACCGTGGAAAAAACATGGCTCAATCAGCAGCCAGCATTGCGTGATTGGTACACGAGCAGTGTTGGGCAGTCGCTGCTCTCGCACGCCCAGCAGCGCCTCGATCTGATGTTGCCGCAAGTGTTTGGTTTCAGGGGAGTGCAGGTAGGTCAGCTGCCATCTGAATCTCCGCTGCTCGGTGGGGCGGGTTTGATGCGCTCATTTGTTGTGGACCCGGGCGGGGCGGAGGCCGGGGCGGACATGGTGGGGGACGCCACTCAGTTGCCGCTGTGTTCCAACAGTTTCAATTTGGTGTTTCTGCCGCATACCTTGGATTTCTGTGATCGTCCGCACCAGGTGTTGCGCGAGGCGGATCGCCTGCTCACGACTGACGGCTATTTGTTGTTGATGGGGTTTAACCTGTTCAGCGGCTTTGGCTTGCGACGCATGGTGCAAAAAGAGCGCGGTGGGGTGCCGTGGCAGGGGCATTTTTTCACCCGCGGTCGGGTATCTGATTGGCTCTCGGTGCTGAACATGCAAATCGTGGAAGTCGCTGGTATCTCAAGCGGAAAGGTTGCGACACCGCTGAGCGGTGGTTTTGCCGAACAATTGCGTGGTCTTAAGGAGTATTATTCTCCGGTCTATATGGTGTTGGCGCGCAAGCGCACCATCCCCCTGAACCCCACAGTGGATCGTTGGGCTGCACGTCGGCCGCGGGCCACGAACGTGGTGACAGGGCTGTTCAGTGACGGCGCTAGGCGCGGCAATACACGACGCGAAATTCAAAATAACCCAAAGAAAGATAATACGTGACTGAAACTGTAACGGAAATTGTAACCATGTACACCGACGGCGCTTGCCGCGGGAACCCGGGCCCCGGCGGCTGGGGTGCTCTACTGGTGCTGGGCGAGAAACGCTTGGAAATGTGCGGTGGTGAGCAGGAGACCACTAACAACCGCATGGAGCTCACGGCGGCCATCGAGGGTTTGGGCGCCTTAAAGCGGGAGTGCAATGTGCTGTTGGTCACTGACTCTCAGTATGTGCTCAAGGGCGCGACAGAGTGGATGGTCGGCTGGAAAAAGCGCGGTTGGAAGACGGCCGCCAAGCAGCCCGTGAAAAACGTCGACCTGTGGCAGCGGCTCGATGCTGCTTGCAAGCAGCACAAGGTTGAATGGAAATGGGTCAAAGGGCACGCGGGCCATCCGGGCAATGAGCGAGCGGATCAGTTGGCTAACCGCGGCATTGACGAGCTGGCATGATAGAAGAAAATAAACGTCAGGTCGTACTCGACACTGAAACAACCGGTATAGACCCGCGGCAGGGTCACCGCATCGTCGAAATTGGTTGCGTGGAGCTGGTGAACAGGCGGCTGACGGGGCGGCACTACCACCAGTACGTCTGCCCGGATCGGCGCGTGGATCCGGAGGCTGTGGCAGTGCACGGCATCACCGATGAATTCCTGATCGACAAACCGCGCTTTGGCGAAATCGTGGATGACTTCGTCGCCTTTGTCGACGGCGCGGAGTTGGTCATACACAACGCGCCCTTTGACGTGGGCTTTCTGGACGCGGAGCTTTCCTGGCTGCGGCCGGCGCGACCGTCGATCACCACCCGTTGTGGAATTCTCGACACCCTGGCCATGGCCCGCACCATGTTCCCGGGTCAGCGCGCCAGCCTGGACGCGCTCTGTAAGCGCTACGGGATCGACAACGCCCACCGCACGCTGCACGGGGCTCTGCTGGATTCGGAGATTCTCGCCGACGTCTATCTGTACATGACAGGTGGTCAGACGGACCTGAACTTGTTGGGCGAGATGGCGGAAGTGGCGGGTGATAGCGTGGAAGCTGTCTCGCTGGTGGACCCAGCGGTGGCTGCTCAATTGGTGGTGCAGCGGGCATCGGTCGAAGAGATCGCTGCGCACACCGAGTACCTGAATTTGATCGACGATCAGAGCGGCGGCGAGACACGCTGGCGCAGCCTGCAATAAGACTGAACCGGCTTGTTTGCACGGCCGCTGGTCAGAGCGCAGGGATGTGCTCTCGGGCCCTGCAGGCGTGGCCGTTCGCAATTGAGGGGTTAGCGCACTCGGGGCTTATCCCGCGGCAAGCGCGGCTGCGGATTTAGTGGCGCAATTCCCGTTGTTTTTCACGCTGCCAGTCGCGTGCCTTTTCTGAGGCGCGTTTGTCGTGCTCTTTTTTGCCTTTGCCCAGGCCCACTTCTAGCTTGACCCGGCCGTTTTTCCAATAGAGCGCCAGGGGTATCAGGGTGAAACCCTTGCGCTCCACCGCGCCGACCAGCCGGTTGAGCTCCTTGCGGTGCATCAGCAGCTTGCGCATGCGCATGGGGTCGGGGCTGACATGCGTCGAAGCCGACAGCAGGGGGGCAATATGGCAGGCGACCAGATAGGCCTCCGCTTCACGCAGAAACACATAGGAATCATTGAGCTGCACCTTGCCCGCGCGCAGTGCTTTGACTTCCCAGCCCATCAGTGACACGCCCGCCTCAAAGCGCTCATCGATTTGATAGTCGAATTTCGCTTTGCGGTTAAGCGCTATCGTGCTGCCAGCGTCTGCGGGCTTTTTCTTCTTTGTCTTTGCCATCCGGCCAGTATATCAGCATGGCGCATCATTCCACCGCATTCGGCTGATAAATCCACGGGCCGCCGATTCGATTGACGGCGCGATTTTTCCGCTTGGTGGCAGCCAGGAATGCGCGTATGCCCAGTGGAGGGCTGGGCCTGTGCAGCGACGATTGCTGCAGAATGCGGTCGATCTGAGCGTGGCGGTGTAGAATAGGGAATCGCACAACAGATAAAAGCTCCTCCAGATGCCCAGGATTCAGCGCACGGCCCACGTCAGTTTCACGCCGCAGCAAATGTACAGCCTTGTCCACGACGTGGAGCGCTACCCGGAATTCCTCCCTTGGTGCCACGCGTCGCAGGTGCACAGCCGCGATGAGAGCGAGCAGGTGGCCTCGATCTCCATCTCGAAAGGGCCGCTGCGGCAGACATTCACCACGCGCAATCCCTTGATCCCCGGCGAACAGCTGGATGTACACTTGGTCAAAGGCCCCTTTAAGCAGCTGCAGGGGCGCTGGCGCTTCGAGGCCTCCGGTGAGGCGGGTTGTAAAATAACACTGTCCTTGGATTTTGAATTCAGCAACCGATTGTTGGCGATGACCGTGGGCCCGGTGTTTGCGCAGATCACGCGCTCAATGATGGACGCCTTCGTCCAGCGAGCGCGGCAGTTGCACGGCTCTGGGCGGTGAAGATAGAGGTGGTTTACGCCACGCCGCGCAAGCAGGTGATCGTGGTGCTGGAGGTAGCGGCGGATTGCACCGCACGCCAGGCGGCCATGTGTTCAGCGCTCGATGCGCAATTTGAGGGCCTTGATTTGAGCTGTGTCCCGCTGGGGATTTTCGGCAAAAAAGCAGGCGATGAACAACAGCTGTTGGCGGGTGATCGTGTCGAGATGTACCGGCCCCTGGTCATTGATCCCATGGAGGCGCGGCGCGCGCGCGCCACTAAAAACAACTGAGTACTGCGTCTGGGTCAGCGCAAGCCCATGCAGAAGCTCATCGATTCAGCTGTCTGCACTGTTGTTTGAAGCGCCGTCGTGGCGGGGCCTGCGCTGGTTGATCAATCGAAATCGGTGGCGACATTCTCTCGGTATTCTTCCAAGCTGGCGGCCGTCTGGTAGTTGTCTTCGATCGACTTCACCAAACCATTTTCAAAGGTCAGCAGCAGCAGTTGCGGTTGGCCGGGCTCCACCAGTTTTCCGGCGCTGAAGCTGTACAGCCATTGATTGTCATCCGCTAGGTTGGCGATCACCGGGTTGCCGAGCAGGTATTTCACCTGTTCGGTGTTCATGCCGACCTGCAGGCGATCTACCGCTGCGCGCTCGATGAGATTGCCCTGTTGCATGGCGTGCCGGTGGGCGCGCGGCAAAAAGCCGTTGGCGCAGCCAGCGAGCGTTGCGGCGATCAATAAACTACAAAAAGTGGTCTGAAGTCTCATGTTTCAGGTCTTTGTCTCAAGTCTTTGGTTAGCAGCTGGCGAGCATCTCGCGTGCGTGTGAGCGCACTTTGGCAGTCACTTTTAGGCCGCCGAGCATACGCGCTATTTCTTCGACTCGCTCGTTTTTGTTCAGCAGGCGAGGCTCTGTTTGAGTGTAGTCGGCGCCGCTGACTTTGCGCACCGCCACGTGCTGGTGCGCCTGGCTGGCAACCTGCGGCAAGTGTGTGACACACATCACCTGGCATCGTTCCCCCAGATCGCGCAGCTGCTTGCCGACGATCTCCGCCACGCCGCCGCCCACACCCGAGTCGACCTCGTCAAAGATCATCGAGGGCACAGGGGCGTAGTGTGAGGCGATCATTTGAATCGCTAGACTGATGCGCGAGAGTTCGCCGCCGGAGGCGACCCGCGCCAGGGGCTTGGGGCTCTGGCCCGGGTTGGCGCTGACCATCAGCTCGATGCGGTCTATGCCCACGGCGCTGGCGTGTTCTGGGTCATCGCTGAGCTCCACCACGAACTTGCCGCCGCCCATGCCCAGTGCGCTCATGGTTTTGGTCACTTGTTGGGACAGTTTTTTCGCGGCCTTGGCCCGCGCAGTGCTGACTTTGTGAGCCAGTTTGAGGTAGTGCTCGCGCAGCTTTGCCACTTGTTGTTGCAGTTCCTCCGCGCTGACATCTGAGCCCTGCAGCTCCGCCAGCTCCTGGCGTATACGCTCGCGCAGCGCGGGCAGTTCGGCTGCCTCGCAGCGGTGTTTGCGCGACAAACGCTGCAGCGTGTCGAGCTGCTCCTCTACCCAGATCAGCCGCGCCGGATCCAGCTCAATACCGCTGGCGTAGTCCCGCAGTGACGCCGCCGCCTCGTCGAGGTTGATCAATGCATCGTTCAGCAGGGCGGCGGTTGAGGCTGCGTCGGGGTCCGTTGCGGCCAGTGATTCGGCGGCGCGCAGTGCCTGGCTCAGCCCGCTGTGGGCGGAGTGTTCGGCTTCGTAGCTGCAATCCAGTGCTTCAGCGGCGAGGGACAGCAGGCGCTCGGCGTTGCCGAGCCGCACGTGCTCGTGCTGCAGGGATTGGATTTCGTCGGCTGACATGGGCAGCTGTTCTAGCTCTTGCAGTTGAAAGCTGAGCAGGTCCAGTCGCTGCGCTCGGGATTCGCCGTGGTGTTGCAGCTGAGAGAGGTTGTCGGCGGCCTCGCGCCAGGTGCGGTAGCTGACCGCCAGCTCTTGCAGGGAGCTGCCGTGCGCTGCGCAGGCATCCACAATGCGCCGCTGCACTGTGTGGTCTGTCAGTCGTTGGTGTTCGTGCTGGCCGAGGATCTGCACCAGCCGTGAGCCGAGCTCGCGCAAGCTCGCCGCGGTGGTGGTGTGGCCGTTGATGTACGCACGGGAGCGCCCGTCGTTGCCGACGACGCGGCGCAAGACGCAGCTCTCCTCATCGTCCAGATCGTGTTGTTGCAGCCAATCGTTTGCATCGGCGTTGTCGCGCAGGTCGAAGCTTGCGGTGATGTCCGCCCGTTTGGCCCCGTCGCGCACGCTGCTGGAGTCGGCGCGGCCACCGAGCACCAAGGCGATGGCGTCGAGCAGGATGGATTTGCCGGCGCCCGTCTCCCCGGTGAGGGCGGTCATGCCCGACTGCCATTCAATGGCGACCTGCTCAATGATGGCGAAATTTCGGACTTGTAAATGCTCGAGCACGGGCACGTCTCCATACTGTGTATAGAGACAGTATATCAGCCTGTGCACTTAGCGCCAGTTTAGTTTGGCGCGCAGGATCTCGTAGTAGTCGTAGTCTTCCGGGTGCAGCAGGGTGATGAGCTTTTCCGTCTGCTTGACGCGGATGATGTCGTCGCTGCGAATGCCGTGGTAGACCTGCCCATCACAGACCACCTGTGCGCCGGCGTCGTCCTTGTCGCAGATGACGATCTCGATGTGGCTGTCATCGGAGACCACAATCGGCCGGCTGCTCAAGGTGTGCGGGCAGATGGGTTGCAAGATGATGCTTTGCAGCGTCGGGTTGACGATTGGGCCGCCGTTTGACAGGGAGTAGGCGGTTGAACCAGAAGGGGAGGAGGCGATGATGCCGTCGGCGCGCTGGTGATTGACAAAGGAGCCGTCGATGTACACCTCGAAATCGATGATGCGCAGCATTTCCGTGTTGCGGATCACCATGTCATTAAAGGCGGTGTTGCTGAAGACCGTTTCGCCGTCGCGCTCGACTTCGACCTGCAGCATCAGGCGTGGGTCGCTGACGTACTTGCCCTCGAGGATGCAATCGAGCTGGTGCAGGTTCTCGTGCGGGCAAACGTCCGTGAGGAAGCCAAGGCGCCCGCGGTTAACGCCCACCAGCGGCACTTCGTATTTCACCAGGGCGCGCGCAGCGTGCAGCAGTGTGCCGTCGCCGCCGATCACGATCGCGAGGTCGCATTGTTGCCCTACCGTGTCTATGTCCACAGTTTCACCGTCGTCGATCATCGACTGGGTGCTGTGGTCGAGCAAAACATTGATGTTCTTGCGGGCGAGCAGGTGGCGGACGTCTCTGAGGGTGTCGTGAACCGAATTGTCTTTGTGGCGGACGATTAACCCTACGTTTTTAAACTGTGTCATAAGGGCTAAGTTAGCACGATGTGATCCCGTTCCGCTATCCAGACGGATGCAGGAGTCTGCCGATCAAGCCTTTTTATTCCATTTAAAAACAACAAGATAAGGTGCTGTCAAAAAATAACCCAGTAATTCGTATGAGTGCTTATGTACTACGAAACAGTGTCAAACTTGCTGCGCTGCGCTTTTTTAGGGGCGCGAGCTGCGGTGGACTTGCCTGTTTTTCAGCTGTCCTTGGCCAGTGCTGCAAGCTGGTAGAGGTGAGCGAGCGCGTCACGGGGGCTGATCGCATCTGGGTCAATGTCCTCTAGGTAATCGTGCAGCGGGCCGCGCATGGGGCTGTCGAAAAGCCCCAGTTGTGGGGACACCGTGGGCGCCTGGATCGCAGATGCTACGGGCTGCGAATCGGGCTGAGAGGTGGAGTCCGATTCCAGTTCCGCCAGTTTCTCGCGCGCCTGCTGCAGCACGGATTCGGGCAGGCCCGCGAGCTTTGCCACCTGCAGGCCATAACTGCGGCTGGCTGCCCCCGTTTTGACCGCGTGCATGAAGACAATCTTCTGGCCGTGCTCGACTGCATCCAGGTGTACGTTGGCGACCGCGGGCAGCTGCTCTGCGAGCGCCGTCAGCTCAAAGTAGTGCGTGGCGAAGAGGGTGAAGGCGCGGTTCTCTCCCGCCAACTGCTGGGCACAGGCCCAGGCCAGCGACAGGCCGTCGTAGGTGCTGGTGCCTCGGCCTATTTCGTCCATCAGCACCAGGCTGTTCTCGGTGGCGTTGTGCAGGATGTTCGCCGCCTCCGTCATCTCCACCATAAAGGTAGAGCGCCCGGAGGCCAGATCATCCGCCGCGCCGATGCGGGTGAAGATACGGTCGAGCGGGCCGAGATTGGCCGCGGTCGCGGGCACGTAGCTGCCCGCATGTGCCAGCACAGCTATCAGCGCCGCCTGGCGCATGTAGGTTGATTTACCGCCCATGTTTGGGCCGGTGATGACCAGCATGCGCTGTTTGTTGTCCAACTGCAGGTCGTTGGCGACAAAGGGGTCGTCGATCAGCTGCTCCACCACTGGGTGGCGGCCGCCGTCGATGCGCAGGCCGGGTTCATCGCTGAACTCGGGTCTGCACCAGCCCAGGCTGTGGGCGCGCTCGGCGAGGCAGGCGTCTACGTCCAGTTGTGCGACTGCGTGGCCATAACCCTGCAGTGGGCCGAGTGCTTCGTTGAGCGTGTCGAGCAGTGCCTCGTAGAGCTCGCGCTCACGGCTCAGGGCGCGCTCTCGTGCGCTGAGCACCTTGTCCTCGTAGGCCTTAAGCTCCTCGGTGATGTAGCGCTCGGCGTTTTTCAGCGTTTGCCGCCGGGTGTAGTGGGCAGGGGCCTGGGCTGATTGCCCTTTGCTGATCTCGATGAAATAGCCGTGTACCCGGTTGTAGCCCACCTTGAGGGTCTTGATGCCACTGCTCTCGCGCTCGCGGATCTCGAGCTGGGTCAAGAAGTCCAGGCTGTTGTTTTGCAGGTTGCGCAGTTCGTCCAGCTCGCTGTCGAAGCCCTCGGCGATCACACCGCCGTCACGCGCCAGAGCGGGCGGCTCGTCCACAATCGCCTGTTCTAAGGTCTGTTGCAGGGTGGAGTGGTCACCCAGCTGTTGCAACATGTCTGAAAAGGCTGCAGTGGTGGTGTCGCGGCCGCACAGCGCACGCAGCTCGGGACAGCGCGAGATGCTCTGGCGCAGGCCGAGCAGATCCCGCGGTCGGGCGCTGCGCAATGCCACGCGGGCGCAGATGCGCTCCACATCAGCGCAGCCGCGCAGCGCATCGCGCAGGTCCTCAAAATCCTGACCCTCTATTAACGCCGTGACCCGGTCCAGTCGCTGGTCGAGTTGCGTGTGGCTGCGCAGGGGGCGGTTTAAACGGCGCCGCAGCAGCCGTCCGCCCATGGCGGTGATGGTGCTGTCGAGGCTGGCGAGCAAGGTGTGTTGGTTGCCGCCGCCGAGGTTTTGCTCTATTTCCAGATTGCGGCGCGTGGCCTCGTCGAGCACTACACTCTCGCTGCGGTTCTCGGCCTGCAGGCTGTTGATGTGCGGCACTGCGCTGCGTTGGGTGTCGCGCACGTATTGCAAGGACGCTCCGGCGGCGCCGATGGCTATCTCCAGTTTGTCGCAGCCAAAACCCGACAGATCTCGTGCGCCCAACAGCTGGGTCAGTTGCTCGCGCGCCGAGTCGCTGTCAAAGTGCCATGGCGGGCGGGTTTGCAGGTGTTTGTCAAAGCCCTCGAACACATCCTGCGGCGCGCTCTCGTCGCACAGCAGCTCGGCGGGGCGCAAGCGGGCCAGCTCGCCGCGCAGGGCAGTTTCCCCTTGTACCTCTTGCAGCGCAAAGCGGCCGGCGGCGAGGTCTAGAGACGCGATGCCGTAGTGATCGCCGCGCTGCGCCACCGAGACCAACAAGCTCTCGGCGCGCTCGGGCAGCAGGGCCTCGTCTGTGACGGTGCCGGGTGTGAGCACACGCACCACCTTGCGTTCCACCGGTCCCTTGGCGTCCGCCACATTGCCTGTTTGCTCGGCGATGGCGACAGATTCCCCTGCCTGCAGCAAGCGGCCCAAATAGCCCTCGACCGCGTGGTAGGGCACGCCCGCCATGGGGATGGGCAGGCCGTTGTGTTTGCCGCGGTTGGTCTGGGTGATGTCCAGCAGGGTGGCGGCGCGCATGGCGTCGTCAAAAAACAGCTCGTAAAAATCCCCCATGCGGTAGAACAACAACATGTGCGGGAATTCAGCCTTGATGCGCAGGTACTGTTGCATCATCGGGGTGGTTTTGTGAGCGCTGGCGGCTGTGGCTGATTCGGCGGGCATGCTTGGCTTCGTTGTGACAGGGATTAGCCGCCCAGTTTAACTAAGGGCTGCTGGCGAGACCACCGGCGGATGCATCTATTGCCGCGACTGTTGTCTGCCATAATCGAGCGCATGGACATAAATCAAAGCGTTTTTGAGCAAAAGCTCGCTGAACTCAGTGCAGAACTAAAGCGCCGGGGGATTCATCTGGTTACGGCGGAATCTTGCACCGGCGGCGGGGTGGCGCAGGCCTGTACCGCACTGCCGGGCAGCTCGGATTGGTTCGAAGGGGGTTTTGTCACTTATTCAAATACCGCAAAATCGAGCATGCTCGGCGTACCTGCTGAGATGATCGACGCGCATGGTGCGGTCAGTGACTCTGTTGCTCGGCGCATGGCCGAGGGCGCGCTGCAGCGCAGTGAAGCGGGGGCTGCGCTGTCGATCACCGGCGTCGCCGGCCCTGGCGGCGGCTCGATCGAAAAACCGGTGGGCACTGTGTGTTTTGCCTGGGCGGCAAACGGGCTCACCACGAAGAGTGAGCGACTGGTCTTTGTGGGTGATCGTGCATCGGTGCGCGAGCAGGCTGTACTCCACTCGTTACAGGGGCTGCTTGCGGTACTGAAAGGTCATAAATAGAACGCGCAAAACACTGGTATTTTGAACAGGGTTTGTGGGATACTGCCTGCAACTTATAGGCAGACTCGTCTGGGTCGGCCCTGCACAGCATCAGTAGGAGATTCCCTGTGGACGATAATCGTAAAAAGGCATTGGCCGCGGCCCTAGGCCAGATTGAAAAGCAGTTTGGCAAAGGCGCAGTGATGCGCATGGGTGATTCGACCATTGGTAAGAACATCGAGGCCATCTCGACAGGGTCTCTGTCGGTGGATGTCGCGCTGGGCATAGGCGGTCTGCCCAAGGGCCGTGTCTGTGAAATCTACGGACCTGAATCCTCCGGTAAGACAACCATGACGCTGCAGGTCATCGCCGAGTGCCAGAAGAACGGGGGCACGGCCGCCTTTGTCGATGCTGAGCACGCACTGGACCCGGGCTACGCCAAAAAATTGGGTGTGGACATCGATAACCTATTGATCTCCCAGCCGGACACGGGCGATCAGGCGCTGGAAATTGTCGACATGTTGGTGCGCTCGGGTGCGGTGGACGTGATCGTTGTTGACTCGGTGGCCGCACTGACGCCAAAAGCCGAAATCGAAGGCGACATGGGCGACCACCACGTCGGTCTGCACGCGCGCCTGATGTCGCAGGCGCTGCGCAAGCTCACGGCCAACATCAAACGTTCCAATACCTTGGTTGTCTTTATCAACCAGATCCGCATGAAAATAGGCGTGATGTTCGGCAGCCCTGAGACCACCACCGGCGGCAACGCGCTCAAGTTCTACGCCTCCGTGCGGCTCGACATACGCCGCATCGGCGCGATCAAGCGGGGCGACGAAATCGTCGGCAACGAGACGCGCATTAAGGTGGTGAAAAACAAAATGGCACCGCCGTTCCGCCAAGCCGAATTCGAGATTCTCTACGGTGAGGGCAGTTCGCGCGAGGGCGAACTCATCTCCCTGGGTGTGGCCAATGGCCTGATCGACAAGGCGGGCGCCTGGTACAGCTACAACGGTGATCGCATCGGCCAAGGCAAGGAGAACGTGCGCAACTACATGAAAGAACACCCGGAAATGGCTGATGAAATCGACACAGCGCTGCGTGCCAAATTGCTCGTCAGCGCAGAAGAAGGTGAAGAGAACGACACCGACGAGACTGAAAAATCCGACTGATGAGGTTTCGCGGATGAATCGCCTTCATCCGCGTGGAGAAGCAAAGAATGGCCGCCACCGGGCCTGACTCAGAAGCGGCGGGTCTATTTGACGATGACCCGCCCGCAAATCAAACGCCAGAGATCCCACCAGAGAAGCTGGCGGAATACAAAGCGGTGGAATTGCTCGTGCGCCGCGAGCATACGCGTGCCGAGCTGGCGCGCAAGCTCCGCAAGCGCGATCACAGTTCAGAAGCCATTGAAATCGCCCTCGATGTGGTCGCAGAGCGCGGCTGGCAGAGTGACCGCCGATTCGCCGAACTGTTTGTCCAGCAGCGCACCAACAGGGGCAATGGGCCCCGGTTCATCCAGCAGGAGCTGCGCAAGCGAGGCGTGTCTTCTGCGGACAACGATTGGGCGATGTCCGGCGCGGAGGCCGACTGGGAGCAGGTAGCCGCTCATGCACTCGCTAATCGGTTTATGATAGGGGATGACTACGGTAAAATGCGGCGCTTCTTGGAGCGTAGAGGCTTTGATTCATCTCAAGCTCGCTTTGCCATCAAGGCGTTGAATGACGCCCCGTCGTGATGCCGCCTGCGCTGTCAGGTCTTCAATTTACCGTTTAATTCACTCTTAAACACCTGAGTTTCTGGATACCCTACCCATGACGATGCTGACGACCTCAGACATTCGCCGCGAGTTTTTGACGTTTTACGAACAGCGCGGCCATCAAATTGTGGCTTCTAGCCCCCTTGTTCCTGGCAATGACCCCACGCTGCTGTTCACCAACGCCGGTATGGTCCAGTTCAAGGAACTGTTCCTCGGGCAGGAGACGCGCAGCTACAACAAGGCGACGTCATCGCAGCGCTGCGTGCGTGCGGGTGGCAAACACAACGACCTGGACAACGTCGGCTACACGGCACGCCATCACACCTTCTTTGAAATGTTGGGCAATTTTAGCTTCGGTGATTATTTCAAAGAGCAGGCGATCAGCTACGCCTGGGAATTCCTGACGGATGTGCTGAAGCTGCCTGCAGACAAGCTCTGGGTGACGGTGTTTGAGGAAGACGACGAGGCCTATGATATCTGGGCTAAGAAGGTCGGCGTTCCCGAGGACAGAATCGCGCGCATCGGCGCCAAAGATAACTTTTGGCAGATGGGTGACACTGGGCCCTGTGGGCCTTGCTCGGAGATATTCTTCGATCATGGCGCCGATGTCTGGGGTGGCCCACCGGGCACACCCGATGAAGACGGGGACCGTTACATAGAGATCTGGAATCTGGTCTTTATGCAGTACGACCGCTCTGCGGACGGCACCTTGACGCCTCTGCCCAAGCCCTCCGTTGATACGGGCATGGGCTTGGAGCGCATCACCGCTGTGTTGCAGGGCGTGCACTCCAATTACGAGATCGATCTTTTTAAGCGTTTGCTAGCGGCATCCGTTGAAGTCACTGGCACCGCAGATCTAGAGAGCGCCTCTCTTAAAGTGGTTGCCGACCATATTCGCTCCTGCGCCTTCATGATTGTCGACGGTGTGGTGCCGAGCAATGAGGGGCGCGGTTATGTGTTGCGCCGTATCATTCGCCGCGCGGTGCGCCACGGCTACAAGCTGGGGCAGTCGCAGCCGTTTTTCCACAAGCTGGTGCCTGCATTGGTCGAGCTGATGGGGGAGGCCTACCCCGAGCTGGTGAGCCAGCAGCAGCGGGTAACGCAGTTGCTCGCGCAGGAAGAGACGCGCTTCGCCGAGACTCTGGACAAGGGCATGAAGGTCTTTGAAGCGGAGCTGACCGCGCTGCAGGGTGATACCTTGCCGGGCGAGCTGTTGTTCAAACTCTACGATACCTACGGCTTTCCCTTCGATTTAACCGCCGATATCGCGCGCGAGCGCAGCTTGGGCGTGGACGAAGCTGGGTTTAAGCAGGCGATGGAGGCGCAGCGAGAGCGTGCCCGCGCCGCGAGCAACTTCTCCGCAGCGCAAGGTAAGCGGATCCACCTCGACACAGCGACCGAATTTGTAGGTTACGCCCAAGAGAGCAGCCAGAGCGCCGTGGTGGGGCTGTTCCGAGACGGTGAACCGCTGTCCAGCTTGGCCGAGGGCGAAGAGGGCCAACTGGTGGCGGACATCACCGCTTTCTACGGTGAGTCGGGTGGCCAGGTCGGTGATACTGGGCGTTGGTTTGCCGACGACGTGGACATTGAAGTACTGAATACGCAAAAGTCAGGGCAGGTTTTTGTGCACGGTGTCCTGGTGAAGCTGGGCAGCGTCAAAGTAGGGGACATGTTGAACGGCGAAGTGGCCTCTGCACGGCGACGCAAGACCGTGGCTAACCACTCCGCGACGCATTTGCTGCACGAGGCGCTGCGCCTGACATTAGGTGATCACGTTCAGCAGAAGGGGTCGCTTGTGACGCCTGCTTCGCTGCGCTTTGATTTTTCCCATGACGGCGCCATGACAGCCGAGCAGCGCCAAGCTGTTGAGGGCTGGGTGAACAGCGAAATCAGGGCCAATCACCGCGCGGATATTCGTGAGATGTCGATGGATGACGCCAAGGAAACGGGGGCGACCATGCTGTTTGGCGAGAAATACGGCGAGCGCGTGCGCGTTGTGACTCTCGGGCCTGAATCGGTCGAACTCTGCGGTGGAATTCACGTCGCCGCCACGGGTGATATCGGCTTCTTCACCTTGATAGACGAGGGCGGCATAGCGGGCGGCGTGAGGCGCATAGAGGCGCTCACAGGCGAGCTCGCGGTTGCGCATGCAACAGGTGTCGAGGCCTCCGCTGCGGCGGTGGCTCGCCGTTTGAACACCTCTGTCGCCGATTTACCGGCGCGTATCGACTCAATGATGGAGCGGACCCGTGAGCTGGAGCGCGAAATCGATCAGTTGAAAGCCAAGGCCGCAACCGCTGCTGGGGCGAGCTTGACCGACAATGCCATTGAGGTGGCGGGCATCAAGCTACTGGCCACCAAGCTTGAGGGCGGAGACCCCAAGCAACTGCGGGAGACGGTCGATCAGATAAAAGCCAAGCTGGGTGAGGCCGTGGTGGTACTGGCGGTTGATGATGGCGGTGCTGCACGGGTCGTGGTCGGTGTGACCAAGCCGCTCAGCGAGCGGCTCAGCGCCAATGATTTGATCAAACACCTGTCGGCCACCCTGGGCGGCAAGGGCGGTGGTCGCCCAGATTTTGCCCAGGCTGGGGGCGACGCGTCCAAGCTGGATGCTGTGCTGGCGGCTGTACAGCCCTGGGTCGAAGAACGCTTGGGCTGAGCTGAGACAGATTAGAGAGAGCAAATAATGAGTTTGTTAGTGCAGAAATTTGGCGGCACGTCTGTCGCCAACCCCGAAAGAATCGAGAACGTAGCAAAGCTTGTCGGCAAGTCCAGAGACGAAGGGCATGACATTGTTGTCGTTGTTTCGGCCATGTCCGGTGAGACAAATCGCCTCTTGGGGCTGGCGGCCGAAGTCAGTGCGAGCCCCAGTAAGCGCGAGATGGATGTGCTGGTCTCCACCGGAGAGCAGGTCACTATTGCGCTGCTGTGCATCGCCCTGGAGAAGCAGGGCTACAAGGCGCGCTCTTACACTGGTGGCCAGGTGAGGATCACCACCGATGATATGCACGGCAAGGCGCGCATCCAGAGCATTGACGACGCCGCTGTGCGCGCAGATCTGGACTCGGGCCATGTGGTGGTGATTGCGGGCTTCCAGGGTGTGAATGAGAACGGGGACATCACCACGCTTGGGCGCGGCGGGTCCGACACCTCTGCGGTGGCGATGGCAGCGGCTTTGAAGGCGGACGAATGCCAGATCTACACCGATGTTGACGGGGTCTACACCACCGATCCTCGCGTTGAGCCCAACGCGCGCCGTCTGGATAAGATCACCTTCGAAGAAATGTTGGAGATGGCCTCTTTGGGTTCAAAAGTGTTGCAGATTCGCAGTGTCGAATTTGCTGGTAAATACAATGTCCCACTTCGAGTGCTGTCGTCTTTTGCGCCGGGTGAGGGCACGTTGATCAGTTACGATGATGAGGAGCAGGACATGGAAAACGCGCTGGTATCAGGTATTGCGTTTGCTCGAGACGAAGCGCAATTGAAAATTACTGGTGTGCCAGATCAGCCAGGCATCGCCGCGCGCATTCTTGGTCCGATCTCTGACGCCAACATCGAAGTCGACATGATCATCCAAAATACGGGTGATAATAACTCCACAGACTTCACTTTTACTGTGCATCGTGACGAATATGCGCGTGCAAAGGCTATTTTGGCCGATGAAGCAGTGAAGTTGAATGCTGGAGAGGTGCAAGGCAACGATAAGATCGTTAAGGTGTCGATCGTCGGTGTCGGTATGCGTTCACATGCAGGCATCGCAAGTAAGATGTTCAGAACGCTTGCAGACGAGGCGATCAACATCTTGCTGATCTCGACGTCTGAGATCAAAATATCGGTGGTTCTTGAGGAAAAATATCTGGAGTTGGCCGTCAGAAGCTTGCACGAGGCCTTTGGTCTTCGAGGTGAGGGGGACGAATAGCCAAAGATAGCCTACACTGTGATGTGGCAATACAGTGTTACATGACATGATGGGTTAAAGTTCGGTAATTATTTCCCGACAACCAATGGACCGCATCAGTTTATATAGTTAAGGCAGTTCGAGTAGCAGCAATAGCCAAATAGGCACTATAAGGCTGCGGAGACAGAAAGATCTACGGAGAGTACGGCTATGCTTATTCTGACTCGTCGAGTCGGCGAAACGCTGATTATCGGTGATGAAGTGACGGTAACTGTGCTGGGAGTCAAGGGCAATCAAGTCCGAATTGGTGTCAACGCGCCTAAGGAAATATCTGTGCACCGCGAGGAGATCTACGATCGAATCAAGCGGGAGCAGGAAGCTTCCGCTGGCGCAGATACAGACTCACAGCAGCTGGGATAATTTAGTAGGGCGCACCAGTCGCAAAGGCTGGTTTTAGTAGCAATCAGCTCGCGCCCTGATCACTTCTTTTTTCTCTAAAAAATCTTGAATAAAGTGTTTCTTTTTAGAGAGTCACTGGTATATAATAGTTGGCTTGTCGTTAGTAGTTCACGGAGAGGTGGCCGAGTGGCTGAAGGCGCTCCCCTGCTAAGGGAGTATAGGGTTTATAGCCCTATCGAGGGTTCGAATCCCTCTCTCTCCGCCAAATGCTTTAATTAAACATTGCATTCGGAAAATGAACTGGTTATAATTGACGGCTTGACAATGAGCGCCCGTAGCTCAGCTGGATAGAGTACCTGGCTACGAACCAGGTGGTCGGAGGTTCGAATCCTTCCGGGCGCGCCATTTTAAAGAAACGACCAAGCGGTCGTTTTTTTTTGCCCAGAATAAAGTACGCATCGATCAGACCAGTGTCAGCGCCATGGCCAATGGGCGCTGATAGTCGCCACGCTTCTCCGTTGCAGTGCACATAAAAATGCAAGTTATGCTTGCACTTTCGTGTTTATCACGGCACAGCAGGTTTATCCCGGATGCTCTGCTGTGCTCTGCTGAAACCAGGCACTAGTCGGGCGATGAGTTCGCTGAGAGGCATGCGGAGTTGCTCCGCCAAGCAAAAGGTCGGGGCTTTTTTGGGGTGCCATGCCTTTCTTATTTTGCTCAACGCCTAAATAGCCCTGCGCGGCAGGGCGTCTAGATCAAGTCAGCTCTCCCCTCTCTCTCTCTGGGCTATTCAGTCGGCAATTGGGTCGCTTGCCAAGCGGAGGTTGCGAGTAAGGACGCTCTGGCACCGACCTTAAGGCCGTTGGCAGAGCTAGCATTTCCCTGCACTGCTCGCGCAAAAACCCCCTGCAGAATGGCGGCCAGTCGAAACAATGCGAAAGCCATGTAAAAATTCCAATGCTGAATGCTTTCGCGGCCCACTTGCCTGCAGTAGTCGTTGATAAAGTCCTGTTCACAGGGGATACCGTTCGCTTCAAGGTCTAGGCCCAGCAGCCCTTTTACGCCGTCCTTGCTGTGCGGCAGGTGGTAGGGGATGCAGCAGTATGCCAAGTCACCCAGTGGGTGGCCTATGGTGGAGAGCTCCCAGTCGAGTACTGCGTTGACTGATGGCTGCAGTGGGTGGACGATGAGGTTGCCAATGCGGTAGTCGCCGTGCGAAATACTGCTGCTGACATCTTTGGGTATGTTCGCTGGCAGCCATTCGATGAGCAGGCTCATGGCTTTTTTCGCAACTTTGTCGCCTTTGGTTGTTTGCATTGCCGCTAAGTACTGTTTGCTCCAACGGTTTATTTGCCTTTCGTAAAAATGCTCCGCTTTTCCAAAGCCCTCGAGACCAATTTCCTGCCAGTTGATGTTGTGCAAGTTGGCTAGGGTGCGGATCATCGCCTTGTACATGTCTCGCCTCTCATCGCTCTTAATACCCGCTAAATCGGGTGTTTCAATTATTCTGCCCTCTACGTGGTCCATGACATAGAAGGGGGTGCCAATGATGTCTTGATCTTCGCAGAGTAAGCGGGTGCTAGGCACGGGGACACTGCTGCCTTGCAGGGCTGTCATGATGCGGTATTCGCGCTCAATCTGGTGCGCTGAGGGCAACAGTTTGCCCGGTGGTTTTTTGCGCAGAACGTATTTCTCATCCCCTGAATCGAGTAGAAACGTCGGGTTTGATTGTCCGCCTTGAAACTGCTTGATCTTTAGCTCGTCGCTTGACCCACCAGGCAATCTGGTAGCGAGATAATCTTTGAGTTTGCCTTCGTCAAATTGGTGTAGCTTTGATACCAGCGTTAATTCAGCTTGGAAGTCGGTCATTGTATTGGGTCTCGCTCAAGAAATTGTCTCGCCGCCGTCAGCAACAATGACTTGGCCTGTGACATAGCTGGAGGCATTGCTGGCCAGGAAGAGGGCGACCCCGGCGATGTCTTCGGGTTGGCCGAGGCGCCGCAGCGGCGTTTTTGTTTCAGCCCGTTTCTTTCGTTCCGGGTCGCTCACCAGTGTTTTCGCAAAGTCTGTGACCACGATGCCCGGTGCAATACTGTTCACTCGGATATTACGCGGGCCCCACTCGACGGCGAGATTCCGCGCCATTGCAGCTTCTGCCGCTTTGGACATGCCGTAACAACCAATGGTCTTGTTGCCGCGCTGTGCTGCAATGCTGGAAAGCAATATCACTTGGCCGCCGCCCGTGTCTGCCATCTGGGGCAGGGTCATATTGCACAGCCACAATGTGCTTCGCACGTTGGTGTTCATGATTTTGTCGTATGCCTCGTCGCTCAGCGATTGCAGGGGCCCGTAGACGGGGTTGATGGCGGCGTTACAAATGAGTATGTCGATTTGGCCCAACGCGGATCGCGTCTGGTCCACGAGGTTCTGCAGCTGTGCTTTGTCGCCAATGTGGCAGGGAATCGCTATCGCCTCGCCACCCAGAGCGCGTATGTGGGATGCGACGGCCTCACAGGCATCGGCCTTGCGGCTGGAAATGACGACCTTTGCTCCGTGCAGGGCGAGCATTTCAGCCGTAGCACGACCGATTCCTCGGCTGCTGCCGGTGATAAGTGCAACCTGCCCGTGCAGATCAAATGGTGAGTTCATTGCTGTGGATCCTTGTTTAATTAGTGATTAGGCAGGGCGATGTGATGGCTCGCCGCGCTTGTTTGTTGGCTTCAGGGCAGCAGAAGTGCGCAGGTTTTAACCACGCAGGCGGGCTTCTCTTGGCCCTCTATCTCGACGGTCACGGACAGCTTCAATAACACGCTGTCTTGTTTTCTAGGGCTGATGCTGTCGAAGCTGAAGTGCGCCCGGATTCGGCTGTCCACCGGGACTGGATTAAGGAATCTCAGGCTGTCGATGCCGTAATTGAGTTTTGTCCCGAAGCCCTCAATGCGGTAACTGCGCATGGCGAGTGCGGGTAGCAGAGAGAGCAAGAGGTAACCGTGGGCCATGGTTTTTGCGCTGGGAGATTCTCGGCGGGCCCGCTCGACGTCCACGTGAATCCACTGCCGATCCTCTGTCAGCTCGGCAAAATCAGTGATGCGCTGTTGATCGATGATCATCCATGGGCTGGTGGCAAAGGGGTCGGCGGATTCTCTGGAGAATTCGGCGAGGTCTCTGATGGTTTTCAATGTGTGGCTTCCGGTGTATCAGTGCTTGATTATCAATATAAATCAAAAGTAGAATAAATTGAAATCAAATTTCGCACAGCGGTCAAAATGTGTGAGAAAATGATATTCGAATCATTGAGGCGTTATGGCTGTGGTGGGTAGTTCACTGAGCCGAGGAATAGGTAGATGACGGATATATTGCTCGTGCGGCATGGGCAGGCGTCTTTTGGCGAGGAAAACTATGACCGTCTCAGTGAGCTGGGTACGCGGCAGGCCAAGTTGCTCGGTGCGCACTGGCGCCAGTTGCGGTGGGAATTTCATACAGTGTGGAGTGGCACCTTGCAGCGCCAATTGGGCACGGCCACTCACGCACTGATGCCGGGGGCAGAGCGACTGCGCGCTGACCACGCCTTTGACGAATATGACTCGGACAAATTGCTGACAGCTTACGCAGATGAGGCGCGTGGTCGTGCCGCTTTGCAGCGAGACCCGAAGTTGTTTCAAGCGGAACTGGAGCGTGCATTGCTCCGTTGGATGCAGGAACCCGCGTCTACAACAGCTGCCCCGGGATTGCTCTCATGGCCCCAGTTCAGCGATGAGGCATGGCGCACATTGAGTCAAATAGCGGCGGAGTCAGGGCGCAGCGACCGCGTGCTGATTGTCAGTTCGGCGGGTGTGATTTCAAGCCTCTTGAAACGGCTGCTGAACTTAGATGCACAGGGCTTCTTGTCATTGCAGCGACGGGTTTTCAATGCCTCAGTGACGCAGTTGTCATATGGTAGCCGCGGCTTTAGTTTGGTGAGCTTCAACGACGTCGCGGCGCTTCGACTCGCGGGCGACAATTTTGTCACTTACCGCTAGATCAAGGTGCTCGATGATGTTCGAGTGCCAATACTTCGATGTGAATGGATGTTCGTATGGCACATAGATTTTCAGATAAAGCAGCGATTGTTACCGGTGCGGGCAGTGGTATAGGACTGGCAGTCGCTCGTCGGCTTTTTGATGAGGGAGCCTCGTTACTGCTCGCTGATCAAGATGAGAGCCGGATTCAGGACGCAGTGAGATCCTGGGCTGATCCTGATCGCATTGTTGTGATGCAAGCAGATGTCGCGCAAGAGCGGCAAGTGGAAGCACTGGTGCAGAGCTGCGTCCGCCATTTTGGCTCTCTAGATGTGATGTGCAACAACGCTGGAGTTGCGAGTGATCGCCGACTTGTGCCAGAGCAGGATTTGGCGGATTGGCAAAGAGTGTTGTCGGTGAATCTCTTGGGTGTGGTGCACGGGACAAAATACGCCTCCAGGGTGATGCAGGGGGCGAGAAGCGGGGCGATAGTCAATACAGCGTCGATCGCAGGCATTCGCTCCGGAGCAGGGGGTAATGCATACAGTGCGTCCAAAGCCGGGGTGATCAATTTCACCCAGACCTCTGCTTGCGACTTGGGTGCCTTCAATGTGCGTGTCAACGCCGTTTGCCCGGGGCTGATAGAGACGGGCATGACACAGCCAATTTTCACCAAGGCACGCGACAGAGGTGTGGAATCGAAGCTCGGTATGCGCTGTGAGTTGCTGCGTTATGGCCGTGCCGAGGAAGTCGCGGCGGTTGTGGCCTTTTTGGCAAGTGAAGACGCCAGCTTTGTGACCGGGCAAGCGATCGCTGTGGACGGCGGCAATACCGCTTCGCTTAACATGCCGGGCATGAAGGTATAACCCGCGTTGAATCAAGAGCTGCATTGGCGGTAGTGCGAGTAGAAGGTGCTTAAAATTCGAAGCTGTCAAAGGCTGATGAAAATGGCGGTATCGAGGAATGTTTGGCCGAGACCCGTTTCATTCGGGCGCTTGACCAAGAGCAAACACAGAACTAATAACGCGACACAGAAAACGGAAAACTAACCATGACTCAGATTAAGCAGCCCCCGTTTAAAGAAAACGATTGGGAAGAGCCCGCAGTGGATGTGGAAACCCGTGACTCAGGGGTGTTGATAGTGCGTTCGCAGTACCAACCGCAACCCGTGGCCGACAACTTGATTGCCATGTTTCGTCTCGCGGTGGATGACTACCCGCATAGATCATTTCTTGCGCGCAGGGGGGCTGATGGGGAGTGGTTGCATCTCAGTTATGCTGATGCAGAATCCCGCTCATCTTGTGTGGCGCAGTGGCTATTGAGTTTGGGCTTGCCCGAGGGGTCGCCCGTGATGGTGCTCTCCGAGAACTCGCTGGAACACGCTGTCTTTATGCTGGGCGTGCTCAAAGCGCGATTGCCTTTCGTGCCTGTGTCCCCTGGATACTCCTTGCTGAGTGCCGACTGCAATAAATTGAAACGTATCTATTCTCTGGTCGATCCAAGCTTGGTTTTTGTGCAGGATGCTGCCCACTACGGCGGCGCGCTTGAAGCGCTGGGTTTGGCGGACAAAAGATACGTCTACGTCAACGGGGCACCACAATCGAGCGAGGCCATCAGTTACGAGCAGATACTGACGACAACTGCAGGCCCTGATGTGGAGGCCTCTTGTCGACTGATCAGCCCTGAGACGGTGGCGAAAATACTCTTCACATCGGGCTCTACAGGTGAGCCCAAAGGTGTGGTGAATACCCACGAGAACATGTGTTTCCCGCACGCTGCGTTCAACGCGGTTGTGCATCTGGATGCGCGGGAGCGCCCGCGCGTCATGTTGGATTGGTTGCCATGGCACCACACCTACGGGGGAAACCAAAACATCAACAGCACGCTGCGTTATGCGGGTACCCTCTATATCGACGATGGCAAGCCCATACCCGGTCTCTTTGAAAAGACCCTGAACAATCTGAAAGACGTGAAAGTCACCTCATTCAGCACGGTTCCGGCGGCGTATATGGTGTTGCTGGATGCCCTGGAGAAAGACGACGAACTGTGTCAAAACCTGTTCGCAGATCTCGAGTGGTTCAGCTACGGCGGCGCGGACATGCCGCAGCCGATCTTTGACCGAATACAGGCGCTGGCCATCAAGGTGACCGGCAAGCGTATCTCGGTGATTACCGCGCTGGGTGCGACCGAGAGCACCTCGGTAGTGACGGTGTTGCATTGGTCTACGGAGCGAATGGGCAGTGTCGGTTTGCCGCTGCCGGGTACCGAGCTGAAGTTGTTCCCGCTGGGCGATAAATTTGAACTTCGCTCTAAGGGTCCGCAGATCATGCCCGAGTATTTTAAAAATCCAGCGGCCACGGAAGCAGCGTTTGATGAGGAGGGATTTTTCCTCACCGGAGACGCGGTGCGGTGGGTGGATGAGAGTGATCCGACACAGGGTCTGGTCTTTGCCGGACGAGTGGCGGAAGATTTTAAACTGCTGAACGGGACATGGGTGCACACGGGCGCGCTGCGCAATGCGCTGGTGTCGGCTCTTTCGCCACTGGTGGCCGACGTGGTTATCGCTGGCCACGATCGTGAGTACGTGGCGGTGATGGTCTGGCCCTTAGAGGGCGGTGTACGAGAGCAGCTAGGCGATGCGGACACCGAGCTGGCCTCACTGTGCAGCACGGAGGCATTTAGGCATGTATTGCGGCAAAAGCTTGAGACCTACAATGCGAGCAACAGGCAGGCATCTGTGCGTGTGGGCCGATTGCTGGTTTTGGGTGAGCCGCCCTCGCTTGAGCACAGTGAAATCACCGAGAAGCGCTATGTCAATCAAAGCGCGGTGCTCGAGCGCCGCGCCGCGCAGGTCGACATGCTCTACGCGGTGGAGCCCTGCACAAGCGTGATGTCCCTGTCATAACAGGGCAGCAGGGCTCAGCGCAGTTTCATCAATGAGCAGGTATTCTAAGGCGATAGCGTCAGTGTGAATTGGCGCGATGGCAGAATGTGGCAACAAGGGCGGATCATAATGCGGCGGAAAGAAGCAACAGATGGGCGGCTCGCGTCAGCAGCGACGGCTGTCGGTTTTCATCAGCAGCTGGGCTACCGCGGGGTGGCGTGGCGCGAGGGTTATGTGGAGATAGCATTGGATGTAGAGGCCAAACATCTGAACCTCGCCGGTGTGCTGCACGGCGGTGTGCTGACTTCCTTGCTCGATGTTGCGGGCGCTGCAGCGGGCACCTACTGCCCTTTTGAAGGACGCTGGCGGGTGGCTGTCACATTGAGTTTGAATACCTCATTCACCCATCAGTGCAACGGCGGAACCGTGCGTGCAATCGCTACATGCCGAGCCGCGGGTAGTCGTATTTTCAGTAGCTTTTGTGAAGTATTTGACGACAAGGGCACGTTGCTGGCGATGGCTACCGGGACATTCAGACTGAGGACAGGCTCTGAGGGCCCCGAGGGCATTCCCTCTGTAGCGGCTTCCGCGCTGCCCTGACAATGGGGGCACGCAGATCGGTGTTTGATGGTGGGTCGCGACAGTGCGCAAAAAGCATGTACGCTAGGCGCGAACAATAAGCACTAGCGCTTCGACGACATCAAATGTAGCGCCGTGGCTGCCAAAATCAGCAGCGATGCGCAGAGGTACGGGGCGACGTGGTTGTGCCCGTAGAGCAGCGCTGCAATCGGTGGCCCGATCACATAACCGATTGCCGGTGCCGCCGTGATCAGCCCCGCGCTGCGCGCTTGTTGCCGTTGTTCCGGTGAGTTGCTCGCCGCGAGCGTGGTTGTGGGGTAGCTCAGTCCCATGCCTGCGCCTATAAGGGGCATGATGGCATAGACAAGTAATGGGCTGCTGCATTGACTCAAGATTCCATAACCTGCGGTTAAGAGCAGCAAGCCCGTGGTCAACAGAAAGCTCTGCTTAGCTCGGAAGCGCCGGACCAGGCCCAGCTGGCAAGAGACGGAAACGAAAGCGACAATAAGGCTCGCTGTTGCGGTTTGTTGCACCGCCTGAATAGCATTTAGCTGAAATGTATCCATAAAGAAAAACCCCATGCTCTGCTGCATCATGCTCAGCGCGCAAAAAAGCAGCACCGCGATGAGCACATAGGGGATCGGGCTTGCTATAGGTGCCGAAGCTGGCTTTTCTGTGGCAGCCAGAGCGCGGTGGTGTTTAATCGGTTGTGGCGCTGGCGGCAGCCAAAAATAGACACATAACAGGGCGCTGAAGGTCAGGATCGACATGCTAAACAAGGGGGTCAATAGACCGTATCCGACCAGTAGCCCGCCTGTTGCTGGCCCAATGACCTGGCCCAGACTGCTCGCCGACGTTATTCGACTGACCCCCGCCATGCGATCTGTACCCGAGCTGTATGTCATCGAGTAGCTTAGCGCGGTGGGAGGTGTCGCCGACATGATGCTCGACTGCAATGACCGACTGAGTAGCAGGGCGATGAACAGTGAAGCGCCTGCAATCGTCCCCTCAAGCCCCGCGTAGAGAACGGCCCCGAAGATAAGTGTGCCGAGTGTGTATCCCATCAGGCCTATCAGCAATACCCGCTTGTGCCCCAGCGCAGGGATCGCTCGGCCCCAGCAAGTTGCGCCGATGGCGAAGACCAGCGATGAGGTCGACAGTAGCAGGCTGACTTGAAATTCAGTCAATCCAGCCTGGCGGCCCAGGGGTGGCATCAGGGGAATAATTACGCTCTGTCCAATCGACGTAGACAGCGTGGCGTAGAAAAGAATCCAGCCGGACATGCGAGGGGGCCTCTGTTTAGTCTGGGAAAAATGCGGTGTTTTGCCGTGCTTGGCATTCGGTGAATGATACAAGTGATTAGTGCTATAGTAAAATATGATATCGCATGGCGGTATCCAGGCCGTTAGAAATCAAGTCTAAGCAGTGTGAAGGCAGCTGTTGTTGAACGGGCTGCTATACCAATCTATTGAGGAGTTTTTTGTGCAGCAAGCAACACAGTTTTATATTGGCGGTGCGTGGGTGAACCCACTCGAAGAGCATTACGTGGAAGTGATTAACCCTGCCACCGAGCAGCCGGTGGCGAAAATTTCCCTTGCAAGCGTTGCCGACGTCGATCGGGCTATCGCCGCAGCCAAGAATGCCTTCCCCCATTACTCACAGACAAGCATTGAAGAAAGGCTGGGCTGGATGCAGTCGTTGATGAAGGCCTATCAGCGGCATTATTCAGAGCTGGTGGAGGCGATCACGTTGGAGATGGGGGCGCCAGCCGCCTTGTCTAAGCATGCGCAAGCTGCGACGGGTCTGGGCCACCTGAGCACCGCCATCGAGCTGTTAAAGAGCTTTCGCTTTGAGGAAGAGATGGGGTGCACGCGCATCTGTAAAGAGCCGGTCGGTGTTTGCGGGCTTATCACGCCATGGAATTGGCCCATGAATCAGATCATGTGCAAGCTAGCCCCGGCGCTTGCCATGGGCTGTACCGTTGTCTTGAAGCCGAGCCAAGTCGCGCCGTTGGACGCGTATATCTTGGCGCGCATGATAGATGAAGCGGGGTTTCCGCCCGGGGTCTTCAATCTGATCAACGGCGCGGGGCCAGTGGTCGGTGAGCGCCTTGCAAGCCATGCGGATGTGGACATGGTGTCGCTGACAGGGTCAACCGCGGCGGGGGCGCAGTTGTCAAAGCATGCGGCGGATTCAGTCAAGCGTGTATCACTTGAGCTGGGCGGGAAGTCAGCCAACATCATCCTTGATGATGCCGAGTTGAAACGCGCGGTGAAATTCAGCGTATTGGCGTGTTTTGCCAATACGGGGCAATCTTGTAATGCGCCCACACGATTGTTGGTGCCTGAGCATCTGCACGATCAAGTGGTGAGCATGGCCTGCGCGGTAGCGGACGGCCTGACTGTCGGGCCTCCCGATGAGAGTTCCACCACCATGGGACCTCAAGCGAACAAGCGGCAGTGGCAGTCTGTGCAGGCATTGATCCAGCGGGCGATCGACGCGGGCTGTGAACTGGCGTGTGGTGGTGTGGGGCTGCCAGCGGGGCTGGAGAGAGGCTTCTACAGCAAGCCCACCATCTTTTGTAATCTGAAAAACAGTGACATTATCGCGCGTGAGGAAGTCTTTGGGCCGGTGTTGTCGATCATTCCCTACCGCGATGAGGCCGAGGCTGTGGAGATTGCTAACGACAGCGTGTACGGGCTGTCAGGTTATGTTCAATCGGGCAGTTTGGCGCGCGCAAGGTCGGTTGCAAAACGGCTGCGCACGGGCATGGTACACATCAACGGTGCGGCCACCGATCTCAATGCCCCTTTTGGCGGCTACAAGCAATCGGGTAATGGCCGAGAGTGGGGCGCGCACGGTTTCGAGGAGTTCCTCGAGACCAAGGCGATCATGGGCTTTGACCCTGAAGCTGGATAGATTGTGATGGCCGCTGGGCATTGCCCAGCGTGCCAGCAATGCGTCGAAGCACTGCGGTGATGACGGGTCTGTCGTTGTATCGGCGAATACCTAGGTGGGGCAGGGCTTTAAGAGGTGCTTGCGCAAAGCACCTGAGCGCAATTGATTGTCGCGCACCGCGCTGCCAAGTGAGCAGTACCACTACTTGGCATAACGCTGCTGAGGGTTCTAGAGTGTCCCTTTGCACTAGCCACCCGGAGACAGCACCACGCGACCGACAATGTTGCCCTTCTGCAGATCCATCAGCGCTTCGTGTGCACAGCTCAGCGGGCGTTCGCTGACCTTCATCGGGGAGATTTTCCCCGCTCGTGCCAATGCCATGAGTTCGCTCATGTCTTGCGGGCTGCCCACGAAAGAGCCGGTGATGGTGATACATTTCAACGGCAGCAGCGGGACGGAGAGTGACAGCGACCCGCCGAGCAGGCCCACCACCACAATCGTGCCGCCTTTTGCCAGGCAATTGATTCCAAATCCGCAGGAGCGGTCGGAGCCTACAAAATCGATGGCTGCGGGCACGCCGCCGCGGGTGGATTTCATCAGTTGGCGTACCGCGTCGCTGTCACTGGGGTCGATGACTTGATCGGCCCCGGCTTCCAGTGCTGCGGCGCGTTTTTCTGGGTCGATATCTGACACAATAATTTCGCAGTCTAACAAGGCTTTGGCGATTGCCAGGCCGGCCAGGCCGACACCGCCTGCGCCAATCAGCAGCAGCTGCTGGCCGGCGACTTGATCTTTGATGCGATTCAAGGCGCTGTAGGCTGTGACGCCAGAGCACGCATATGTGCACGCCAGGTTTGCGTCCAGATCCCCGAGTTCGTGCAGGTATTTCCCATCTGGGACCAGTACATAATCGCTGTATCCACCGTCCACGGAGATGCCAATGGCCTGGGGGGCTTTGCACAAGTGCTCGCTGCCACACCTACACAATGAACACGTGCCGCAACCAATCCACGGGTAAACCACGCAGTTGTCACCAAGCTGTGCATTCGTTGCTTCCGGGCCGAGTGCGACCACTTCGCCCGCTATTTCATGGCCAAGGGTGAACGGCAGTTGCTGTTGACCTTTCACGTTCAGCTGCTGTCCGCCGCCCATGTCGAAGTGGCCTTCCCAGACATGTAAATCACTGTGGCAGACACCGCATGCCTTAACCTTGATCAGCACTTGAGTGCCCTGTGGCTGGGGCTGTTGGCGCTCGTTGCACACCAGCGGCTCCCCGTAATTCTCGATCTGTTGACTTTTCAAGTTAATTCTCCACTGAATGATGGTTGGACTTCGACAGGGCTTTGACCCTGGTCATGGCAAGGGGCTCTACATGCCGCGAGCAGCTGCGGTTCCAGACGCGTGCGTGCCATTGTGGCTAACTATTTTTCAGCCTGTCCCGCTTTTGTTTACGCGTGTCGCTGTTCACAGCCGTCTGCCTAATTGTCATTGAGTTGTTTGCTCTGGTGTTTTCTTTTGCCGCAACTCCTGTGCTCGTCAAATGCGGCGAGTATAAGCGGGATAACACCGGGCGCCAGATCATGTCCCATGCCTGCAATTATCTCCAGCTTTGCGCCTGGGATGGCTGCAGCAGTCTGCTCGCCCGCCTTTAGTGGCAGCAGTGGGTCGTCACTTCCGTGTATGACCAGTGTCGGTGCCTTTATGTTTGCCAGTTGTTTGCGGCGATCGCCGCTGGCTGCAATAGCGGCGAACTGGCGTGGCATGCCCTGTCTATGGGAGGATCTGCGCATGGCGGCTATCAGACGGTTCCGCACTTCTGCAACGTCAGCGGGAAAGCCTGGGCTTCCAATACGGGAGGCCACGCCTGCGTAAAATTCTGCCTGGGCCGTGGTGTCAGCGTGCTCAGGTGCTTTGGCGAACAGGGCGCTCAGCGCTGCGGCTGTGGGTCTTGGGGTTTTGCGGCTGCCGGTGCTGGACATGATGGAAATGAGTCTCTCGACACGAGCGGGGTAGCGCGTAGCGATCACTTGAGCGATCATCCCGCCCATCGAAACACCGAGCAGGGTGGCTTTTTTGATGTCCAGCGCATCCATAAGCCCGACGGTGTCATCAGCCATGTCGTCGAGCGTGTAGGGCGCAGAGACAGCAAGACGGAAAAATCGACGACGAATAGTGGACTTAATGTTGACTGTTCCGGCGTGGTCGAATTTGCTCGACAGTCCGATATCGCGGTTGTCGAATCGAATCACGCGATAACCACGCGCTGCCAAGGCATCCAGCAGAGCGGCTGGCCAGGCGACTAACTGCATGCCCAGCCCCATGATCAGCACGATAGCAGGGCCGTCAAGGACGCCTGATTCTTCGTAATGAAGTGAGACGCCGTTCAGATCAATCGCAGGCATGGCTCAATGCTCTCTAATAGGAAAAAGTGCTGCCCCTGCTGCTCAGAGACTAAAAAATGGCTGCCCGTAGGCAGCCCAAAATGCCGGCTATTTCACTGCAGAAAATTGCTTGGGCTCAGGCAACTTCGAACAGGGCCGCCATGCCCATGCCGCCGCCGATGCACATGGTCACCACCACGTTCTTCGCGCCGCGACGCTTGCCTTCCAATAGCGCGTGGCCGGTGAGCCGGGCGCCACTCATGCCGTAGGGGTGGCCAATGGAGATGGCGCCTCCGTCGACATTCAATTTGTTGTTATCGATGCCCAGGCGATCGCGACAATACAGCACCTGTACCGCGAATGCCTCGTTCAGTTCCCACAGATCGATGTCATCGACCGAGAGATTGTGGCGCTTGAGCAGCTTTGGTACGGCGAAGACGGGGCCAATGCCCATCTCGTCGGGCTCGCAGCCGGCCACGACCATGCCCCTGTAGATGCCGAGTGGCTCTATGCCACGCCGCTCCGCCAGTTGGCGGTCCATCACAACGCAGGCAGATGCACCGTCTGACAATTGGCTGGCGTTGCCGGCTGTGATCATGCCGCCTTCACCCACCACGGGTTTTAGCTGGCCCAGGCCCTCCAGTGTGGTGCCCGGTCGGTTGCACTCGTCCTTCTCGAGGGTGACCTCACGGTAAGACACTTCTTTGCTTTCTTTGTCGACCAGTGCCTGGGTGGCTTGCATGGCGACAATCTCAGCGTCATAACGCCCAGCAGCTTGAGCTGCTGCTGTGCGCTGCTGACTTTGCAGTGCGTACTCGTCTTGCGCGTCTCGGCCGATGCCGTAGCGCTTGGCGACGATCTCGGCGGTTTGGATCATGGGGTAGTAGATGCTGGGGTAGGCTGTCTTTAGGCCTTCATCTTGGGTTCGAAATCGGTTTGTATTCTCGTTTTGTACCAGGCTGATAGAGTCCAGTCCGCCCGCGACCATGATCGGCACGTTGTCGACGATGACCCGTTGCGCAGCCATTGAAATGGCCTGCAGGCCAGAGGAGCAGAAGCGGTTGACGGTGGCGCCGCTGGTGGTGATTGGCAGGCCTGCGGCAAGTGCTGCCTGGCGTGCGATGTTGCCACCGGTGGCGCCCTCGGGCAATCCGCAGCCAAAGATGACGTCTTCGATCTCGGCGGGGTCTATGCCCGACCGGGCGACGGCGTGCGAAATAGCATGACCCGCCAGTGGTGCGCCGTGGGTGTTGTTCAGGGCGCCACGGTATGCTTTGCCAATAGGAGTGCGGGCGGTGGAAACGATGACCGCTTCTTTCATGAGTAGTGCTCCGTTAATTTAGCGCCTGATCTTCTGCAGCCAGGCACTGTAGTTAATTGCTCGCTAGGGGGCTAGGGGTCTGCGCGGTAGCTGAGACTCCGTCGCGCAGGCTCCTAGAGATCCGAGAATGATTTTCCTTCGCTGACCAGCTTTTTGATGAGCGGGGCGGGGGCCCAGTCCTCACCGTACTTGGCGTGGTAGTCGTTGAGGGTTTCGAGAATAGCGGGCAGGCCGACGCTGTCTGCATAGAACATGGGGCCACCTCGATAGACGGGGAAGCCGTAGCCGTTGACCCAAACCACATCTATGTCACCGGGCCGTTGCGCTATGTTTTCCTCGAGGATGAGGGCCGCTTCATTGATCAAGGGGCATATAAGGCGCTGTACGATTTCATCGTCACCGATCTCTCGGCGTGTAATGCCCAGACTCTTTGCGGTGTCGATAATGACTTCAGTCACCGTATCGTCTTCAAGCGCTGCTCTGGAACCTGGCTCGTAGCGGTAATAGCCTGCGGAGGACTTCTGCCCTAAGCGGCCCATCTCCACTAAACGATCAGCAATTGCGCCGTCTGCGGCGGGCACGAGCTCGCCGCGCTCGCGCCGTTCTTTGCGCACGCGGTAGCCGACGTCGAGCCCCGCCAGATCGCCCATGGTCATGGGGCCCATGGCCATGCCAAACGCAACCATGGCGGCGTCTATTTGCGCGGGAAGCGCGCCTTCGAGCAGCAACGCGCCGGCTTCTCGGCCGTAACCCTTGAGCATTCGATTGCCGATAAAACCGTCACAAACACCCGAGACAACGCCCACTTTATTGATAGTGGAACACAGCTTCATCGCGGTGGCCAGTACATCATCGGCGGTTTTTTCACCGCGCACGATCTCGAGCAAGCGCATGACATTCGCGGGGCTGAAGAAGTGCAGTCCGATGACGTCCGCAGGTCTTTTGCTAAAGGCAGCGATGGTGTCCACGTCCAATGTGGACGTGTTTGATGCAAGTATGGCTCCTGCTTTGCAGGATTTATCCAGCGCTTCGAATACAACACGCTTCACGGCCATGCTTTCAAACACCGCTTCTATGATCAGATCGCAGCTTGCGAAGTCCGCGTAGTCCAGTGTGCCGCGAAGCAGTGCAAAGCAAGCGTCCGCTTGGGCGGCGCTCATTCTTCCTCTGCGTTTTCTGTCCTCGTAATAATCCCTGATGGTATTGATACCACGCTCCAGGGCCTCTTGCTTGAGTTCGAGCAGGGTGACAGGCAGCCCCGCATTGAGAAAGTTGATGCTTATGCCGGTGCCCATGGTGCCCGCACCGATCACCCCGATGTCCGAGATCTCTCGTGTAGGTGTTGATTTGTCCAGGCCTTCAATGACGTGTGCCTGCCGGTCCGCAAAAAACAAATGCCGCTGTGCCGCGGATTGCGTGGAGCCAAGTAACTTGATGAATAGCTCACGCTCCGCTGCCATACCCTGAGCAAAGGGCTTGTTTGTAGCAATCTCCACGGCGTCCACGCAGGCCTGAGGGGCTTCAAAGCCGCGCTTTTTCTTTGCCAGAGCAGCACGAGAGTTGTCGAAAAAACTGGCAGCCAATGGCGTCGTGTCTATCGCCAGCGAGCTGCTGCGGCGTACCGGGGCGTCGTTGTCGAGAAGCTCCAGCGCATAGTCCAGCGCCGCGGGAAACAGCTCACCCTCGCAGAGGCGGTCAACCAAGCCCAGCTCCAGGGCTTCGTTTGCCTTGACCTGACGCCCAGTGACGATCATGTCCAGTGCCGCTTCTACACCGATCAATCGTGGCAGTCGCTGTGTGCCGCCAGCGCCTGGGATCAGCCCCAGTTTCACTTCTGGCAGGCCAACGCGCGTTGTCTTTGTGGCGATACGGTAGTGGCATGCCAAGGCCGTCTCGAGGCCTCCGCCCAGTGGCGTGCCGTGAATTGCGGCCACCATTGGCTTATTGATCGTGTCCATGCCGGCGAGCAACTGCGGCAAGCTGGGCTCTTGCATGGGCTTGCCGAATTCGCTTATATCGGCCCCCGCTATAAAGGTGCGCCCCTCGCAGTAGATCACGATAGCGGCGATTTGATCGTCCGCGGCTGCAAGGTTGAGATTCTGTCGCAAACCTTCGCGCACAGACAAAGACAGGGCGTTGACTGGCGGGTTGTTGACGGTGATGACAGCGACATTGCCGTGCCGTTCAAGAGAAACAGTGTTGTTCATGGAGTCATTCTGCCTCGTGGGTCTGTAAGCGGTGCACCGGATCACGACAGGGTCTGTGATCTGAGCGTTTGATAAAGGGCATCCTACGGATTGAATCAGTAAATGTAAAACATAATTTCGCACAGCGGTCTTGATCGGGCCAGACGTTGCTGGCCTGAAGTCACCTGGTCGAGGTATGCAAAGATGTCATTGACCTTGATATGTTCTGCTAGGCGGTAGTATATTCCACAAAACAATATATGGTTTTCACTGAAGATTGACCCGTTTTACGGCTTCGTCTTCTGCTGAGTTTGTTGAACAGGCCTCCACAGCGGGGCTGCTACTGGAGAGTTGGCTGCATGTCGTCAAAACTGATCGATCGCCGTGATCTTGAATTCCTGTTGTATGAGGTTGTGAAGGTGCAGGACTTGACGGGGCTGCCGCGTTTCGGCGATCACAGCCGAGAGACCTTCGATGCGACGCTCGACACTGCCGAGTCGATCGCCGAAAATTATTTTGCCCCCAGTGCGGCCACGCTCGATGAGCATGAGCCACAGTTCGATGCAGGCGAGGTGAAGCTGCGGCCAGAGGTTCATGCTGCACTGCGGCAGTATTACGGGTCGGGTTTCGGCGCTGCGACACAAGATTATGAGTTGGGCGGTATGCAGTTGCCTTTTACTGTGTCTGTCGCAAGCAAGGCGATTTTCAGCGCAGCCAATGTCTCTGTCTTGGCCTATGCATCTCTCAGTGGCGCAAACGCCAATGTGATCAAAAATTTCGCCTGCGCCGAGCTCAAAGAGCAATATCTCGCACCGCTGCTGGACGGGCGTATTAGCGGCACCATGGCGCTGACCGAGCCGCAAGCGGGTTCATCACTCGGGGATATTCGCAGCACCGCCACGCTGCATGCGGACGGAGTGTACCGTCTGGTGGGGCAGAAAATATTCATCTCGGGCGGCGATCACGATCTCGGCGAGAACATCGTGCATCTGGTATTAGCCCGGATCAAAGACGCGCCTGCGGGTGTGAAGGGCTTGTCGCTGTTTCTGGTGCCCAAGTTCTTGCCCGGTGCAGACGGGCAGCCAGGGCCAAGGAACGACGTCCACTTGGCTGGGCTCATCCATAAGATGGGCTACCGCGGCACCACCTCGACCCTGCTCAGCTTTGGTGAGCAGGGCGGTGCGGTGGCCTATTTGCTCGGTGAGCCACAGCGCGGCCTTGCCTATATGTTTCAGATGATGAACGAGGCGAGGATAGGCGTGGGTGTGGGGGCCGTCGCTCTGGGCTACACAGCTTACTTACACGCACTGGACTACGCCCGCGAGAGACCACAAGGCCGGCACCCCGCGTGCAAAGACGCCACAAGCGCTCCGCTTGCCATCATCGAACACGCAGATGTTCGCCGCATGCTGCTGGCGTCTAAAAGCTATGTAGAAGGGGCTTTGTGTCTGTCCCTTTTTGGTGCTTCCTTGGTCGATTTGAAAGCGAACAGTGATGATGATGCAGAGCGGGAGAGATCGGCCCTGCTGCTTGAGATTCTCACACCTGTGTTGAAATCCTGGCCGTCCAAATACTGCCTTGAGGCGAATTCACTGGCCATTCAAGTGCACGGAGGTTATGGCTACACGCGTGAATACCCGGTCGAACGAATGTACCGCGACAACCGCCTCAATCCCATCCATGAAGGCACCGAGGGCATTCAGTCCATGGATCTCTTGGGCCGAAAAGTACTGATGCGCGAGGGCCGTGCTTTCACGGTGTTGTGTGAAGCGATTGATCAAACTTTGCAGGCATCAGATGCATACCCTGCCTTGGCCGAGTTCCGTGGTCGCTTGGCCGAGGTCTTGGCCTTACTCAAACGCACAACGCAATCATTGCTCGAACTCGCTGCGAAGGTGCCCACCGAATTGTATCTCGCCAATTCATCGCTCTACCTCGAGGCCTTTGGCCACACGGTAGTTGCGTGGATGTGGCTCAAGCAAGCAATTGCTGCCGAGTCCTCGCAGCGCAGGGACAATTTCACCCGGGGGAAAATTCAAGCCTGCCAGTACTTCTACCGTTGGGAGTTGAGCAAAGTTGAGCGTGCCTGCGCTTTGTTGTCAGTGAATGACGACACCTGTTACGCGATGGCAGACGAATGCTTCTAAATCAACGACCGGATCTTAATCAACAGGAAATAGACAAACAGCCATGAAAGCAATTGTTTGCGAAGAGTATGCGCCCATCGATGCGCTCCAGTACCGTGAGATCGAAGACCCTCAACCCAAACTCGGCGAAGTGCGTATCGCGGTGAGGGCGGTGGGGGTCAACTACCCGGATGGCCTGTTGGTGCAGGGCTTGTATCAGGCTAAACCTGCACTGCCACTGATCCCTGGCAGTGAATTTTCAGGCGTGGTGGAATCCCTGGGTGAGGGCGTTCAGGGGGTGGCTGTGGGCGATGCGGTGATGGCTTTGAGCCTTCACTACGGTGCCTACGCCGAGATGGTGTGCTGCCCGGCATCACGCTTGATGCCGCTACCGCAGGACATGCCCTTCGCGGATGCGTCCGCGCTGGTGCTAGCGCACGGCACCGCCCACCATGCGCTGAAGCAGCGCGGCGCGTTACAGCCGGGTGAAACCGTCTTGGTGCTAGGTGCTGCAGGTGGTACGGGCCTGGCAGCGGTGCAGGTCGCCAAAGCAATGGGCGGGCGCGTGATAGCCGCCTGCTCGTCCGCGGAGAAGCTGGCGGTGGCAAAACAGCACGGCGCAGATGAGCTGATCAACTACAAAGACACAGATCTGCGCAAAGCGCTGAAAGAGCTGACTGAGGGCAAGGGCGTGGACGTTGTCTATGACCCGGTGGGTGGCAAAGCCTTTGGCCAGTGCGCTCGCGCGATGGCAGCCAATGGACGGCTGCTGGTGATCGGCTTTGCCAGTGGGGACATCCCCAGTCTGCCGGTCAACCTTGCGCTGGTGAAGGAATTCTCCGTGGTCGGTGTGTTCTGGGGCGCTTTCACGCGCCGAGAGCCCGCTACTTTTGCCGACAATATGCAGCAGCTGTTCGATTGGTATCAGCGTGGGGTGGTCAGCGTGCACATTGATCAACAGATGCCTCTGTCACAGGCCAAAGCCGCGCTTGATGCCGTGATGGGCAGGAAAGTGGCGGGGAAAATGGTGCTGCTGCCCGGCGCATAACATCCATCGCCGGGCTGTTACTTAATCCTCTGAGTGGCCGTCTCTACAGGCGGGCTCGCTCTAAAAGCATTTCTAATACCGAGGTCTCGACAATGAATTTTGAATACAGCGACAGGGTAAAGGCACTTCAGGGCCAACTGAATCACTTTATGGAAGAGCATATAGTGCCGCGAATAGCGCAGCACCGCGCCGAGTTGCAAGCGGGAAAGTTCCCGGTGAGTTTTAGGGACGAGCTAAAGGAACTCGCGCGAGCAGAAGGCTTGTGGAATCTGTTTCTACCGGCTCTGCGCGACGATGAACCAGGGACAAGGCTGTCAAATTTGGAATACGCACCGCTGGCAGAAATAATGGGTCGAGTGCCCTGGAGCCCGGAAATATTCAACTGCAATGCACCGGACACGGGGAATATGGAACTGTTGCACAAGTTTGCCTCTCCGGCTCAGCGTGAGCAGTGGCTGCTGCCCTTGCTCAACGGCGAAATACGGTCGGCATTTGCCATGACGGAGCCCGACGTCGCCTCTTCAGATGCGACGAATATTCAAACCCTGATTCAGCGGGAAGGGGATGAATACGTCATCAACGGCAGGAAGTGGTTTATCTCTAACGCCAGCCACCCAAACTGCCGCCTGTTCATCGTGATGGGAAAGACGGACCCCAGCAACGCGGATCGGCACCGCCAGCAGAGCCAAATACTGGTGCCCTATGACCAGCCAGGCGTCACTGTCGAACGCAATATCAGTGTCATGAATCACCTCAACCCGCACGGGCACTGTGAAGTCGTCTTTAGACAGGTACGGGTGCCAGTGAGCAATTTACTGGGTGCTGAGGGCGACGGTTTTGCCATGTCTCAAGCGCGCTTGGGGCCGGGGCGAATTCACCACTGCATGCGTTCAATTGGGCAGGCCGAGCTGGCCTTGGATTTAATGATCGACCGTTCGCAGACGCGCAAGACATTTGGCAAATACCTGCATCAACACGGCGCAGTATCCGATTGGATTGCGCGTTCGCGAATGGAAATAGAGCAGGCGCGGCTACTGGTCCTGAAAGCGGCGTGGATGATCGACAAGGTAGGGGCCAAGGCGGCGGCCAAAGAAATTTCCCTGATCAAGGCGGTGATCCCGACGCTGCACACCACGGTTGTCGATCGCGCGATGCAGACGTTTGGCGCCATGGGCGTGAGCCCAGATACGCCTCTGGCGGATATGTGGTCGCAAGGGCGGGCGCTGCGGTACGCTGACGGACCCGATGAGGTGCACCTGAGAAAAATTGCGCGCATGGAAATCAAAGAGCATGAGCCCTACCTTGGGCGCACGAGCGCTTATCTCACGCCACCGGATCGAAGCTAGTGCTCTGACAGTGTGGAAATTGCGGATGCAGAGGCACTCCCGAAGGGTGGTTGTTGAGGGTTGATGTTGTGCTCAACACCCAGCTTCTTCC